>JAVHVN010000197.1:0-6171 GCA_032160545.1 Pseudonocardiales bacterium | reverse complement strand
GGTCGGCGTCGCGGATCGTCGACAGCCGGTGGGCGATCACAAAGCTGGTGCGGTTGGAGCGCAGCGCGGCCATCGCGTGCTGGATGAGCAGTTCGGTGCGCGTATCCACGGAGCTGGTCGCTTCGTCCAGGATCAGCAGTGACGGATCCACAAGGAACGCCCGCGCGATCGTGATCAGCTGCTTCTGCCCCGAACTGAGGTTGCTGCTCTCTTCGTCGATAACCGTCTCGTAGCCGTCGGGCAGGCTGCGCACGAATCGGTCTACGAATGTCGCCTCGGACGCGGCCTTGATCTCTGCGTCGGTCGCGTCGGGTCGCCCGTAGCGCAGGTTGTCGCGGATCGTGCCGCCGAACAGCCAGGTGTCCTGCAGCACCATGCCGACCTGGGACCGCAACTGGTCACGACGCATGGTCGTGATGTCGAGACCGTCGAGGGTGATGCGCCCGGCATCCAGCTCGTAGAACCGCATGATCAGGTTGACCAGGGTGGTCTTGCCCGCGCCGGTCGGCCCGACGATGGCGATCGTCTGGCCCGGTTCGGCCACCAGCGAGAGGTCATCGATCAGCGGAGTGCCCGGCTCGTAGCGGAACGAAGCATGCTCGAACTCCACCCGGCCACGGCGCTCGACCGGCTGCTGCGGTGCTTCGGACTCGGGCGTCTGCTCATCGGCGTCGAGCAGGTCGAACACCCGCTCGGCCGACGCGACGCCGGACTGCAACAGGTTCGCCATCGAAGCGACCTGGGTGAGCGGCTGGGTGAACTGGCGGGAGTACTGGATGAACGCCTGCACGTCGCCGAGGCTCAGCGACCCGGTGGCTACCCGCAGGCCGCCGACCACGGCGATCACGACGTAGTTCAGGTTCCCGATGAACATCATCGCCGGCATGATCAGCCCCGAGATGAACTGAGCACCGAAGCTCGCTTGGAACAGCTCCTCGTTCTTGGCGGCGAATCTCTCCTCGATCTCGTGCTGGCGGCCGAACACCTTGACCACTTCGTGGCCGGTGAACGCCTCCTCGATCTGGCCGTTGAGCGATCCGGTATGCCGCCACTGGGCGATGAACTGCTTCTGCGACCGCTTGGCGATCGTCTTCGTGACCGCGATCGACGTCGGTACGGTGACGAGCGCGATCAGAGCCAGCAGCGGCGAGATCACGAACATCAGCGTCACGACGCCGACGACCGTGAGCAGCGAGGTCAGCAGCTGGCTCATCGTCTGTTGCAGTGTCGTCGAGATGTTGTCGATGTCGTTGGTGACCCTGCTGAGCAACTCGCCGCGCGGCTGCTTGTCGAAGTACGGCAACGGCAGGCGGTGGATCTTGGCTTCAACGTCTGCGCGCAGCCTCAGCACGGTGTTCTGTACGACGCCGTTGAGCAGGTACCCCTGTAGCCACGACAAGACGCTCGCCCCCACGTAGAGCGCCAGTACGAGCAACAGCACATGGCTCAACGCCGTGAAGTCGACGCCGTGACCTGGCCTCGGATGCGTCTGCTGCAGTAGGTGGGCGAAGTTCTTGTCACCGCGGGCGCGGGCCGCCGCCTCGGCCTGCTGCAGGTCGATGTCACTGGGGAGCTGCTTCCCGATCACACCCGAGAAGATGATGTCGGTGGCCCGACCCAGCACCTTGGGACCGAGTACGGCAAGGCTCACACTGATGACGGCGAGGGCAATCACGCCCAGCCCTCGTGCCCGCTCGGGTCGAAGCAATTTCAGCAGCCGTCGCGTCGATGGGCCGAAGTTCATCGACTTCTCGGCCGGCATGCCGGCAGTCATCCATGGTGGACCGCCGCCACGACGCGCCGCGCCGCCGGCCTCGGGCAACCGGGCCGGTACGACGCGATCGGATGTCGTGGTCACGCCACGGCCTCGTCCGCCGACAGTTGGGAACCGACGATCTCGGCGTACGTCGGGCAACTCGCCAGCAGGTCCTCATGCCGGCCGAGCCCGACTATCGAACCGGACTCGAGCACGACGATCTCGTCGGCGCCGGCGATCGTGGATACCCGCTGAGCGACGATGACCACAGCACAGTTACGGGTAACCGGACGCAGCGCGGCTCGCAGCCGAGCATCGGTACCGAGGTCGAGCGCCGAGAACGACTCGTCGAAGACGTAGATGTCAGGACGCAGCACCAGGGCACGGGCGATGGCCAGCCGCTGACGCTGGCCGCCGGACAGGTTCGTGCCACCCTGCGCAACCGGTGCCTGTAACGCCTCGGGCATCGTCGACACGAAGTCCCGGGCCTGAGCGATTTCGATCGCCTGCCACAAGTCGTCGTCGGTCGCGTCCGGATTGCCGAATCGCAAGTTGCTCGCGATCGTCCCGCTGAACAGGTACGGCCGTTGTGGCACCAGCCCGATGCGCGTCCACAACACGTCCGGAGCGAGATCTCGGACGTCCACCCCGTCGACCAGGACGCTGCCCTCGGTCGCGTCGAACAACCGCGGGATCATCGACACCAGCGTGGACTTGCCAGTACCCGTGCTACCGATGATCGCCGTCGTCTGCCCTGCCGACACCTCGAACGAGACATCCCGCAGCACCGGCTCGTCCGCGCCCGGATACTCGAACCCCACGCCGCGGAACTCGATGCGACCACTGCGAGCCACGTCGGTGATCGGTGCTGCCGGCATGACCACGGAAGTCTCGGTTTGCAGCACCTCCTCGATGCGTTCGGCACAGACCGCGGCGCGCGGAACCATCATCAGCATGAAGGTGGCCATCATGACCGACATCAGGATCTGCATGAGGTAGGTCAGAAACGCCGTCAGCGAACCGATCTGCATCTGCCCGGAGTCGATTCGCGCCGCACCGAACCAGAGGACGCCCACGCTCGAGACGTTCACGACGAGCATCACTGTTGGGAACATCAACGCCATCAGCCGTCCGGCCCGCACCGCCGTCGTCGTCAGGTCGGTGTTCGCCGCAGCGAACCGTTCGGTCTCGACCGGCTCGCGCACGAATGCCCGGACGACACGAATCCCGGACAGCTGCTCACGCAGGACGCGGTTGACCGAGTCGATGCGTGTCTGCATGAGACGGAACTGCGGCACCATCCGGCTGATGATCAGGCCGATCAAGATCGCCAGCACCGGGACGCTGACGCCCATCAACCACGAGAGTCCGACGTCCTCGCGAAGCGCCATGACGATGCCGCCGACGCACATGATCGGAGCGGCGATCATCATCGTGCAGGTCATCACCACCAGCATCTGGACCTGCTGCACGTCGTTGGTGCTGCGCGTGATCAGCGATGGCGCACCGAAACGCGACACCTCGCGAGCCGAGAATGCGCCGACGCGCCTGAAGACCGCGCCGCGGACGTCGCGGCCGAACCCCATCGCCGCCCCAGCGCCGAAATACACCGCCACGACCGAGCAGGCGATCTGTACGACGCTGACCACGAGCATCCAGCAACCGGTTCGAAGGATGAAGCCGGTGTCACCGCGGGCAATCCCGCTGTCGATGATGCGTGCGTTGAGACTCGGCAGGTACAGCGACGCCATGGTGCCCACAAGTTGCAGACCGACCACCGCCAGCAACGGACGCCGGTAGGGCTGCAGAAAGCGGCGTAGCAGACCGACAAGCATGATCCTCCTCGCGCCGCTGTGCCACCAGTTCGGTCACTCGACCCGCCTCACGCGCCCTGGCAGCCACGACGCGATCCCATGGTGTCACCCGGGTGCAAACAAGATCATCCTCGCGCCGGCTGCGCAGGGCTGCGCTGGTCAGTTGGTGGAGTTCTTCGTGAAGCAACCGCGCCAGACCTCGAGCGCGCCGTTGGTGAGCGCGGTGGCGTAGTTGATGACGCGGGTGTAGCCGTCGTCGAGGAGCATCGGGAGTGCCGGTCCGGTGGGTAGCCCGGCGCCCATGGTCTTGGCGACCCACGCCTGCACCCAGGTGGACTGCTGGGTCCATTCGAGGGTGCTGAATCCGGCTTGCTCGACCGCGGTGCGTAAGGACTCGGCGTCGACGACGAAGCTGTCGCTTCCGTCGAGCGACCACGGCATCGGCCAGGCGAGTTCGTGTCGTGCCGGTTGGCAGACGTCCCAGATGGCCAGGCGGGCGCCGGGGGTCAGATGCCGACCGATGTGTGTGAACCAGCTGACCTTGTCCTGCACGTTCATCTGGACGTGCATGGTTATCGCGGCCTGGAAGTGAGTCTCGGGCTGGAAGGTGGCGATGTCGGCGGCTTCGAATTCGACGAGGTTGCTGAGCTTTGCCTTGTCGGTCAGGTCACGCGCGGCGTCGACGTAGGCCGCAGTGATGTCTATGCCGATGACTCGGTTGCCGGTGCGGCGCGCTATTTGCCGTGCTGGGCCGCCGAAGCCGGAGCCGATGTCGAGGACCACGTCTGTGTCGGCGAGTGCGAGGGTGGGGATGAGCAGGTCGACCGCGTCGGCGCCGCCGATGTGGAACTGGTCGAGGTTGTCGAGGGCTCCGTCGCTCGAGGCATCGAGGCAGGGGTGCTCGCTCAGGAGGCGGCTGATGGTCTGGTCGACCGCAGCTTCTGCGTAGGTCATCGCACGAGCTCCGTCCGGCCGTTGGCGAGCGGTTTCGACGGCATGCGAATCATGCGGTGAAGACTACGCACAGTTGGTAGAGTTTCTCAAGCAAGTGATTTGGAAACTAAACTGTTCCCCGAGTAGTGTCGGCGTATGCGCAGCTATGGCCAGTACTGCTCGATCGCTCGGGCCCTCGACGTCGTGGGCGACCGCTGGACGCTGCTGATAGTGCGCGAATTGCTGCTGCAAGGCCCATGCCGGTTCACCGACCTGAAGAACGGACTACCGGGCGTAGCGACCAACCTCCTGTCGACCCGCCTCAAAGAACTCGAAAATGCTGGGCTCGTCGCGCGCGAGGACGCGCCACCGCCGGTCGCCACCGTCCTCTACAACGTGACCGAGAACGGCCTCGCACTCCAGCCGGTGCTGAAGGCACTCGGGCTTTGGGGACTGAGGTACATGAGCGAGGAACGGCCCGACGACGCGTTCCAGGCACGCTGGCTCGCCTACGCCCCGGCGTGGTTCACCACCGACGCCGATCGCGACGCCCCGCCCGCCGTCATCCAACTCCTCGCCGCCGGCGAGTCAGCCGTCATCGAGATGCGAGGCGGGGACGTCCACAGCCAGGTCGGGCGCGCCGACAATCCCGACCTCGTCCTGGACGGCCCCCCACGCGCCGTCCTCGGACTGCTCACCGGGCTGATCGATTTCACACACGCCAGACAACTCGGGTTATCCACCCGCGGCCGGCGCAACCTACTCAAGCGTCTGCGGCCCGTCGCGCAGGACCCAACGCCCGATCACGCCGAGGTCCGTCGGTGAGGACTCCACACCACGCCGGCCACTGGTCGCTCTGCACAGCCATACTCACCCCAGCGCGGTACTGGGTCATGAAGCCGGCATGCCGTGCCGACGGGACAACGCACGACCGCTGACCCCCGGCCCGCTCAGGGATGCTGGGCACCAGAGCCGCGAGGCTAGCGTGTGGTCATGGCCGACTGGGCGACGATCTCCTCATTCGCGACCGCAGGCGGAACGTTCGTCCTGGCCCTGGCGACATACAGCGCCGTGCAGTCGTCGAACCGCAGCGCGCGGACGGCGGAGCGCTCGCTGCTCGCAGGCGTGCGTCCGCTGCTGCTCGCCTCCCGGACACAGGATCCGGAGCAGAAGATCACATTCGTCGACCAGCACTGGGTCCACGTCGGGGGCAGCGGCGCAAGCGCAGAGGTCACCGACGAGGCGATCTACCTGGCGATGTCGCTTCGCAACGTCGGGACCGGGCTCGCGATCCTGCACGGCTGGGTGGTGCACCCGGAACAGCTCACCAGCGCGGTGCCGCATCCGGCGCTCGAGGACTTCCACGCGCTTACCCGCGACATCTACGTGGCGGCAGGGGACATCGGCTTCTGGCAGGGCGCGCTCCGGGACCCGCATGGCGAGGAATTCAGTCCGGTCCGGCGCGCAATAGAGAGCCGGGGAATCATGACTGTCGACCTGCTATACGGCGACATCGAGGGCGGCCAGCGCGTGATCAGCCGGTTCGGCCTGATGGCCCGGACCGACGGCACCTGGGTCGCGAATCCGGCGCGGCACTGGAACATCGACCGCCCCGACCCGCGCTGACCCCGAGGACCCGATGAAGCTGAAGCTGGACCTGCACGACAT
>JAVHVN010000151.1:0-20737 GCA_032160545.1 Pseudonocardiales bacterium | reverse complement strand
GGCTCGCTCGTCCCGGCCAGGGCCTGCGGCCCGGCGGCGGCGAGCGCGCTGACCGCCACCGCGGTGTACACGGCGAGGGTGATCGCGAGCGAGGCCGCGATGGCGCGCGGGATCGTGCGGGCCGGGTCGCGCACCTCCTCGCCCAGTGTTGCGATGCGCGCGTAGCCGGCGAAGGCGAAGAAGAGCAGGCCCGCCGACTGCAGTACGCCGGCGACGCCGCCCGGGTTCGGCGAGGACGGCCGGGTCACCCGTTCGAGGCTCGCACCGCCCGCCCAGATCGCGGCGACGATCACCGCGAGCGCCACCAGGGTCACGGCGACGAGGATTCGCGAGAATGCGGCCGTCCTCGTGATGCCGCGGTAGTTCAGCGCCGTCAGCGCGACGACGGCCGCAGCACCGATCGCGCGGGACACGGTCTCGTGGCCGGGTACCGCGTAGGTGGCGAACGTCAGCGCCATGGCCGCGCACGACGCGGTCTTGCCGACGACGAAGGCCCAGCCGGCGGTGAATCCCCACCACGGCCCGAGCCGTTCGCGTCCGTAGAAGTAGGTGCCGCCGGACGTCGGGTAGCGGGCCGCGAGCTGCGCCGACGCCGCGGCGTTGCAGTACGCCACTATCGCGGCCACCGCGAGCCCGATCAGTAGGAGCGACCCGGCCGCGCGGGCCGCCGGGGCGATCGCGACGAAGACGCCGGCACCGATCATCGAACCGAGCCCGATGACCACAGCGTCCACGGTTCCCAGCCGGCGGGCGAGCTCGTGCGGAGGCGTCACCGGGCCATCCTGCTGGATGCTGGTGAACGCCGGCCGCACACGATCGGGTGGGATGCCCGGATGGTCCCGATCCGCGGGCGTGACCAGCGCTGGACACGTCCGGAAAGTGGTTGTACGCAACGGCAGGCGACCCCTAGCGTGGCCGGGTGTTGTTGGTGGCGCATCGGACGCCCCTGAGCAGCTCGGGGTGTGCGGCGCTCGCCGAAGCGGGGGCGGGGATGTTCGAACTCGACGTTCAACTGGCGGGCGAGTCCGTCGTCGTGTCGCACTACCTGCCGGTGCTGGGCCTGCGCGGGTGGCTCGAGAACGACAACTGGGCGCTGCGCTGGCGTGGCCTTGACCCGACGCTGCACGAGGTCGCAGCCGACGTTCCGTCCGACTGCGGCATCCTGCTCGACCCGAAGGAGACGGCGCCGGCCCGGCGCAGCGCGCTCACCGAGCGGATCCTCGCCGGGCTCGCCACCGCGCCCGACCGGGACCGTTACCGCGTCAGCACCAGCCACGAGGACGACCTCGAGCGTTACCGCGCGGCCGGCGTGCGCACCTGGCGCACGATCGGGGACCGCCCTGAGCTGGGCCGCGTCCTGGCGGGCGGCCCGCGCGAGGACGACGCGGTGTCCGTGCGGCACACGATGCTGTCGGCCGATGCGGTCGCGCGGCTGCACGTGATCGTGCCCGACGTTGTCGCATGGACGGTCAACACTGTCGCGAGGGCAGACCAGCTCCGGGCATGGGGGGTGGACGGTCTGACGACCGATTCGCGCGAGGTGATGGTGCATGCGGCGGCATGATCGATTCGACGGTCCTGGCGGGAATGGCCCGGTGACGGCCGGCGTTGTGCGCGTCATGTCCGTTCGGGGGGTCGATCGGCTTCGTGCACATGCCCTGGGGCCAGGTCACCTGCGCATCCCTGACCAGCAGGGCATCCGCCGGCTGTCGTGGTGGCGCGAGCTCGCGTTCGTCGCGATCGTCTACGTGGCCTATGAGTTCACCCGAGGCGTGCAGGACGACGGCCTCTCCCATGCGATGGCCAACGGGCGGCTGTTCCTGCACTGGGAACAGGTTCTGCATCTCGACCCCGAGCAGTTCCTGAACCAGGCGCTGGACGGCGTGACGTTGCTGGCGGTGCTGGCCGCGTACTTCTACTCGACCATGCATTACCTGGTGACGCCCTGCGTGCTGATCTGGATGTACCGCCGGCACCCCGGCGAGTACCGCTTCGCCCGAACGACGCTCGCGCTGTCGACGGTGCTCGGTCTCGTCGGGTTCCACCTGGTGCCGACCGCGCCGCCGCGGCTGCTCGACGGCAGCGGTATTCGCGACTCCCTCGCGGACGTGTCGCGGTGGGGTTGGTGGGGCGGCGAGGGCAGCGTCCCGCGCGGGTTGGGCAGTCTGTCGAACCAGTTCGCCGCGATGCCGTCGCTGCACGTCGGGTGGGCGGTCTGGTGCGGCGTGCTGCTCGTGCGCTACTCGTCGAGCCGGCTCGTGAAGGTGCTCGGGGTGCTCTACCCGCTCACGACGTCGCTGGTCGTGCTGGCGACCGGCAACCACTACCTGCTCGACGTCTTCGCCGGCGTGTTCGTCATGGCCGTCGGTGCGTCGCTGGCGTGGGCGCTCGGCGAGGTCCGCCGGGCCCTGCGCTCCCGTCGCGCGATGGCCGTGGCGGTGGCAGCGCCGCACGAGGCCATCGGCGGCGAGCACGAGCAGTTGATCGCGCCGCCCACCGCGGCGCACGAGCTGCCCACATCGTGGGATCGGCGGTGCCGCCCCGCCGGCTCGAACTGCCTCAGCCGGCCGAACTGACCGCCGCGGCGCCGACGCCGGCGCGCAAGCCCCCGCCGGCGATTCTCTGAACGCTCGGCAGTGCTACTGCTGCACCCACAGCACGCCGTACTCGAACGGCAGTTGCACGGTGACGTCGAAGAACTCATCGTCACCGACGGCCTCGCGCAGCGAGGTGAGGACGGCGCGCGCGTGCCGCTCACTGGTGAACCGGTCGGTGCCCTCGCGCTGCGCGACCCGCTCGAGGAACTCGTCGAGCGGGACGTGCGACGCGCTGCCGCGGTGGTGTGCCCGTGCGTCCTTGAGGAGGGGATGCAGCTCGGTCGGCAGCCGGGCGACCAGGTCGTCGATCTCGCCCGGGGCGATCTGTTCGGCGAGGGTCCGCAGCACCGCCTGGATGGCCCGGTGGGCCCGCTCGTGATCGATGCCGGCGCGCTGGGAGACGGCCGCGACGAGCGCGTCGAACGGCGTCTCGCCGATGGCGGCCCCGCGCGGGAGCAGGGCCGCGAAGTCCTTCGGCAGGCTCGCGGCGAGGCGGTCGAACTCGTCGGCACCGACGGCGCGGTCGAACACCTCGAGCACCATCGTTGCGTCCCGGCGGGCCGTCGCGAGGTCGGTGCTCTCGTCCGCTGCGACCCGGGCGAGGAAGGCCTCGACGTCGAGCTTCTCGATCGGACCGACTTGGAACAGCAGCGGGCCGAGTTCGGGCGGCAGCAGTTCGACGAGGTGCCGCGCCTCGTCCCGCGACAGCCCCGCGGCCAGCGTCCTCACGGTGGCTCCGATCGCTCGTTCGGCGTGCGCCCGATCGGTGTGTAACAACTGCTGGACGGCGGCGACGAAGGCTTCGTAGTCCACGGTCGGCCCCATGGTCGGCGCCGGGCGGCAAGCTCGCTGTCGAGCCGCATCACAGCCCTGGCCCTTGCACTGTAAGGCCGCCCGGTGCAGCCATGCATGGCGCGCACACGACACTCATCGCCGTCGGCCATCCGGACGAGACCACCGCTGAGAAAGCGGCGGCGGAAGCGGCGCGATGATGGGCTTGATCGACAAGACCGGCATCGGAGTTCGTCGCATCGCCTCGTCGCGGTGTTCTACGTCAGGGCCGCCCTTGCCCGGCCGTGGAGAGCGCAGGCCCGCTGAGCGCCCGGCAATCGTCAGTTCGGCATGTCGGCGAAGCGGCTGTACCGGCCCTGGAATGCGACCGCGACGGTAGCGGTCGGGCCGTTGCGGTGCTTGGCGATGATCAGGTCGGCCTCGCCGGCGCGCTCGGTCTCGGGCTCGTAGAGGTCGGGACGATGCACCAGCAGCACCATGTCGGAGTCCTGTTCGATGCTGCCCGATTCACGCAGGTCCGACAGCAGCGGCCTCTTGTCGGTGCGCTGCTCCGGGCCACGGTTCAACTGGCTCAGCGCTACGACCGGGACGTCGAGTTCTTTGGCGAGCAGCTTCATCGCTCGGGAGAACTCGCTCACTTCCTGCTGGCGCGACTCGACCCGCTTGCCGCTCGTCATGAGCTGCAGGTAGTCGATGACGATGAGCTGCAGATCCTGGCGTTGCCGCAGCCGCCTGGCCTTGGCTCGGATCTCCATCATCGTCAGGTTGGGCGAGTCGTCGATGAACAGCGGCGCCTCGGCCAGCTCGCTCGAGCGGCGGGCCAGGCGGGTCCAGTCCTGATCGCTCATGTGCCCCGAGCGCATGTTCTGCAGTGCGACGCCGGCCTCGGCCGAGAACAGCCGCATCATGATCTCGAGCTTGCCCATCTCCAGGGAGAAGATGACGGTCGGCTTGCTGTGCTTGACCGCGGCGCTTCGGGCAATGTCCAGGGCCAGCGTCGATTTGCCGCTGCCGGGTCTCCCGGCGATCGTGATCATCTGTCCCGGGTGCAGACCGTTGGTGATCTCGTCGAGCTGGTGGAAGCCGGTCGGGATGCCGGTGCCGACGCCGCCGGTTGCCGAGATCTTGTCGATCTCGTCGAGGGTCGACTGCAGCAGCGACTCGATATGGACGTAGTCCTCGCTGGTGCGCCGCTCGGTGACCTCGTAGACCTCGGCCTGGGCCCGGTCGACGACCTCGTCGACACTGCCGACGATGTTGGCCGAGCCCGACGCGGTGTCGTAGCCCATCTGCACGATGCGGGTACCGGCCGTGACCAGCCGCCGCAGGATCGCCCGCTCGGCGACGATCTGCGCGTAGTACCCCGCATTGGCGGCGGTCGGCACCAGACTGATCAGGGTGTGCAGGTACGAGGCGCCGCCGACGCGCACCAGCTGCCCGGCCCGGGTGAGCTCGGCGGAGACCGTCACCGCATCGGCCGGCTCACCGCGGGCGTACAGGTCGAGGATGGCGTCGTACACGAGCTGGTGCGCGGGGCGGTAGAAGTCGCCGGGACGGACCACCTCGACGACGTCGGCGATGGCGTCCTTGGACAGCATCATCGCCCCGAGCACGGATTGCTCGGCCTCGACCGCCTGCGGCGGAGTGCGGTCGTAACCGGGGCTCGCCGACTCGGCCACGCGCGACTCGTCAGCCAGCGTCACACCAAGCCCCCCCGAATTACAGCACTGTCATTCTCGTCCACGCACACGACTATCCACGCGCGACCGACATTCTTGTCGTCAAGCCGCGCCCGGAAGCTCTGCAGGCGGTAGTCGAGACGTTATGCGCCTGCCCCGCGCCGGGGCAATCGGGCTTGTGCACACAGCTGTGGGCAAGGGTGTGGGAATCGCCGGTCACGCTGTAGATCAACAGTGGACAGCCATGTGGATACCCGGCGGTCACGTGTTCGCAGCCCTGCAATTTCCGGCGGGAGATCGTCCACCGGCTGTGGACGAAAAAAAGTTCGGGGCCGAATCCGGGTGAACGCCAGATGATCACCGGGCGACGCGCCGACTCCGCGGCGGTGGTTCGCAGACGACGAACCGGCGGCCGTCCACAGGGGACGACCGCCGGGTCGGCTGACGGCGGGTGCGGGCGCTCAGAGCGCCGTGACGGTCACCGGAACGCTTGCGACGACGTCCGGGTGCAGATCGACGGTCACGGTGTGCGCACCGAGCGACTTGATGTGCCCGGGCAGCTGGATCCGCTTCTTGTCGAGCAACGGGCCACCCGCGTCCTTGACGGCCGCGGCGACGTCACCCGTGGTGACCGAGCCGAACAGCTTGCCGCCCTCTCCGGCGCGGGCGCCGAGGGTGACGGTCAGCTTCTCGAGGTCGGCCTTGATCTCGCGGGCATGGCCGAGATCGCGGATCTCGCGGGCGTCGCGCGACCGCCTGATCTGCACGATCTGCTTCTCGGCGCCCTTGGTCCACGCGATCGCGGCACCGCGGGGGACGAGAAAGTTGCGGCCGTAGCCGTCGGCGACCTCGACGATGTCGCCGGCGAGGCCGAGGCCGGCGACCTCTCGGGTGAGGATGAGCTTCACGATGGGGTCCTTCCTCAGCGCGCGGTCGAGGTGTAGGGCAGCAGAGCCATTTCGCGGGCGTTCTTGATCGCCTTCGCGATCTGGCGCTGCTGCTGCGAGGTGACGCCGGTGACGCGCCGCGCGCGGATCTTGCCGCGGTCGGAGATGAACTTCCGCAGCAGGTTGGTGTCCTTGTAGTCGATGTAGTCGATCTTGGCCGCGATCAGCGGGTTCGCCTTTTTCTTCGGCTTGCGAACAGGGGGCTTGGGCATCTGTGTGTCTCCGTCAACAACGTTGTCCGGTCATCGTGGTCCGCCGGCCGCATCGGGCGCGCCGGTCACGACTCACCGGGAAGGATGAGTGAGTGGTCCTAGAACGGGGGCTCTTCGGAGAACCCGGAGGCGGGCGCCGCCGATCCCCACGGGTCGTCGGCAGGGGCGCCGCCGCCGCTCGGGCCGCCGTCGGACCCGGACGAGCCGAACCCGCCGCCGCCCGAACCGCGCTGGGTGCGGTTGACCTTGGCGCTGGCGTACTTCAGCGACGGGCCGATCTCGTCGACCTGCAGCTCGATCACCGTGCGCTTCTCGCCCTCGCGGGTCTCGTACGAGCGCTGCTGCAGCCGGCCCTGGGCGATCACCCGCATGCCGCGGGTGAGCGACTCGGCCGCGTTCTCGGCGGCCTGCCGCCACAGCGAGCAGCGCAGGAAGAGCGCCTCGCCGTCCTTCCACTCGTTCGTGTTGCGGTCGAACGTGCGGGGGGTGGACGCGATGGTGAACGACGCCACGGCCGCACCCGAGGGGGTGAATCGCAGCTCGGGATCGGCGGTCAGGTTGCCGACCACCGTGATGATGGTGTCACCTGCCATGGCCGGCCTACCGCTCTTCCGGGCGCAGGACCTTGGTACGCAGCACCGACTCGTTCAGGTTCAGCTGGCGGTCCAGCTCCTGGACGGCGGCCGGGGCGGCCTGCAGGTCGATGACCGCGTAGATGCCCTCGGCGTTCTTGTCGATCTCGTACGCCAGGCGGCGCTTGCCCCAGATGTCGACCTTCTCGACCGACCCGCCGTCCTTCTTGACGACGTTGAGGAAGGTGTCGAGGGACGGGGCGATCGTGCGCTCCTCGAGGCTGGGGTCGAGGATGACCATCACTTCGTAATGGCGCAGGGGAGTGCTCAAGAGGAACTGCCTCCTGTGGACTGATCGGCCACGGGCTCTCCGCGGCAGGAGGTATTCGCCACGGCAGTGGCCGGCACATCGCCGACCGGCCGTCCCGCACGCTCAGGACGAGCGCAGGGGTCGGGCGAACCTCGCCAGCCTACCGGGGTTGCCCGCGGAACCCGAAATCGCAGGGTCAGACGGTGTTACGCCGCAGCAGGTACAGCCGCGCGTAGGTGGCGGTGACCAGCGACAGCGCGATGATCGCGATGATCGCGAGCAGCACCGGCACCTGAGCAGTCGGCGCCTTGTTCGCGGCCAGGTCGAGGCGCTTGGTCGTCGACGTGCTGGGCCTGGGCGAGAAGGTCGCCGTGACCGACGGCACGCCGGCGAGTCCACCGGCGCCCTGCAGTCCGGAGCCGAGCTGGGTCACGTTGCCGGCGTCCAGGCCGGGCCCGCCGAAGCCGCCGCCCAGGCCGGGGTGCGGCACGACGCTGCAGGGCACGCACTCGACGCCCGGGCCCCCGCCGGAGGCGGACGTCCCCCCGCCCGTGCCGCCCGGCGTGGTGGTCGTACCACCACCCGGCAGGGTAGGGATCAGGCTCGGCACGTTGACCGGGATGGTCGGCACGTTGATGTTCGGGACGCTGAGGGTCGGCAGCTGCCCGACGATCGGCAGGCTCGGGGCCACCTTCACGCCCGGCAGCTGGATCGAGATTCCCGGCGGGGGCGGGTTGGTCGCCACCACGATCTGCCCGGTCCACTGGTTGGCGGCGTTGAGCGCGATGCCCGCCTGCTTCAGCAGGTTGAGGTCGGAGTTGTTGAGGCCGTTCTTCGCGCAGCCGAGCAGGTTCGGCAGCACGTACTGGACGCTCCACGTGAACGGGTACGTGCCGATGGTCGGGAAGTTGACGGGCAGCGACGCGGCACCCTTGCACGGCCCGGACGCCGGCCCGCCGAGTGCGACATCGCGCTTGCCGCCGGGGAAGCCCGCCGGCACGTGCAGCACGACCTGGTACGAGGAGCGCAGCAGCGAGCTGACCACGTTGTCGAGCACCGGGCCCAGCACCGGGATGTTGTCGAGCCCGGCGGTCGGGACCGCTGCGGCCTCGAAGGCGACGGTGTCACCGGGGTGCACGCCGAGCTGGGTGCCGCCGAGGATGTTGCCCTGCGACGCGACGCCGGACAGCGACAGCTGCGCCTTCACCGTCGTGCTCGCGGAGCTGGCCGGCGCGAACGCCAGTGCGGTGACGGCGGCGACCGCCAGGCCCAGGGCTCCGGCCGCCCAGCGCAGCCCGAGGCGGCGCGGTGCGTCCTGATGAAGTCCAGGCATGGACTGCTCTCCCCCGGGTCGTCCCGCAGCTGACGGGCGCTTCACACCACTGACGCTCTATTAACGATCATCCGTAGTGTGGGTTACGCGGGCCCCGCCACGCCAGTCCGAACCGCGACGTATCGTGCCCGACATGGTCTGTATCGGTGCTCATGTCGACTCCGTCGACCCTCTCAAGGCGGCCGCGGACACCGGCGCCGAGGCCGTCCAGTTCTTCCTCGCGGATCCGCAGGGCTGGAAGAAACCCGTCGAGCACGCGCACGCCGAGGCCATCCGCGCGACCGAGCTGACGGTGTACATCCACTCGCCGTACGTCATCAACGTCGCGACGACCAACAACCGCATCCGCATCCCGAGCCGCAAGCTGCTGGCCCAGCACGCGGAGGCTGCTGCGTCCGTGGGAGCGAAGGGCCTGATCGTGCACGGCGGCCACCTCAACGCGGCCGACGATCCCGCGGTCGGGGTCGACAACTGGCGCAAGACCTTCGCGCGCGTCGCCGACGAGAGCGGCGGCTTCCCCCTGCCGGTCCTCATCGAGAACACCGCGGGCGGCAACAACGCGATGGCCCGTCGCTTCGACCGGCTCGCCATGCTCTGGGACGCGGTCGGGGAATTCGGGGTCGGCTTCTGCCTCGACACCTGCCACGCCCACGCCGGCGGCGAGGAACTGCCCGGCATCGTCGACCGCGTCCTCGCCATCACCGGACGCATCGACCTGGTGCATGCCAACGACAGCCGGGATGCCTTCGACTCCGGCGCCGACCGGCACGCGAATCTCGGTGCCGGCAGCGCCGGTCTCGACGCGATAGTCGAGGCCTGCCGCGCGGCGGGCTCGGACGTCATCGTCGAGACGCCGGGCGGCCCCGAGGGCCAGGGCGGCGACGTCAGCCTGTTGAAGGACCGCCTGCGCTGACGTCCGCGTACACGCGACCGGCCGACGCGGTGAAGCGCGCCGGCCCGATGAACGGGTAGTCGCGTGCTCCGTCGAATTCGCCGCCCGCCGGGTCGTCGACGCCACCGGCGCGCACCCCATCGAGTTCGGGGTGCCACATCTCGCGCACGATCAGCGCGGCGATCGCGATGAGCAGCCCGTCGCGAACCAGCAGCATCACCATCAGCCAGCCGTACGCGATGCCGTGCGTGGGTGCGCTGAAACCGAGCAGCTCGGTCAGCGTCAGGAACCACACGCCGATCTCGGCGAACTGCCACACCAGCGAGATCCGCCATCGCGGCCGGGCCAGTGCCAGCAACGGAACCAGCCAGAGCGAGTACTGCGGGCTCCACACCTTGGTGGTGAGCAGGAACGCGAGGACGGCGAGGAAGGCCAGCTGGCCCAGCCGCGGCTTGACCGGCGCGCGCAGGCCCAGCCAGACCACGCCGGCGAGCCCCACGAGCAACGCGAACTGCACGGCCCAGTTCGGCGGGACCCAGTACGGCGGATCGCTTGCCTGGATCGACCCGCTGATCAGAGTCTTGGCCATCGCCCAGAACGTGCTTCGCTCGGCCGGCCGCTGCATGCTGAACCGGTAGAACTCCGACCAGCCGCGGTGGTAGGGCAGCGCGACCGGCAGGTTCACCGCCAGCCACGCGGCGACGGCGGCGCCGGCCGCCCACAGCGGTCCCGAATACCTCCGGGTGCGGATGGCGAGGATGCCTATGGCAACCAGCAGGAAGATCGGATAGAGCTTCGCCGCGGTGCCCAGGCCGATCAGCACACCGGCCAGCACGGGTTTCTCGCGCGACCATGCCCAGATGGCGCCGCTCATCAGCGCCATCGCCA
The DNA here is from genome assembly GCA_032160545.1 of Pseudonocardiales bacterium. GTDB lineage: Bacteria > Actinomycetota > Actinomycetes > Mycobacteriales > Jatrophihabitantaceae > DATGFB01. Next base: position 10,515 of record JAVHVN010000151.1, on the reverse strand, counting down.
GCAGGTCCCAGTTCGAGAACGCCTGGAACACCAGCAGCGGCGACAACGCGAAGATCGCGGCGTCGTACGGGCGGCGACCGGCGGACTGAGCCGTCGCCGCGGTCACCACGAGGGCGCAGGCACTGAGCAGCAGGGCGGTGATGGCGCCGAAGACGATGACCGCCGACCATTGGTCGTTCCAGGCGAGGACGCCACGGGTGAGTTCGGCGGACAGCCACATGAACCCGCCGGTGAGGACGGGGTACTCGACCGCCGTGTCGCGGTAGGGCACCGCGCCGACGTCGAGCCGCTCGTCGCTCCAGAGCGGGACGACGTCGGAGTAACACATGTGCGTGTACTGCTTGTTCGCCGTCCACTGCCCGTCGGCACACGGCGACTTCTGCAGGTAGCCGAGCAGCAGGGTGAAGCACGTCATTGCCAGCAGCACCCGAAGCGGCGTCCAGAACGAACCGCGCCCGACGGCCGCGTGACGCCCCCAGGCGCCGCCGATGATCCCGGCCGCACGGCGCGCGAACGGATCGGAGCGGCTGGGCAGCGCGTCGGCCGGATCGCCCGGGCCTGGGCCGTCCGCAGACCCTGCGGGCGGATCGGCGAGCGTCGTCACCCGGTCATCCTGGCACGGGCGGACTACGGCGGTCCGTTGGGCGGGGCCGGCTGGCCCGACGTGCTCGGCGTCGGGCACGGTGACTGGAGGAACCCGCCACAGGTCGGCGTCGGGCTCGGCCTGACCACCGGCGTCGAGGTCGTCGGCACGATCGGGGTGGGCGTCGGCGGGGTGCTGAACCCGGTCGAGCGGCTGAACGACGGCGTCGGGGTCTTGGACGGCGTCGGCGTGGTCCTCGTCGGTGTGGGCGTCGGGCTCTTCGCGAGGCTCTGCCCGCCGGTGACCTGCTGGGTCGTCGCCATCGGCAGGTTCGGCTTGTTGGCGAGATAGGTGTCCATGAACAGTTTCCAGGTACGGCCGGGCAGGTCCCGGCCGTACTCGGGAAGGCCGGCCGAGTCCACGATCGCGGCGGTCGAGTTGCCGCTGCCGACCCACACCGCCGCGCTCACCTGGGGCGTGAAGCCGACCATCCAGGCGTCGCTGTTCTTGCCCGCGTTCGGGCCCTGCTGGATGCCCTCGGTGCCGGTCTTGGCCGCGGACACCCGGCCGCCGCTGAGCGGGACCTGCGACCAGCCCGCGATGGGCTCCATCGCCAGGGTGACGTCGTTCGCGACCTTCGGGTCGAAGGCCTTCTTCGGCGCGGCCTTGTGCTTGTACACGACCCCGCCGCTCGAGTCGGTGGCCTGCTGTACGAAGTACGCCTGGTTCACGGTTCCCTTGTCGGCGAACGTGGCGAATCCGGCGGCCTGGTCGATGGGGCGCACGGCGTAGTCGCCGATGCCGATGCCGAAGCCGGTGTGCCCGTCAGCGTTCACGAGGGTCTTGTCGCCGTTGCCGTCGGTCTTCGCGACGCCGGCAGCCCACGCCGTGTTGCGGACGTTGTCAGGACCCACCGTGACGGCGAGCTGGTCGAACGTCGTGTTGAGCGAGTACTTCAACGCGTCGGCGAGCTTGACCGACGAACTGCTGTACGGAGCGTCGCTCGGGTCGTTGCAGATCTGCTTGCCCTGGATGTCGACGCACTGGCTGCCGTTCACATAGCTCGAGATCGTCACGTGCGGCGTGCCGGGCGTGTTCGCGACGGTCTGACTCAGGGCGGTCGCGAGTGTGAACGGCTTGAAGGACGACCCGGCAGGCCGGCTGCCCACGCCGGCGTAGTCGTTGTAGTCGGCCTTGCCGTTGTAGCCCTTGCCGTTCGGCCCGCCGTAGTACGCGATCACCCCGCCGGACGCGGGGTCGACCGCGACGAGCGCGTTCTTCATGTTGCGCTGCTGCGGCGTGAGGTTCGCGAACGTCTGGTCCACGGCGCTGACGGCGGCGTCCTGCGCCGGGCGCTGGATGGTCGTGAGGATGCGCAGGCCGCGGTTGGTCACGTCGTCCTGGGTGATGCCGTGGGCCTTGAGTTCGGCGAGCACCTGCTCCTGGATGAAGTACTTCCAGCCGATGGGCGCGTCGGCCGCTTGCTTCTTCGGGGCGACCGTCGGGTATTTCGTCGCGGCCTCCTGCTGCTTCGTCAGGTGGCCGATGCTCACCATGCCGTCGAGGACGTACTGCCACCTCGTCTTGGCAGCAGCGGGGTTGTCGGCGGGGTCGTAGGTCGCGGGCGCCCGCAGCAGCGCGGCGAGCACCGCGCCCTGCGCGACGGTGAGCTTGCTGACGTCGACGTTGAAGTAGGTATGGGCCGCAGCCTGGATGCCGTAGGCGCCGCGCCCGAAGTACACCCGGTTGAGATAGAACTCGAGGATCTGGTCCTTGGAGTACTGCCGCGCCAGCTTGACCGAGATCATCAGCTCCTTGAGCTTGCGGCTCAGGGTGCGCGAGTCGTTGAGATAGGCGTTCTTGACGTACTGCTGGGTGATGCCGGAGCCGCCCTGCGTGTCACCGCCGGTGACGTCGGTCAGCGCCGCCCGGATCGTGCCGGTGACCGAGAAGCCCGGGTCCTTGTAGAAGCCGCGGTCCTCGGCGGCGACCACCGCCCAGCGAACCGCCTCGGGCACCTTGTCCAGGGTGACGAGCGTGCGGTTCTGGTCGCCCAGCCCGGTCATGACCGACCCGTCGGAGTAGAGGATCGTCGCCGCCTGCGGCAACGGCAGCGACTCGGGCCTGGGCACGTCGCTCAGGGTGTAGAAGAGCGCGACCGTCACGACCATGAACAGGGCGAGCAGCCCGAGCAGCCACGTCGCGGCGAGTCCGACGCGGCGAGCGATCCGGCGGCGGCGGCTCATCGCGGCGAGGCGGCGCTTCTTCGCGGCGTGCCGCTTCTTCCACCAGGTCGGGAAGTGCCGGAAGCGGTCACCGGCCGGAGTCGTGTCGCGCCCCGCCCGCTTGGGCCCCCCCTTCTGCAGCTTTTCAGCCATGCCCGGCCGCCCGGTCAGCCGTCCGCGGCATCGAGACTCCCGCTGCTCGGGCGGCCCAGCACGAACGAGCGGATGAGGTGGTTCCACCCGCAGTCCGGGCAGACCTCGACGACGTAGACATCGAACTCCTCGTGCTGGCCGGCGAGCTGGGCGAGCTCGACGCGGGACTTCGCCTGCCCCGCCGACTTACCCAAGGCGTCGCCGTAGGCGTAGTGCACGTGCCGCATGTGTCGCTTGTCGCACACCGGGCACGGCGTGGGCGAGGCCTCGCCGTAGTGCCGTGCGGCGAGCAGCAGGTACGGATGCGCGTCGCACGCCTCGGACCGCGCGATCCGCCCGCTGCGGACGTCGCCCAGCACGGCACGCCGCCGCAGGGCGTAGTCGACGCCTGATCGGGGGCCTTGCGGAGTCACCCGCCCGACGTTACTGGCAGGTACCGGCGAAGAGACACCGTCGTGTTCAGGTTGCCCTTAGCCGCCGGTTCGCCGTCCGTCAGCTGGTGCTGGTGGCAGCCGCCTCGGGGGCCGGGTCCGGCCCGGAATCGGGTGTCGGCTCGCCGGGCTCAGGATCGGACCTCGGGGGAGCCGGCGGCGGTGGAACCGTCAGCGACTGCTGCAGGATCTGCGCGACGTCGAGCACCTGCACGTGGTCCTTCGCCGAGCCGTCCGCCTTCTTCTCGGTGACGGCGTCGGAGAGCATGACCATGCAGAACGGGCAGGCGGTCGAGATCAGGTCGGGGTCGAGACCGATCGCCTCGTCCGTCCGCTCGCGGTTGATCCGCTTGCCGATCTTCTCCTCCATCCAGAACCGCGCACCGCCGGCGCCGCAGCAGAAGCCGCGCTCCTTGCAGCGATGCATCTCCTGCGACTTCAGCGCGGGGATCGTGCCGAGCACGTCGCGCGGCGGCTGGTACACCTTGTTGTGCCGGCCGAGGTAGCACGGGTCGTGGTAGGTCACGTTCTTGTCGACCGGCTCGACCGGAGTCAGCCGTCCCTCGGAGACGAGACGGGCGAGCAGCTGGGTGTGGTGCACGACCTCGTAGTGGCCGCCGAGCTGCGGGTACTCGTTCGCCAGTGTGTTGAAGCAGTGCGGGCAGGTCGCGACGATCTTGAGCGGCTCGGCACGGGTGATCGAGTTGAGCGTCTCGACGTTCTGCATGCCGAGCATCTGGAACAGGAACTCGTTGCCCAGCCGCCGGGCGGGATCGCCCGTACACGTCTCGCCGGCGCCGAGCACCGCGAACTCGACACCGGCGACGTCGAGCAGCTGGGCGAACGCGCGGGTCACCTTCTTGGAGCGGTCCTCGAGCGCGCCGGCGCAGCCGACCCAGAAGAGGTATTCGATGTCGACGTCGAGCTTCGTGCCGGGTTGCGCGCGGCGGACCTCGAAGCCGAGGTTGTCCGTCCACTCCTCGCGGCCCTTCTCGGCCAGGCCCCAGGGGTTTCCCTTGTTCTCGAGGTTGCGCAGCATGACGCCTGCCTCGGAGGGGAACGCCGACTCGATCAGCACCTGGTAGCGCCGCATGTCGACGATGTGGTCGATGTGCTCGATGTCGACGGGGCACTGCTCGACGCACGCACCGCACGTGGTGCACGACCACAGCACGTCGGGGTCGATCACGCCGCCCTGCTCGGCGGTGCCGACGAGCGGCCGGGTGGCCTGCTCGGGCCCCGAGGTCGGGATGCGCGGGAAGCCGGCCTCGGGCACGGCGTGCCCGTGCTCGCCGCCCTCGAACTTCGGCACCGAGCCTTCGTCGACCGTCTTGCCACCGATGATGTACGGAGCCTTCGCGAAGAGGTGGTCGCGCAGGTCCATGATCAGGAGCTTCGGCGACAGCGGCTTGTCGGTGTTCCACGCCGGGCACTGCGACTGGCAGCGGCCGCACTCGGTGCACGTCGAGAAGTCGAGGTAGCCCTTCCAGGTGAAGTCCTCGATCTTGCCCTTGCCGAAGACGGTGTCCTCGTCGAGGTTCTCGACATCGGCGAAGTCGATCGGGTCGCCCTCGGCGTCGGTGACCGGCAGCAGCGCGCCGAGCGCGATCGGCTCGCGCTTGGTCAGGACGTTCAGCGGGGCGGTCGCGATGTGCAGGTGCTTCGAGTACGTGACGATGATCGTGAAGCCGAAGATCACCGCCATCTGCGCGAGCAGGAAGAACGTCTCGACGCCGTGGTTGTAGGCGCCGGTGCCGAGTGCCTTCGCGACGAGGTACGACGCGAACGGCGCCTTCGACGCACCGAACGGGAGGTGGCCGGTGTTGTACTGCGCGCCGCGGTAGAGCAGCAGGGTGATGACCACCAGCGAGATCATGCCGAGGATCACCCACGCCGGCCCGGTGTGCGAGCCGTAGAACCGGCTGGCGCGGCTCTTGCGTGCGGGGGCGTTGCGCACGCGGTTGATCGCGAACCAGATGATGGCCAGCAGCACCGCGACGGCGAAGAAGTCCTCGAGGAATCCGAGCCAGCGCGCGCGGCCGAAGAAGGGCACCGCGAAGTCCTGGCTGATCACCAACGCGCCGAAGGCCTCGAGAATGGTGAGGCCGAGGATGACGAAACCCCAGAACGTGAAGAAGTGCGCGAGGCCCGGCGCGTTCCACTTCAGCAGCCGCTTCTGGCCGAAGACCTCGACGACCTGGTCCTTGACCCGCTCCTGGATGTTGTCGGTGCGGCCCTTGACGGGTCGTCCCGAGCGGATCAGCTTGACCAGCCACATGATCCGCTTGCCCGCGACGGCGGCCGTGACGACCAGCATGGCGAGCGCAAGGATGATCCGCAGCAGGCCCGGAGCGGTGTACGCCCAGTCGACGAAGACCCCGGATGAGAGGGTCTGCTGCGCGGCGGCAAGGCTTGGCGACACGGGCGTCGTCTCCTCTGTGTGATGAACCTGGTGAGACTATGCGGTCCTACCGGACGGTAACCACTCGTCCGTGGCGGGTGTGGCGCCGAGAACATCCCCGAGGTGCTCGACGCCGTGCGGCGCGAAGCGGGAATTGTCGATCGGATCGCTAGGGAATGCGATCCGACCGCCCGGCGTTGTCGCAGGTCGATGTCACGCTGCGGTGACGATTCTGGACGGCACACCGGTGAGGGGTTCCATGCTGGCGCATCGCCGTGCCACCGTGTCGGCACGCGGAAACCCCTTGTCACTGGATGGCACGTTAGACGCAGCCCCGATCACTCCAGGGAGTGTTGTTGTGACAACCCTTGGCCCGGCTGCCTCCACGCGGACGGTGGAACGCGCCCTCGGCCTGCTCGCCGAGGTCTGCGCCGACGAGTCGATCACGCTGAGCGAGGCGGCGCGTCGGGTGCAACTTCCGCCGAGCACCGCACTGCGCCTGCTGCGCACCCTCGAGTCCGCCGGCTTCGTAGCCCGGGCGCCGAACGGCAGCTGGCATGCCGGCACCCGCGTGATCCAGCTCGGGGCAGCGGCACTCGGCCGGCAGTCGCTCGTGCGCCTCGGCCAGCCGGGCCTGCGCCGCATCGTCGAGCGCACCGGTGAGTCCGCGTACCTCGCGATTTCGGGGCCTGCTGACAGCGCCGTGTTCATCGCGATGGTCGAGGGAACCCATCCGGTTCGGCACACCAGCTGGGTGGGCCGGGCCATCTCTGCAGGCGACCTCGCGGTCGGACGAGCGCTGCGCGGGGACGTCGGCGAGCACGGCTACGCCGTGCACCGCGGCCCCGAGGAGCCCGACGTCACCGGGATCGCCGCGCCGATCAGACGGCCGGGCGGGATCGCCGGCGCACTGAACCTCGTCGGGCCGACCTACCGGATAGACGGCGACATCGCCGAGACCTTCGGCGACATCGTGCGGGGCGAGGCCGACGCGATCGCAGCACAGCTCGGGGCTCCCGACCACCGGAAGGCGACCGGCACGTGATCCGATTCGAGAACGTCACCAAGCGCTACCCCGACGGCACCGTTGCCGTCGACTCGCTCGACCTCGAGGCGCCGTCGCGCAAGATCACGGTGCTTGTCGGGCCATCCGGGTGTGGCAAGACGACGAGCCTGCGGATGATCAACCGGATGATCGAGCCGACGTCCGGCCGCATCATGATCGACGACCGCGACACCGCCGCGGTCCCGACGACCGAGTTGCGCCGCGGTATCGGCTACGTGATCCAGTCCGCCGGGCTGTTCCCGCACCGCACCGTCGTCGACAACGTCGCCACCGTCCCGCTGCTGCTCGGCACCGATCGCAGGCAGGCGCGCGCCCGCGCCATGGAGCTGATGGAGATGGTCGGGCTCCCGAGCGCCTTCGCGAAGCGGTATCCGGCACAGCTGTCCGGCGGCCAGCAGCAGCGCGTCGGAGTGGCCCGCGCGCTGGCGGCGGACCCGCCGGTGATGCTGATGGACGAGCCGTTCAGCGCGGTCGACCCGGTGGTGCGGAACCAGCTGCAGCAGGAGTTTCTCCGGCTGCAGGGCGAGCTCGGCAAGACCATCGTGTTCGTCACCCATGACATCGACGAGGCCATCAAGCTCGGTGACCAGGTGGCCGTGTTGCGCGTGGGCGGGCGGCTGGCCCAGCTCGCGGCGCCCGCCGAGTTGCTCGCCCGTCCGGCCGACTCGTTCGTCGCCGGCTTCGTGGGCCGCGACCGTGGCTACCGGGCACTCGGCTTCTCGGAGGCGACGCACCTGCCGGTGCAGGACGAGCCGATCGCCGAACTCGGCGCGCCGCTGTCGCGGGCCCGCGACGTCGCGCGGGACGAGTGGGTGCTCGTCGTCGACGACGCGCTGCAGCCGCAGGGGTGGCTGCGTCTCGACGGCGACGGCAGCGGGCCGGACGCAGTGATCACCGAGCAGGCGCTCAACCTCGGCGGCACGCTGGCCGACATCCACGGGACGTTCCGCGAGGCGCTCGACGCCGCGTTGTCGTCGCCGAGCGGGCGGGGCGTCGTGATCGACGGCGACGGGCGCCTGGTGGGCACGGTCACGGCGTCGGGCGTCGTCGCGGTGATCGAGGCCGAGCGCGCCAAGACCGCGCATGCGACGGAGCCCGCGTCGTGAACATCTGGGACTACTTCCGCGGCGACCAGTCCGAGATCCTCGGCTGGTTGCGCACGACGCTCTGGCTCGCCGCCGTGCCGGTCGTCGTCGGCCTGATCATCTCGCTGCCGGTCGGCTGGGTGGCGAGCCGGTTCCGCTGGACCTATCCGCCGCTCGTCTCCGTGGCAGGCCTGCTGTACACGGTTCCCTCGATCGTGCTGTTCCTGGTGCTGCCCGGCATTCTCGGCACGGGCATCCTCGATCCGGTCAACATCGCGGTCGCGCTCTCGATCTACTCGGTGGCACTGCTCGTACGCGTCGTCGCCGACGGCTTCTCCGCCGTCGACGAGAACCTGCTGCAGGCGGCCGCCGCGATGGGCTACACGGGGGCGCAGCGAGTGGTCCGGGTGCAGTTGCCGTTGGCGGTGCCGGTCATCGGTGCGGGCCTGCGCGTCGCCGCGGTTTCGAACGTCAGCCTCGTGGCCGTCGCCTCGACGCTCGGTGTCTCGCAACTCGGCTCGCTGTTCACCGCCGGCTACAACGCCACGGTGAACGGCTCGACCCCGATCCTGCTCGGGCTCGTCATGTTCGTCCTCGTCGCGCTGGTCTTCGACTGGGTTATCCTGTTCGGGGTGCGTCTCGCGACGCCCTGGCGCCGAGCGGCGGCCGCACGGTGAGCGCCTCGACGATCCTCGCCGCTGGCGGTGACCTGCCGAGCCTGGGCAAGGTCCCGGGCTGGCTCACCACCGCGTCGCACTGGTGGGGCGAGCACGGGCTGCTGGTGTCGTTGCGCGAGCACGTCGCATACACCGTCGTGGCCGTGCTGGTGGCGGCGATGATCGCGCTTCCGCTCGGCCTGGTCATCGGCCACACCGGCCGTGGCGTCGTCGTCGTCGTGGGGCTCGCCAACGGCATCCGGGCGGTGCCCGCGTTCGGGTTGCTCCTGCTGCTCGTCGTGACGCTCACGCCCAAGATCCACTACGGCGAGGCGGTCAGCTGGCTGGTGCACCGCGGCGGCGTCCCGTACGTCGTGCCGGTCGAGATCGTCCTGATCGTCCTGGCGATCCCGCCCATCCTCACCAACAGCTACGCGGGGGTGCAGAACGTCGACCCGGCCGTGCGGGATGCCGCACGCGGCATGGGCATGACCGGTGGCGAGGTGCTGCGCCGGGTCGAGTTGCCGATCGCGTTGCCGCTGATCTTCTCCGGCGTCCGCAGCGCCGTGCTGCAGGTCATCGCGACCGCGACCATCGCCGCGTTCCTCCCGTTCCTCGGTGGCCTCGGCTACCTGATCTTCAACGGGCTGCAGCAGATCAACGATCCCGATGCCGGCTACCCGGCGATGATCGGCGCCGGCATCGTCGTCGCTGTTCTCGCAGTCACCTCTGACGTGCTGCTGCTGGGTGTTCAGCGCCTCGTGGTGTCGCCGGGTGTCTCGGGACGATTCCGCGTCAAGGCGGCGCCCTCGCTCGCGAGCCTTCCCGGCAAGACCATGGAGGTGGCGCCCGGCGAGCCGTGATCGTCAGCCGAACCAGAGCGCAATAGGAACACTCCACGAGGAGCCCACATGAGAAACAAGTTCGCAGTCGGCCTCGCCACCCTGGCAACCGTGGCGGTGGCGATCACCGCGTGCAGTTCGAGCAAGCCCAACAATGCCGGCTCCGGAGGGTCGAGCAGCTCTTCCGGCGGCGCGTCCGCCGGAAGCATCACCATCGGCTCCGCGGGTTTCTCCGAGAGCGAGCTGCTCGCCGACATCTACGGTGACGCGCTGAGCGCGAAGGGCGTCACGGTCACCAAGAAGCTCAACATCGGCGAGCGCCCGGTCTACTTCAAGGCGCTGCAGGACGGGTCGATCGACTTCTTCCCCGAGTACAGCGGCTCGATCCTCGCCTACCTCGACCCGAAGGCGACGGCGAAGAGCCCGGCCGATGTGGCCGCGGCCCTTCCCGCGGCTCTCGGCTCGAAGCTCACCGCGTTGAAGTACGCGGCGGCGCAGGACAGCGACACCATCACCGTCACCAAGAACACCGCGACCAAGTACAACCTCAGCTCGATCGGTGACCTGGCGTCGGTGGCAAACAAGCTGACGCTCGGCGCACCTGCTCAGTTCAAGACGCGCGCCGACGGCGTTCCCGCGCTGAAGTCGGTGTACGGGGTCGTGTTCAAGGACTTCACGGTCACCGCGGCCGGTGGAACCGTCACGGTGAACTCGCTGAAGAACGGCAGCATCGACGCGGCCGACATCTTCTCGACCGACCCGTCGATCCAGGCCAACAACTTCGTGTCGCTCAAGGACCCGAAGAGCATGTTCGCCGCGCAGAACATCGTGCCGATCGTCAGCACGTCGAAGCTCAACCCGACGATCACCGACGCGGCGAATGCGGTGTCGGCGAAGCTCGACACCGCGACCCTCGCCTCGCTCGTGTCGAAGATCCAGGTCGACGGCAAGAAGGCGGACGACGTGGCCAAGGAGTGGCTCTCGTCCGTCGGCCTCGGCTGATCCGAGGCTCGCTTCGGCAGGTGGCCGGTCCGGGACGGAAACGTCCTGGGCCGGCCATCATCGCTCCGACC
>JAVHVN010000120.1:0-2916 GCA_032160545.1 Pseudonocardiales bacterium | reverse complement strand
CTTGTTGTACGGGTTGGACTCCTTGATGCCGTAGTTCGTCCGCTCGACGAACGAGGGCAGCACGTACCGCGAGGACGGACCGCCCGGCAACTGCAGCCCCTGGGGGGTGATGAGTTCAGACATGGGGCTCTCCTACTCCGGGGTGACGTTGCCGCTGGGAACGTCGCTGACGCGGCGCACGATGTGGTCGACGAAGCCGTAGTCGAGGGCCTCATGGGCGGTGAACCAGCGGTCGCGGTCACCGTCCTTGATGATCTGGTCGACAGTCTGGCCGGTGTGCTCGGCGGTCAACTCGGCCATCTCCTGCTTCGTGAGGTTCCACTGCTCGGCCTGGATCTTGATGTCGGAGGCGGTGCCACCGAGGCCGGCCGAGCCCTGGTGCATCAGGATGCGGGCGTGCGGCAGGGCGTATCGCTTGCCGCGGGCGCCGGCCGAGAGCAGGAACTGCCCCATCGAGGCCGACAAGCCGAGCGACCAGGTCGCCACGTCGCACTCGATGAGCTCCATCGTGTCGAAGATGGCCATGCCGGCCGTCACCGAGCCGCCCGGCGAGTTGATGTAGAGGTTGATGTCGCGGCTGTTGTCCTCGGCCGAGAGCAGCAGCAGCTGCGCGCAGATCTGGTTGGCGATCGCGTCGTCGACCGGCTGGCCGAGGAAGATGATCCGCTCGCGCAGCAGCCGGTCGTAGACGGAGTCGTTGAGATTCATGCCGGCACCGCCGCCACGCATCTGCGGGTAGGTGCTGTCGAAGCGGCTCACTGGGCGGACCTTCCTTCGTCGGAGACTTACCTCGACCCTAACGAAGGCCGCGCCGCGGACGCTCCTGTCGGCGCCTGCGTTCGCTGAGGGCGTGACGGCGCCGGCTACTCGGCGGAGTCGATGGTGCCGGTGGTACCTGCGTCGTCGTCGGCCTCCGACTCGGAGATCGGCAGCCCCTCGGCCTCGTCCAGGACTTCGGCGATACCTGCGGCGGACAGCGCCGACAGGTCGACCCGGTTGCCTGACGCGTCGCTGATCTCGGCCGTCTCGAGGACCGTCGCCAGCGCCTTGTTGCGCCGCACGTCGGCGATCAGCGCCGGCAGGTTGCCGGCCTGCACGACCTGGTTCGCGAACTCCTGCGGGGCCATCTCGTAGCGGGCGGCCTGCCGGATCAAGTATTCGGTCAGCTCGGAGTCGCCGACCTGCACGTCGATCTGGTCGGCGACGGCGTCGAGGACGAACTGGGCGCGCACCGACTTCTCGGCGCTGTCGCGCAGCTCGGTATCGAACTCCTCGCGGGTCGTGCCCTGCATGGACAGGTAGCGGTCGAAGAGCGCGTCGTCATGCCCCAGCGAGTGGACGACCTCGTGCTCGCGGTAGTCGACCTCGGCCTTGACGGCCGACTCGGGCAGCGGGAAGTCGACGGTGTCGACGAGGTGCTCGAGCACCTTGTCGCGGGCCTGTGCACCCTGCTCGAGGGCCTTGGTGCGGCCGAGACGCTCGCGCAGGTCGGCGCGCAGCTCGTCGATGGTGTCGAACTCGCTGGCCAGCTGGGCGAACTCGTCGTCGACCTCGGGCAGCTGCTTCTCCTTGACCGAGTTGACGGTCACCGTGACCTCAGCCTCGGAGCCGGAGAGCTCCCCCTGCTGCAGGGTCGTGCCGAACTGCGCGGTGTCGCCGGCCGACTTGCCGACGATTGCGTCGTCGAGCCCGTCGACGAGGTCGCCGGAGCCCACTTCGTAGGACATCCCCTGGGCCGAGCCGCCCTCGACCTCGGTGCCGTCGACGGATGCGACGAGATCGATCGAGACGAAGTCCCCGGTCTGCACGGGGCGATCTACGCCGGTGAGCGTGCCGAACCGGTCGCGCAGCGCGTCGACCTGCGTGTCGACGTCGGCGTCGGTGACCGCGACGTCGTCGACGGAGACCGCGATGGAGTCGAGGTCGGGCAACGTGATCTCGGGCCGGACGTCGACTTCAGCGGTGAAGCTGAACGACTCACCGTCATCGAGGTTGGTCACGTCGATCTCGGGCTGGCCCAGCGGCTTGAGCTCGTGTTCGCGGGCGGCGTCGCCGTACACGCGCGGCAGCACGTCGTTGACCGCCTCTTCGAGCACGGCGGCTCGGCCGACTCGCTGGTCGATGACCCGCGCGGGCACCTTGCCGGGGCGGAATCCCGGCACGCGCACCTGCGAGCCGAGCTTCTTGTAGGCGGCGTCGAGGCTCGGCTTCAGCTCCTCGAAGGGCACCTCGACGGCGAGCCGGACGCGGGTCGGGCTCAGGTTCTCGACGGTGCTCTTCACGTGCTGGTGCTCCCTGGTGATGTCGTCGGCCGGCCGGGGTTCGGCTCGGCGGGGTCGGGGTGGCGGGATTCGAACCCACGGCCCCTCGCTCCCAAAGCGAGTGCGCTACCAAGCTGCGCCACACCCCGGCGCTACAGGCTCCGAGTGTACGGGCGGCGCGCACGCCGGGTGATTGCCGGTGTCCGGGGCGGGGTCCGGCCCGGTAACCTGTGCCTCGCATGCGCGGGCGTAGCTCAATGGCAGAGTCTCAGTCTTCCAAACTGATGGTGCGGGTTCGATTCCCGTCGCCCGCTCCCGGACCTCGATCAGGCAGGCCGTCCTGGGCCCCGATCGCTCGCAGCAGCAGCGCGGCCATGATCGAGATCCATCCGATGACCAGCGTGAGCGGAATCCAGAAGACGAGCAGCCCGTCCCAGGCGAACGGACCCGTTCGGGGGACCACGGCCAGAAAAGTCATCATCTTGAGCTCGTGCACCACAGCGGTGACGTCCGCGACACGGGACGGGGTGAATGCCGCGACTCCCCAGAACAGCGGCGGCAACACGAGGAAGAGCGAAGGACATCACCCCGCTCGCGCACGCGGTGACCGCCCAGACCCGGCGCTCCCGTTCCAGCCGCGCGATCTGAACGGTGA
>JAVHVN010000098.1:0-70602 GCA_032160545.1 Pseudonocardiales bacterium | reverse complement strand
ATCGTCCACGAGCTGGCGGCCACCCCGGAGGAGATGTTCGACAAGGCCCGGGCGTGGATCAAGGCCAACCCGCAGACCGTCCAGCCGTGGGACGACAAGGGCTACCGGATGCCCGGCGGCGCGCCGTCCAATCCGAAGGTCGGCGGCGTGCTCCCGGCCCTGCCCGGCAACCTGAAGAAGCAGCTCAAGGGCGCGCCGATGCCTGCGCCGCACCACATCATGTGCGCGGCGGTCGAGGGTGCCGGCCTGGACTTCGACACCGCGCTCAAGGTCGAGGGCCGCTACTTCGTGAACCTGGCCAAGGGGCAGACCGCGAAGAACATGATCCAGGCGTTCTGGTTCGACCTGAACTCGATCAACGCGGGCGGGTCGCGGCCGGCCGGCTTCCCACCGCGTCCCGCGCAGAGGGTCGCCGTGCTCGGTGCCGGGATGATGGGCGCGGGCATCGCCTACGTCAGCGCGCGGGCCGGCATCGAGGTCGTGCTCAAGGACGTCTCGCTCGAGGCCGCCGAGAAGGGCAAGGCCTATTCGCAGAAACTGCTCGACAAGGCGGTCTCGCGCGGCACAGTGACCGACGCGAAGCGCGACGAGATCCTCGCCCGCATCACCCCCACCGACGACTACGCCGCCCTCGCCGGGTGCGACCTCGTCGTCGAGGCGGTCTTCGAGAAGCAGTCCCTCAAGCACGAGGTCTTCGCCGAGGCAGAGCCGGTCGTCGCGCCCGATGCACTGCTCGGCTCCAACACGTCCACCCTGCCCATCACCGGCCTCGCCGACGGCGTGCAGCGCAAGGCGGACTTCATCGGACTGCACTTCTTCTCGCCGGTCGACAAGATGCCGCTGCTCGAGATCATCCGCGGTGAGCAGACCTCCGACGCCGCGCTCGCGCGCGCGCTCGACTACTCCGCGCAGATCAAGAAGACGCCGATCGTCGTCAACGACAGCCGCGGCTTCTTCACCAGCCGGGTCATCGGCACGTTCGTCAACGAGGCGCTGGCAATGCTCGGCGAGGGCATCGCACCGGCGACGGTCGAGCAGGCGACGACGCAGGCCGGCTACCCGGTGGGCGCGCTGCAGCTCGCGGACGAGCTCAACATGGAGCTGTTCCTCAAGATCCGCAACGAGACGCGCGACGCGCGTGCGGCTGCCGGACAGGACTGGGTTCCGCACCCGGCGGAGCAGGTCGTCGAAACCATGGTCGAGCTCGGCCGCCCGGGGAGGCTGCGCGGCGCCGGGTTCTTCGACTACGACGAGAACGGCAAGCGCCTCGGCCTCTGGCCGGGGCTGGCCGAGCACTTCCCCGTCGTGGGCGATCCCTCGACGGTCGACCTGCATGAGCTCGAGGAGCGGATGCTCGTCATCGAGGCCGTCGAGTCGGCGCGCTGCGTCGAGGAGGGCGTGATCGTCCAGACGGCCGACGCGAACATCGGCTCGATCATGGGCATCGGCTTCCCGCCGTGGACCGGCGGCGTGCTGCAGTACGTCAACGGCTACCCGGGCGGTGTAGCGGCGTTCGTGGCGCGGGCCGACGAGTTCGCCGAGAAGCACGGCGAGCGGTTCACGCCGAACCCGCTGCTGCGCAAGAAGGCCGGCAACGGCGAGACCTTCTAGCGCATGGCCGGACCGCTGCACGGCGTGCGGGTGATCGAGCTGCCGGCCATCGGACCGGTGCCGTTCCTCGGCATGCTGCTCGCCGACCTCGGCGCCGAGGTGATCCGCGTCGACAAGCTGCCCGGCGACCCCGGCATGTTCGGCGGCCTGCCCGCCGGCGCGCTCGGCCGCGGTCGCAGGTCCATCTGCCTCGACCTGCGCAAGCCGGGCGCCGCCGAGGTCGTCCTGCGGCTGGCTGCCTCGTGCGACGCGCTGATCGAAGGGTTCCGGCCCGGCGTGGCCGAACGACTCGGGATCGGGCCGGCCGACGCGCTGGCCCGCAACCCGGCCCTCGTGTACGGGCGGATGACCGGATGGGGGCAGGACGGGCCGCTCGCCGGGCGTGCCGGGCACGACATCACCTACCTGGCCGTCTCCGGGCTGTTGCACGGCATCGGGCCTGCCGCGGGGCCGCCAGTGCCGCCGGTCAATTACCTCGCCGACTTTGGTGGCGGCGCGATGTTCCTCGCCACCGGCCTGCTCGCCGGCCTGCTGCACGCACGGTCCAGCGGCGAGGGGCAGGTCGTCGACGCGGCGATGACGGAGGGCGCGGCCTATCTCGGGTCGATGACCCGCACCTTCCTGTCCGTCGGCGGGTGGAAGGACGAGCGGGCGGCCAACATGCTCGACGGCGGCGCGCCCAACTACCGCTGCTACACCTGCGGCGACGGCCGGTTCGTGGCCGTCGGTGCGCTCGAACCGCAGTTCTGGGCCGAACTGCTCGCAGGGCTCGAACTCGACCCGCAGACGACGCCGTCGCCCTACGACCCGGCGCAGTGGGACGCGGGCACCGAGCTGCTCGAGAAGACCTTCGCGACGAGGACGCGCGACGAGTGGGCCGCGGTCTTCGAGTCGCGCGACGCGTGTGTGGCACCCGTGCTGACGCTCGAGGAGGCACCGAACCACCCGCACAACGTGGCACGGCACTCGTTCGGCGAGGTGGCCGGCGCGACCCACGCGGCGCCCGCCCCCAGGTTCTCGGCAACGCCCGGTGAGCTGACCGACCTGACGGCGATCGACGGCGACACCGCGGCGGTGCTCGCCGAACTCGGCTTCGGTGCGCCGGACGTCGAGGCCCTGCGCGTCGCCGGCGCGATCGCCTGAGTACGGGCGCCACCGGCGTCGGGCGGTAGGTTCGCGGGCATGCTGCCCGCCGTGACCGCGACGCGCTACGTCACGCCGCTGCGCGAGGGCGGCTCGCTGCCCGGCCTCATGGAGGCCGACGATCTCGGTACCTACGTCGTCAAGTACACCGGAGCCGGGCAGGGACCCGCCGCACTCGTCGCCGAGGTCATCGCCGCGGGGATCGCGCGGTCGCTGGCGCTTCCGGTACCCGACCTGGTGACCGTCGATGTCGACCCCGCCCTCGCCTCGAACGAGCCCGACGAGGAGGTGCAGCACCTGCTGCGCGCGAGCGGCGGTCGCAACCTCGGCGTCGACTTCCTGCCCGGTGCGCTCGACCTCGACCCGGTCGCCTTCGACGTCGACCCGGACTTCGCCGGCCGGGTGCTGTGGTTCGACGCATTCGTCGGCAATGTCGACCGGTCGTGGCGCAACCCGAACATGCTCTTCTGGCACAGCCGGCCCTACCTGATCGACCACGGAGCCACGCTGACGTTCCACCACAACTGGGCGAGTGCGGCGGCTGCCGCAGGCCGTCCCTACGACGCCACGGACCACGCGCTGCTCGGCTGCTCCCCCGACCTGGACGCCGCGGACGCGGCGTTCGCCGCGCTGGTCACGGAGCCGGTGCTGCGCGCCGCTGCCGAGGACGTCCCGGAGGAGTGGCTGGCCGGCAGCGATGCCGAGCAGGCCCGCACGGCGTACGTCGACCACCTGGCCGCGCGGCTCGCGGCGCGCCGAACCTGGCTCGACTCGGCACGCGAGGCGATTGCCGCTCACGACGCGAACGCGCGGCGCCTGGTCGCCCGCAACCGGCCGGCCTGGCTCGACGGGCGCGCATGAGCGCCCGGGTGCCCTTCGAGTACGCGATCGTGCGCGTCGTCCCGCGGGTCGAGCGCGGCGAGTCGATCAATGCGGGCGTGATCGTCTACTGCCGTGAGCGCGACTTCCTCGGCGCGCGCGCCCTGCTCGACGCGGACCGGCTGCGCTCGCTGGACCCAGGTGCCGACGTCGAGGCGATCACCGCCGCCCTGCACTCGCTGACCGAGACGTGCGCCGGCACGGACGGCCCCGCGGCGGGCGAGGACATCGGCCGGCGCTTCCGCTGGCTCACCGCCCCGCGCAGCACCGTCGTGCAGCCAGGCCCCGTGCACACCGGCCTGACGGACGACCCCCAGGCCGCACTCGACCGGCTCGTCGACGTGCTGGTGCGTGCCGTCCGGAGCTGACTGCACCGGTCGGCCCCTCCCCGGACCTCCGCGGCCCCTCCGCGGCCCCTCCCCGGACCGTCCCCGAACCGTCCCCGAACCGCCGCGAACCGGCGCGGACCTGCGACACGGCACAATCTGGTGGTGACGCTGACCGACCTCGGGCCCGCCGCTACCGGCGACGGCCTCGACCCCGACGAGCTCGTAACCTGCCTGCGCGTCCTCGCCCAGGCCGAGCAACTGCCGGTCGAGCACCCGGATGCCGTCGCCGTTCGACGCGCGGTCGGCGGGCTGTTCAAGACGTTCAAGCAGCTGCGCCGGACCGAGAAGCGCGACGCCGTGGCGGCGGCGGACCGCGCCGTCGTGGCCGCGACGGCGACCGGGTCACCCGACCGCGTCGACGACGAGACGGAGGGCATCCCGCTCGTCTCGAAGCAGCGCGAGGCGCGTGCGGGCCGCTTCGTCAAGCCGCGGCCGTGCTACATCTGCAAGACCGACTACGTCGACGTCGACGCGTTCTACCACCAGCTCTGCCCTCAGTGCGCGGCGCTCAACCACGCCAAGCGCGACGCCCGCACGGACCTGACCGGGCGCCGCGCGCTGCTCACCGGCGGTCGCGCGAAGATCGGGATGTACATCGCGCTGCGGCTGCTGCGCGACGGCGCGCACACGACGATCACCACCCGCTTCCCCAACGACGCGGCCCGCCGCTTCCGGGATCTCCCTGACAGCGCGGACTGGCTCGACCGGTTGCGGATCGTCGGTATCGACCTGCGCGACCCGGCCCAGGTGGTCGCGCTCGCGGACGCCGTCGCCGGGACCGGCCCGCTCGACATCCTCATCAACAACGCGGCACAGACCGTGCGCCGCACGCCGGGCGCGTACGCACCGCTCGCCGCCGCCGAGGGCGACCCGCTGGCCGACGGCCCGCTGCCCGAGATCCTCACCTTCGACCATGTGTCCGACGCCCACCCGGTGGCGCTCGCCGGCAACCTGTCGCAGCACCCGGTGCCACATCTGCCCGGTGGCTTGAGCGGCAGCGACCTGTCCCGGCTGGCCCTGGTCGCCGGCTCGGCACTGGAGCACCACGGCGACCGCGCCATCGACGCGGGCGGCCTGGTCCCCGACCGCCTTCGCGTCAACAGCTGGACGCAGAACGTCCAGCACGTCGACCCGCTCGAGATGCTCGAGGTGCAGCTGTGCAACACGACCGCGCCGTTCCTGCTGGTGAGCCGGCTGCGCGCGGCGATGGCGGCGAGCCCGGCGCGGCGCAAGTACGTCGTGAACGTCTCCGCGATGGAGGGCGTCTTCGGCCGCGGCTACAAGGGCCCCGGCCACCCGCACACGAACATGGCCAAGGCCGCGCTCAACATGCTCACCCGCACGAGTGCCGAGGAGATGCTCACCGACGGCATCCTCATGACGGCGGTCGACACCGGCTGGATCACTGACGAGCGGCCGTGGTTCACCAAGGTGCGGCTGGCCGAGGAGGGGTTCCGCGCACCGCTCGACCTCGCTGATGGCGCCGCCCGGGTCTACGACCCGATCGTGCAGGGCGAGGCGGGTGTCGACCTCTCCGGGTGCTTCCTGAAGGACTACGCGAAGTCGCGCTGGTAGTCAGCCCGCGCCGCGGCGCAGGGCCGAGGCGATGAGCCGGTCGACGAGCGTGGGGTAATCGACGCCGGACGCGGCCCACATCCGGGGGAACATCGAGATCGGCGTGAAGCCAGGCATCGTGTTCACCTCGTTGACGACGACCTCGCCGGACGACGTCACGAAGAAGTCGACGCGCGCGAGGCCGGCGCAGTCGAGCGCGGTGAAGGCCCGGCAGGCGGTGTCCTGGATCGCCGCGATCGTCTCGGTCGGCAGGTCGGGCGGCACGTCGAACACGCAGACATCGTCGAGGTACTTCGCCTCGAAGTCGTACCAGTCGTGGCCGCCGACGAGGCGGATCTCGGCGGGCGTGCTGGCCACCGGCCGGCCGTGCTCGTCCTCGAGGACGCCGCACTCGACCTCACGGCCGGTGACGGCCGCCTCGACGAGCACCTTGCTGTCGTGGCCGAACGCGGTCTCGACGGCACCGGCGAGATCACTCCAGTCCGTCACCTTGGTGATGCCGACGCTCGACCCCGCTCGGGCCGGCTTCACGAACACCGGGAGGCCGAGGTCGGCGACGTCGGCGACCGAGACCGGTTCGGAACGGCGGTACACCCGATACCGGCCGACCGAGAGCCCGTCGGCCGCGAGCAGCTTCTTGGTGAACGCCTTGTCCATCGCGGCCGCACTCGCGAACACGCCCGGCCCGACGTACGGGACGCCTGCCATCTCGAGCAGCCCCTGGATCGTGCCGTCCTCGCCGAAGCGCCCGTGCAGGACGGGGAACACCACGTCGACGGACTCGAGCACCTGCAGCCCCTCGCCGGTGTCGAGCTTGACCAGGCCCGGTGCGGTCGGGTCGCCGGCGAGGACGACCGACGCCCCCTTCTGCACCTCGGGCAGCTCGCGACCGGAGATCCGCAGCGCTTTCGGGTCGCCGTCGCCGAGCACCCAGCCCCCGTTCGGGGTGATGCCGATCGGCACGACGTCGTACTTCGCCGGGTCGAGCGCGGCAAGCACGCTGCCCGCGGAGACGACGGAAATCCCGTGTTCGCTGCTGCGACCGCCGTAGACGACGGCGACCCTGATGCGCGTCACCCGACCGACCCTACTGGCCGTCGCCAGGCCGCCCGCGAGCCTCGCTGGTGACCGACCGGGACATGAGCAGATCCAGCATCGCACCGGGCTTGAGGCCGCGGAAGCACACCGCTTCCACGGCCTGGGTGATCGGCGTCTCGACGGCGTGCCGCTGGGCCAGGTCGAGCACCGAGCGGCAGGACTTGACCCCCTCGGCGACCTGGCCGTGGGTGGCCTCCTGAGCCTCGGCCAACGACTTGCCCTCCCCGAGACGCTCGCCGAACGTGCGGTTGCGCGACAGCGGCGAGTTGCACGTGGCCACGAGGTCGCCCAGCCCGGCCAGGCCGGCGAACGTCATCGGGCGGGCCCCGAGCTCCACCCCCAACCGGGTGGTCTCGGCCAGCCCGCGGGTGATCAGCGTGGCCAGGGTGTTGTCGCCCAAGCCCATCCCCTGCGCGATACCGCACGCGAGGGCGATGACGTTCTTGACGGCACCGCCGAGCTCGCAGCCGACGACGTCGACGTTGGTGTACGGGCGGAAGTAGGGACCGGTGCAGGCGTGCTGCACCAGCTCGGCACGCGACTCGTCGACGCAGGCGACGACCGTGGCGGTCGGCTGCTCCCGCGCGATCTCGAGGGCCAGGTTCGGCCCGGACAGCACGGCGATGCGGTCGGCGGGCGCACCGGTGACCTCGGCGATCACCTCCGACATCCGCTTCGTGGTGCCGAGCTCGACACCCTTCATCAGGCTCAGCAGCGTCGCGCCCGAGGGCAGCGCCGGCGCCCAGTCGGCGAGGTTGTGTCGCAGGGTCTGCGCCGGAATCGCAAAGGCGACGAGATCCGCACCCTCGGCGGCGACCCGCGGATCGTGGGTTGCGCGCAGCTCCGGCGGCAACGCTATGCCCGGTAGGTAGGACGGGTTGGCGTGACCGGCGTTGACCTGGTCGGCCAGTGCCTCGCGCCGCGCCCACAGCGTGACGTCGTTGCCGGCGTCGACGAGGAGCTTGGCGAAGGCGGTTCCCCAGGAGCCGGCGCCGAAGACCGCCGCTCTCATGCGGCCGGCTCGTCCGGACGGACCCAGCGGTACAGCGGGCCGTCCGGCGCCGATGCACCGCGCAGCTCGGCGACGTCGAGGCGCAGCTGGCGCATGATCACGTCGGTCACCTCGCGCAGCACCGCCGGCGCGGGCTCGGCACCCATCCATCTGGAGAGATCCAGCGGCTCGCCTATCGAGACGACGTGCTGCGGACGGGGCAGCAACCGCACCTTCTTCGTATAGAGGTCGATCGAGCGCTGGACCCCCCACTGCGCCACCGGGATGACCGGCACCTCGGGCACGAGCAGGGCGAGCCGGGCCGCACCGGTCTTGCCGGCCATCGGCCAGCCGTCCGGATCGCGAGTGACGGTGCCCTCGGGGTGCAGCACGACGATGCGCCCGCTGCGCAGCGCGTCGACCGCGGCCGAGAGCGACTGCCGGGCGTCGGCCGTCCCTCGCCGCACCGGGATGTGACCCATGCCTCTCATGGCGAAGCCCACGACCGGCACGCCGAAGATCGTGTCCTTGGCGAGGAACCGTGGCGTGCGACCGCCGTCGAGCACCATCTTGGCCGCGAGGAACGGGTCGACGTGCGACACGTGATTGACGACGAGGATCGCCGCGGTGCCCCGTGGGGGCAGCCGGTCGAGATGCCGGTAGCGGGTGCGGATCAGCAAGGAGAACGGCCCGTAGAGGATCAGCCAGACCACGGTCCACGGGCCACCGAGCGGCTCCCCTGACGCCGGCCGCATCAGCCGCTTCACCCTGCCCACGCACAGCCCCCTTCGCCGGAGATCGTTCGCAGTCTGCCCCATTCCCGCCCGCAGGCGGGCGACAATTCGTCCCGCATGTCCAGGCCGGCGGGCAATCGGTGGCGGCACACAGTAAATTGGTACCTGGCCGAGAGGCGCTGCGACGGGCACGGATGCCCGCCACGCTCGGACCGTCGTTCGTGCATCCAAGGGCGCCTTCCGATCCGGGAGGCCCGAGTGACCGCCAGCACCACCCGACCCGTCGCCGTGCCGGACGGCGCGCGCGAGCGCATCGCCTCGCTCAAGGCGCTGCTGGACCAGCGCGTCGTCGTGCTGGACGGTGCGTGGGGCTCGATGCTGCAGAACGCCGGCCTGGCGCCCGAGGACTACCGAGGGGCGGTCGTCGAGGGCCACGAGCGCGACGTCACCGGCGATCCGGACCTGCTGAATCTCACCCGCCCGGACGTGATCCTCGACATCCACCGGCAGTACCTCGACGCCGGCGCCGACATCACCACCACGAACACGTTCACCGCGACGAGCATCGGGCAGTCCGACTACGGGCTGGAGCATCTCGTCCGCGACATGAACCTCACCGCCGCGCGCCTCGCCCGGCAGGCCGCGGACGAGGCCGGGGGGCGGTTCGTCGCCGGGTCCGTGGGGCCGCTCAACGTCACGCTGTCGCTGTCGCCGAAGGTCGAGGACCCCTCGTACCGCGCCGTCAGCTTCGACGACGTCAAGGCGTCCTACGTCGAGCAGATCGCCGCGCTCGCCGAGGGCGGCGTCGACCTGTTGCTGATCGAGACCATCTTCGACACGCTCAACGCCAAGGCCGCCATCGCCGCGGCGCAGGAGGTCGCCCCCCACCTGCCGCTGTGGATCTCGGTAACCATCGTGGACCTCTCCGGACGCACGCTGTCCGGCCAGACCGTCGAGGCGTTCTGGAGTTCGATCGAACACGCGCACCCGCTGGTCGTCGGAGTTAACTGCTCCCTGGGCGCGCGCGAGATGCGTCCGCACGTCGAGGAACTCGCCCGCCTGGCCGACACGCACACCGCATCCCACCCGAACGCCGGCCTGCCGAACGCGTTCGGAGGCTACGACCAGACCCCGGCCGAGATGGCGGAGATGATCGGCGAGTTCGCGTCCGCGGGCCTCGTCAACGTGGTCGGCGGGTGCTGCGGCACGACTCCGTCGCACATCGCCCGGATCGTCGATGCGGTGCGCGACGCCACGCCGCGGACGGTTCCGGCGGACGCGCACCCGACGCGATTCAGCGGCCTGGAGCCGTTCACCATCGGCGCCGACACCGGGTTCGTCATGATCGGCGAACGCACCAACGTCACCGGCTCGAAGCGGTTCCGCCGCCTGATCGAGTCGGGCGACCACCAGGGCGCGGTCGATGTCGCGCTCGAGCAGGTGCGCGGCGGCG
The DNA here is from genome assembly GCA_032160545.1 of Pseudonocardiales bacterium. GTDB lineage: Bacteria > Actinomycetota > Actinomycetes > Mycobacteriales > Jatrophihabitantaceae > DATGFB01. Next base: position 60,729 of record JAVHVN010000098.1, on the reverse strand, counting down.
CCAACATTCTCGACGTCAACATGGACGCCGACCTGCTCGACAGCGAGGAGGCGATGACCACCTTCCTCAACCTCATCGCCACCGAGCCCGAGGTCGCCCGGCTGCCGATCATGATCGACAGCTCGAAGTGGACCGTGCTCGAAGCCGGCCTGAAATGCGTCCAGGGCAAGGGCATCGTCAACTCGATCAGCCTGAAGGAGGGCGACGAGCAGTTCCTCGAGCACGCGCGGCGGATCCGCGAGTTCGGCGCCGGCGCGGTCGTCATGGCGTTCGACGAGCGGGGCCAGGCCGACACCGCCGACCGCAAGGTCGCCATCTGCGGGCGCGCCTACGACCTGCTCACCGAGGAGGCCGGCTTCGCGCCCGAGGACATCATCTTCGATCCGAACGTGCTGGCCGTGGCCACCGGCATCGCCGAGCACAACGGCTATGCGAAGGCGTTCCTGGAGGCGGTGCCGCGCATCAAGCAGCGCTGCCCAGGGGTGCACATCAGCGGCGGCATCTCGAACCTGTCGTTCTCGTTCCGCGGCAACGACGTCGTGCGCGAGGCCATGCACTCGTCCTTCCTGTTCCACGCGGTGAAGGCCGGCCTCGACATGGGCATCGTGAACGCCGGCCAGCTGGCTGTGTACGAGGACATCCCGAAGGACCTGCTCGAACTGGTCGAGGACGTCCTGTTCGACCGCCGTCCGGACTCCACCGACCGGCTCGTGTCGTTCGCCGAGACGGTCACCGGCAGCGGGACGCAACGAGTCATCGACCTCGGCTGGCGGGAGGCACCCGTCGCCGACCGGCTCGCCCATGCCCTCGTCCACGGCATCGTCGACTTCATCGAGGAGGACACCGAGGAGGCGCGGCAACAGTTCAGCCGCCCCCTCGAGGTCATCGAGGGGCCTTTGATGGACGGCATGAAGGTCGTCGGCGACCTGTTCGGATCCGGCCGGATGTTCCTGCCGCAGGTCGTCAAGAGCGCCCGGGCGATGAAGCGCTCGGTCGCCTATCTCGAGCCGTTCATGGAGGCGGAGAAGGAGCTCGCCCGCGCCGAGGGCCGGGCCGCCGACGAACGCGGCCAGGGCACGATCGTCCTCGCGACGGTCAAGGGCGATGTGCACGACATCGGCAAGAACATCGTCGGCGTCGTCCTCGGCTGCAACAACTACAAGGTCATTGACCTCGGCGTCATGGTGCCGACGGCGAAGATCCTCGACACCGCGCTCGCCGAGGGCGCCGACGCCGTCGGGTTGTCGGGGCTCATCACCCCTTCCCTGGACGAGATGGTGACGGTGGCGGGCGAGATGCAGCGGCGAGGTATGCAGCTGCCCCTGCTCATCGGCGGCGCGACGACCTCGCGCCAGCACACGGCGGTGCGCATCGCCCCGGCATACGACGGGACGACCGTCCACGTCCTCGACGCCTCCCGAGTGGTCGGGTTCGTGTCGGACCTGCTCGACCCGCAACGCGCCAAGCAGCTCGACATCGACAACCGAGTGGAGCAGGAACGGCTGCGGGTGCAGCACGCCGGGCGCAGGGCGACCAAGCTGCTGACGATCGACGCGGCACGTGCCAACCGCGAGACGGTGCCGTTCGACGAGCTGCCGACCCCGTCTTTCGCCGGCCGGCGGACCGTCACCCCCAGCATCCAGACGTTGCGCGCCATGATCGACTGGCAGTTCTTCTTCCTAGCCTGGGAGCTCACCGGCAAGTACCCGGCGATCCTCGACCAGCCGGTCGCCCGCGAGCTGTTCGACGACGGCAACGCGCTGCTGGACCAGATCGTCGCCGACGGTTCGTTCCAGGCGCACGGGTCGTACGCATACTGGCCGGCACGCTCCGACGGCGACGACATCGTGCTGACGCCTGAGGGCGGCGAGGTCCGCTTCCCGATGCTGCGGCAGCAGACCCAGAAGCCCGATGGACGACCCAACCGGTGCCTCGCCGACTATCTGGCGCCCGAGGGTGACCATCTCGGCGGGTTCGCGGTGACGATCCTCGGCGCCGGCGCGCTAGCCGCGAAGTACGAGGCCGAGAACGACGACTACAAGGCGATCATGGTCAAGGCGCTCGCCGACCGGCTCGCCGAGGCGTTCGCCGAGTGGATCCACCTCGAGGCGCGGCGCGCCTGGTTCGAGCCCGATTCCGAGCCGGTGCTCGAGGACTTGCACGCCGAGCGGTTCCGGGGCATCCGCCCGGCCCTCGGCTACCCGGCCTGTCCGGACCACACCGAGAAGGGAGAGCTGTTCGAGCTGCTGGCCGCCCGCGAGCTGGGCATGGAACTCACCGAGTCCTACGCGATGAGCCCCGCTTCGAGCGTCAGCGGCCTCATCTTCGCCAACCCGGCAGCGCGGTACTTCACCGTCGGCCGCATCGGGCGTGACCAGGTCGAGGACTACGCCAAGCGCCGCGGCATGGACCTCGGCGAGGTCGAGCGCTGGCTGCGGCCCAACCTGGCGTACGAGACCGACTGAGCTTGCTGCGACGGGGCCGAATCGCACATCGGCGACCCGACGGGCCCAGGTCCGTACGATTGCGAGGTGAGGTGGACGGTGCTCATTCCGGCTAAGGCGTTGCCGGCCGCCAAGTCGCGGCTCGCCGCGACGCTCGACGACGACGCGCATGCCCGCCTGGTCGACGCGATCCGCGCGGACACTCTCTCCGCGGCGCGCGCGACGCCGGGTGTGACCCGGATCGTGGTGGTCGCCGACCGTCCCGCTGCGTTGCCCGACGACGCCGACGAGCTGCTCGTGCAGCGCGAGCCCGGGCTCAATGCCGCCCTGCGCGAGGCGGCCGAGCACGCGGCCCGGCACTGGCCCGAGGACGGCGTCGCGGCACTGCTCGGCGACCTGCCCGCGCTGCGTCCCGCGGAGCTCGCGGCCGGGCTGCTCGAGGCCGCGGGCCACCCTCGCGCGTTCGTCCGCGACAGCGCGGGTACGGGCACGACCCTGCTGACGGCGCGCCCGGGCACCGACCTCGAGCCCGCGTTCGGCTCCCGTTCGGCCGAGCGGCACGCCGCGGTGGCGGTCGAACTGTCCGGTGGTCCCGGCCTGCGCCAGGACGTCGACACCGTCGCCGACCTCGAACGGGCCGTCGCGCTCGGCCTGGGCGTCGCGACGGCCGCCGAGACCCGCGCCGCCACTCGGCGAATTCACCTTGGTTCGGCATGATGCGGCCATGACCCAGCAGCGAGTCAGCGGGTTCGGGACCGACACCGATGCCGACGCAGTGGTCCGCCCGCCGCTCGACCCGGCCGATTCGGTGCCCGACGGCGATCTCGACACCGACGAGATCCTCGCTCCCGACCTGCCCGAGGACCGCTACGCGAACCGTGAACTGTCCTGGCTCGCGTTCAACGCGCGCGTGCTGGCGATGGCCGAGGACCCCTCACATCCGTTGCTCGAGCGGACGAAGTTCCTCGCCATCTTCGCCAGCAATCTCGACGAGTTCTACATGGTGCGCGTAGCCGGGCTGAAGCGCCGGGCCGAGATGGGCCTGCAGGTCACCTCGGCCGACGGTCGCCGGCCTCGGGAGGTGTTGGCCACGCTCGCAGAGCGCACCCGCGAGGTCGCGCAGGAGCACGCCCGGTGCTGGCGCGACGACATCCAGCCGGCGCTCGAGGCCGAGGGCATCCACATCCGCCGTTGGGACGCGCTCGACGAGGAGGAGAAGGCACGCCTCGCGGGGTACTTCCGCGCGAAGGTCTTCCCCGTTCTCACTCCGCTGGCAGTGGACCCAGCGCACCCGTTCCCGTACATCTCCGGGCTGTCGCTCAACCTCGCCGTCCTCGTCCGCGACGGCGAAGGGGGGCCGTCCCGGTTCGCGCGGGTGAAGGTGCCGAACAACGTGCCGCGGTTCGTCACGGTGTCGCAGACGGCGTCCGAGTCCGAGTTCCTGCCGCTCGAGGACCTCATCGCCGCGCACCTGCCGCTGCTGTTCCCCGGCATGGAGGTCGTCGAGCACCACCTGTTCCGCGTGACCCGCAACGCCGACTTCGAGGTCGAGGAGGACCGCGACGAGGACCTGCTGCAGGCGCTGGAGCGCGAGCTGGCCAGGCGCCGGTTCGGTCCCGCCGTGCGGCTCGAGGTGGCCGACGACATCGACGACGAGGTGCTCGACCTGCTCCTCAGCGAGATCGCCGTCAGCCCCGAGGACGTCCACCGGCTGCCCGGGCTGCTCGATCTCAGCGGCCTGTGGGCGGTGTATGACGTCGACCGCCCGAAATTGAAGGAGCGTCCCTTCGTCCCGGCGACCCACCCGCGCTTCGTCGAGGCCGAGACGCCGAAGTCGGTGTTCGCCACTCTGCGCGAGGGTGACGTTCTCGTGCACCACCCGTACGAGTCCTTCGCGACGAGCGTGCAACGGTTCATCGAACAGGCCGCCGCCGACCCCAACGTGCTCGCCATCAAGCAGACGCTGTACCGCACCTCTGGGGACTCCCCCATCGTCGACTCCCTGATCGACGCCGCCGAGGCCGGCAAGCAGGTCGTGGCTCTCGTCGAGATCAAGGCGCGCTTCGACGAGCAGGCCAACATCAAGTGGGCCCGCGCGCTGGAACGGTCGGGCTGCCACGTCGTCTACGGACTCGTGGGCCTCAAGACGCATTGCAAGACGGCGCTGGTGGTACGTCAGGAGCACGGGCAGCTGCGCCGTTACGCCCACATCGGTACGGGCAACTACAACCCGAAGACCGCGCGGCTGTACGAGGACCTGGGCCTCTTCACGGCCGACGAGGCGGTCTGCGCCGACATCACCGACCTGTTCAACGTCCTTACCGGTTACTCGCGGCAGACGCAGTACCGCTCGGTGCTGGTGGCGCCCCACGGCGTGCGCGCGGGATTGATCGAACGCATCGAGCGCGAGATCGAGTGCGCCCGCGCCGGGCGGCCGGCAACGATCCGGTTCAAGACCAACCACCTCGTGGACGAGCAGACGATCGACGCGCTGTACCGCGCCTCGCAGGCCGGCGTTCCCGTCCAGCTGCTCGTGCGGACGTTCTGCACGGTGCGGGCCGGCGTCCCGGGCCTGTCCGAGAACATCACCACCCGCTCGATCCTCGGGCGCTTCCTCGAGCACTCACGCATCTTTCACTTCGGCGGCGACGGTCAGGCCGAGTACTGGATCGGCTCGTCCGACCTCATGCACCGCAACCTCGACCGGCGGGTCGAGTTGCTGTGCCAGGTCACCGACCCGCCAGCACGCGAGCACCTGCGCGAGGTGCTCGACACCGCATTCTCGCCCGACACGATCGCGTGGGACCTGCAGCCGGACGGCACCTGGGTCTTCAACGGCGGTGAGAGCAAGACCGACCTGCAGGAGCTGCTGATGAAGCGCCTTGCCGGGCGCGGCGAGTAGCACCGTTGCCGAAGACCCGGATCGACGCCGCCGGCGGCGTGGTGTGGCGCGGTGGCCAGCGTGCCGTCGAGGTCGCCGTGGTGCATCGCGCGCGCTACGACGACTGGAGCCTGCCCAAGGGCAAGCTCGAGCAGGGCGAGACCCCGCTCGCGGCAGCGGTGCGCGAGGTCGCCGAGGAGATCGGCTCGACGGTGGCGGTCTCGCGGCGGTTGCGCCGCGTGCAGTACGACGTCCCACCCGTGCGGGACGGTGACGGGCCGGCACGCAAGGTCGTCGCGTTCTGGGCGATGCGGCACCTGTCGGGGACGTTCGCGCCGTCGGACGAGGTCGACGAACTGCAGTGGCTGACTCCGGATGATGCCGCGCTGCGACTGCAGTACGCCACCGATCGCAGCGTACTGACGGACTTTGCCGCACTGCCCGTACCCGACGCGGTGGTGATCCTGCTGCGGCACGCCCGCGCGGGCCGGCGGGTCGATTGGCCCGGCGACGACGCCCTGCGGCCACTCGACGATTTCGGCAGGGCGCAGGCGCGCGGGCTGGCGGGGTTCCTCACGTCATTCGGACCCGATGCCGTGATCAGCGCCGACCGGGCGCGCTGCATCGAGACGGTGACTCCGTTCGCGCAGGCGGCCCACGTGCCGCTGCAGATCGACCCGGCCTTCGACGACGAGGCGTACGCGACGTCAGCCGGTGCGGTGCGCACGGCGTTGTACGCGCTCGCGAAACCGGGACGGGTGACGGTGGTCTGCAGCCAGGGCCTCACGATCTCGTCGCTGGTCGAGGACGTCGCTGTGCACGTGAGCGATTCGGACACTCGCAAGGGAGCGGCGTGGGTGCTGTCGTTCGTCGACGGCGACGTGATCGCCTCGGAGTACTACGACGACCCGGCGGGATTGCGCTGACAGCACGACGGGCGCCGGCACGATGTGCGCGGCGCCCGTCGGTCCGGTGAGCGATCGAGTGCGGTCGTGTCAGCGGGCGGCCTTCTTCGCGGGTGCCTTCTTGGCCGGTGCCTTCTTCGCAGGTGCCTTCTTCGCGGTGGCCTTCGTGGCCGGAGCCTTCTTCGCGGCGGCCTTCCTCGCGGGCGCCCGCTTCGCCGGCGTCGACTTCTGCACAGCCGCGGCAGCAGCCTTCTTGGCGGGGCCGGTGGCTTTCTCGACCGCGGCGACCGCCCTCTTCGCCTCGTTGGTGGCGAGCTTGCGCGCGCCGCTCGCGATTGCCTTGAACTCCGCGCCTGCGCGGAAGGCGGGGACGGCCGTCTTCTTCACGCGCACCGCGGCACCGGTGGCGGGGTTACGCGCCATTCGCGCCGCGCGCTCGCGTCGCTCGAAGATGCCGAAGCCGGTGAGCGCCACCTTCTCGCCACGCGAGATGGCGGAGTAGAGCGTGTCGATGACCGCATCGAGTGCAGCAGCGGCGCGCTTCTTGTCGCCGTCGAAACGCTCGGCGAGCGCTTCGACGAACTGGGCCTTGTTGGGCACGGAGCCTCCTGGTCATTCACGGAGTCGGTACGCGACCACGATGGTCGTCTGCCCGTCACCGTAGGACGTAGGAACGCCCGAGCCAACGCAATCAGCTTGTGTCGCCGCAGTTTTCTCGTTGGACAGCGGTCAGACAGCGACGGCCGGCAACCACGGCTTGCGCTGCGTTTCGTACGTGGCGACCTCGTCGAGATGGCGCAACGTGAGGCCGATGTCGTCGAGGCCCTCCATCAACCGCCACCGCGTGTAGTCGTCCAGCGCGAAGTCGTGGACCTCTGTCTCATGCTCGGGTCGCACGCTGCCCGATGGAGTCCACCTGACCTGGCGATCAGTCAGGTCGATCGTCACGGTCGTCGCGGGGTCGTCCTCGATGTCGTCGAGCAGCCGCTGCACGATCTTTTCCGGCAGCTCGACCGTGAGCAGCCCGGCCTTGAGCGAGTTGCCGCGGAAGATGTCCGCGAACCGCGGCGAGATCACGACCCGGAAGCCGTAGTCCATGAGCGCCCACACCGCGTGCTCTCGTGAGCTGCCGGTGCCGAAGTCGGGGCCGGCCACCAGCACGCTCGCGCCGGCGAATTGCGGCTGGTTGAGGACGAAGCCGGGTTCGTTCGCCCGCCACGCCTGGAACAGACCGTCCTCGAAGCCGGTACGGGTGACTCGCTTGAGATAGACGGCCGGGATGATCTGGTCGGTGTCGACGTTGCCGCGGCGCAGTGGCACCGCGGTCCCGACGTGAACCGTGAACTTGTCCATGGCGGTGTCCTTACAGGTCGGCGGGGCTGGCCAGGTGGCCGGTGACAGCGGTGGCGGCCGCGACGAGCGGCGACACCAGGTGCGTGCGGCCGCCCTTGCCCTGCCGCCCTTCGAAGTTGCGATTCGAGGTCGACGCGCTGCGCTCTCCCGGCGCGAGCTGGTCGGGGTTCATGCCGAGGCACATCGAGCAACCGGCCTGGCGCCACTCGGCGCCGGCGGCGGTGAAGATGCGGTCGAGGCCCTCGTCCTCGGCCTGCTTGCGCACCCGCATCGAGCCGGGGACCACCAGCATGCGCACGCTGTCGGCGACCTTACGGCCCTCGATGACGGCCGCGGCCGCGCGCAGGTCCTCGATGCGCCCGTTGGTGCACGACCCGACGAACACGGTGTCGACGGCGATCTCACGCAACGGGGTTCCGGCGGTCAGACCCATGTAGGCCAGCGCCTTCTCGGCTGCCACCCGGTCGGACTCGTCCGCGAAGTCGGCCGGGTCGGGCACGGTCGCCGCGAGCGGCACGCCCTGGCCGGGGTTCGTCCCCCAGGTGACGAACGGCGTGATGTCCGCGGCGGCGAGGGTGACCTCGGCGTCGAACCCCGCGTCGTCGTCCGTGCGCAGGTCGCGCCAGTACTCGACAGCGGCGTCCCAGAGCTCGCCCTTCGGCGCATGGTCGCGGCCCTGCAGGTACGCGAATGTGGTGTCGTCCGGTGCGATCATCCCGGCACGTGCGCCCCACTCGATGCTCATGTTGCAGACCGTCATGCGGCCCTCCATGGACATCTCGGCGAAGACGTTGCCGCGGTACTCGACCATGTATCCCTGGCCGCCGCCGGTGCCGGTCTTCGCGATCACCGCGAGGATCACGTCCTTCGGCGTGACGCCCTCGGGCAGCGTGCCGTTGACGTTCACGGCCATCGTCTTCGGACGGTCCATCGGCAGTGTCTGTGTCGCCAGGACGTGCTCGACCTGGCTCGTGCCGATTCCGAACGCGAGCGCTCCGAATGCCCCGTGCGTCGAGGTGTGGGAGTCGCCGCAGACGATCGTCATGCCCGGCTGGGTGATACCGAGCTGCGGGCCGATGACGTGCACGATGCCCTGCTCGGCGTCGCCCATGGGGTAGAGGCGCACGCCGAAGTCGGCACAGTTCTTGCGCAGGGTCTCGATCTGCGTGCGGCTCACGTCGTCCTTGATGGACGACGTTCCGAGCAGTGGGAGCGTGTAGTCGGTGGGCGTGTTGTGGTCCTCGGTCGCGAGCGTGAGGTCCGGGCGGTGCACGGGACGGCCGGCGATGCGCAGGCCGTCGAACGCCTGCGGACTCGTCACCTCGTGAACCAGGTGCATGTCGATGAAGAGCAGGTCGGGCTCGCCCGGCGCACTGTGCACCACGTGGCTGTCCCAGAGCTTCTCGGCCAGCGTCTTGCCCATGTCGCCACTTCCGTTCTTGCTATCTCAACATATGAGAAAGTAGTATCGCTTCGTGGGAAAGCCTAGCAGCGCCGGTCAACCCAGCGGTATCGGCGTCGTCGACAAGACGGTAGCCATCCTGGTGGCCGCTGCCGAGGCGCCTCGAACGCTGGCCGACCTCGTCACGGCGACCGGACTGCCTCGGGCCACTGCGCACCGGCTCGCGGTGGCGCTCGAGGTCCATCGCCTGCTCGACCGCGACACCGAGGGGCGCTTCGTCCTCGGCCGCCGGCTCGGCGAGCTGGCCACGGCGCTGCCCGACCCGGTGTTGTCGGCCGCGGCGCCGGTCCTCGCGTGGGTGCGCGACGAGTCCGGCGAGAGCGCCCAGCTGTACCGGCGCGACGGTGCCGAGCGGGTGTGCGTCGCGGCTGCCGAGCGCGCGACCGGCCTGCGCACCACGGTCCCGGTGGGGTCCCACCTGCCGCTGACGGCAGGCTCGGGGGCACAGGTCATCTGCGCGTGGTCCGATCCGGAGAGCCTGACCGAGATCCTCGCCGACTCGTCGTTCACCCCGCGGTCGCTCGCGGAGGTCCGCAAGCGCGGGTGGGCACAATCGGTCGGTCAGCGCGAGGCCGGCGTGGCGTCGGTGTCGGCCCCCGTCCTGGCGCCCTCCGGCGGTCTGCTCGGCGCCATCTCGGTGTCGGGCCCGATCGAGCGCCTGGGCCGGACACCCGGCACCCGGCTCGCCCCGGTGCTCCTCGCCGGAGCGCGCCGCATCACGGCTGCGCTACCCGACTGACCTCGCGGCGCGGCTCTTCAGGTTTCAGTGCACGACTGTTTACTGTCGGCTCATGCGGGGCGACGAGGTCAAGGACACCGGCGCACTGGTCGGCACCGCCCTCGACGAGGTCGCGGTCGCGGTGCGTGACGTCCACAGGGCACTCGCCGCGCGGCTGTTCGGCGCGCTCGGGGACGCGGGCACTCCGGTTCGCCTCATGCACGACGGCATCTCCGCGGTCGCGTACACGTCGACGCGGGTCGGCGTCCGCGTGCTGCCGCCCGTGCTGGGCGCCGCGGCCGGCGCGGTCCGCGACCCGGTGGCGGCATCGGCGCACGACTCCCCCCTGGGACGCTTTGCCCTCGGCGCGCTGAACGGCTTGTGGGGCGATCGGCTCGCGGTGACGCGAAGGACCATCGCGCCTGCGATGCGGCTGCGCACCCACGAAGGGCCGATGCGCCGCATCCCGTCCAACGTGGCGTTCGATGCCGGTGGCCGCGCCACCGGGCGGATCGTGCTGTTCCTGCACGGTCTCTGCGAGAACGACCTTTCGTGGTGGCTCGGTGCAGAGAAGCACTGGGGAGACCCCGCCGTCACGTTCGGCTCCAAGCTGCGCGACGACGACGGATGGACGCCGATCTATGTCGTGTTCAACTCTGGGCTGCACATCTCCGACAACGGCCGGCAGCTGGCCGACCGGATCGGCGAACTGGTCGCGGCGTGGCCGGTGCCGGTGACCGAGGTCGCGCTGGTCGGGCATTCGATGGGTGGGCTCATCGCACGCAGCGCGGCGCACAGCGCGCACGAGTCGGGACTCGAATGGGTCGCGCAGCTGCGGCACGTCATCGGCCTCGGCACCCCGCATCTGGGCGCACCCCTCGAGCGGTTCGTTGCCAGGGGCACTCACCGCATGAGCCGGCTGCCCGAGACCCGGCCGTTCGCGACCTGGCTCAACCGGCGCAGCGTCGGGATCAAGGACCTGCGCCACGGCGCCGTGCTCGAGGCCGACTGGGCCGGCTGGGATCCCGACACCTGCCTGGACGACCGCTGCACCGACGCGATCCTGATCCCCGGTGTGCAGTACGCCGTGGCGTCGGCGACGCTCTCGAAGCGCCCGCACGGGCTACTGGCCCACGACCTGCTCGTCCAGCACGGCAGCGCACACGGCATCGGACCGACGCGCCGAATCGGGTTCGAACCCGAGCGCACCTTCCACATCGGCGGCAAGCACCACTTCGACCTGCTGGGGGATCCTGCGGTCTACGCCACGCTGCGCGGCTGGCTCGCCGCACCCGTGCCCAGCTAGCCAGCTAGCCCAGCAGCGGGATCGTCACCGAGGAGGGTGCCGACGCGCTGCGCTGCACGCGGTACACCCCGCCGAGCAGCTCGAGCGTCTGCCGCGGGGTGGGCAGCAGGTGCGGCGCGTCCGTGCTCGACACCGTCACCCTGATCCGGTGCCCCGCCGGGATCGTGGCGTACGTCGGGAAGACCTCGATGTCGTAGCGTGTGACGGCGCCCGGGGTCACCGCGTGCGCCGAATCCGGCGTGTAGTCGTGGTAGGGCAACACGTAATGGCCGTCCCCGGTCGTCCAGGACCTGGCTTCGTTCACGGCACGGAACGAGCCGAGCAGCGCTCCCTGCGTCAGCGGCTTCGACAGCCCGTCCGGTGCCACGTCCTCGACGTTGACGATCCATTCCGTGTCGCGGGTGTTCGCCGTCGCGTAGAGCGTCGCGGAGATGGGCCCGGCGACGGTCCGCGCGTCCGGCAAGGGCGCGGTGCTGTAGGTCAACGAGGTGGGCCCGAGCTGCGAGGGGCGATCGTCGTCGATGCAGGGCACCGCCAGGCCGGCCAGGTGCGGGACGAGCGACGCCGCGCCCATCACCCACTGGTCCTGCGAGCGCGCGCAGATCGTCGAGCCGACGGGCGCCCAGGCGAGGGTGTCGGCACCAGCGGCGGCTGCGGGCGTCTCGACGGACAGCGAGCCGTCGTTCGTGGACAGCGCGCTGCCCGTGCGCCCGGCGCCGAAGTAGAAGGTGGTCGGGGTCGCTGCGCTCAACGGATAAGTCGTCGTGTCGGCGTACTGCTTCGTGCCGAGGTCGTAGTAGTGCAGCGGCGTGGGCGTGTCCGCCATGCCGGTCGGGGCGTCCTTGAGCCAGGTGTCGAACCACTCGAGCTGCAGCTGCTCGAAGTTCGAGCCGACGCCACCGCCCTCGAGGTGGGTGAACGGCCCGTCGAGCAGCTGGTAACGGCCGGTCACCGGTTGCCCCGGCCGCATCGGCGCACCGGCCGGGCGACCGGCCCAGGCGTTCTGCAGGGCGGCGTAGTTGAGCGGCTCGCCTCGCTGGAAGAGGTCGAACTCGCCGCCGACGAGGTAGGCCGGGATGCCGTTCGCGACGATGTCGGCCAGGACGTTCGCCGGGCGCCGCGCCTGCCAATACGAGCTGTCGTAGGAGTCCACACCGCCGAGATACGCCTGGAGCAGGAAGCGCGCGTTGTAGCTGAGCGTGTTGCCCGCGTGGTTCAGGACGGTCCGTACGTCGGCGAGCAGGTTCGCGGGATCGGCGAGCGCACCGGCCAGCGGCGACACCAGGTTGGTCAGCGGCAGCAGTGCGCCGAGGTAGGCCATGTCGAACGAGCCGTCCGGGATACCGCCCATGAAGGCGGCGTCCCGGTACAGGTCGTTCGCCGAGACGACCGGGAAGATCGCCTTCAGCGGTGAGTCCTTCCCGACTGCTCCTGCCGTGAGCAGCTGGTCGATGCCCAGATAGGACGCGCCGTGCAGGCCGACCCGGCCGGTGCTGTGCGGCAGGTGCGCCGCCCAGGTCACCAGCTGCACACCGTCGGCGGTCTGCTTCGGGTCGAACAGGTTGAACGACCCGCCGGACGTACCCGTGCCGCGCACGTCCACCGCGACGTCGATGTAGCCACGCTTCACGAGGTACGGCAGCGTGCCGAGGCCCGCCGACGCACCGACGTCCTTGCCGTAGGGCGTCATCGTGAGGAGCGTCGGGAAGGGGCCGGACGCATCGGCGCCGGTCGACAGATCGGTCGGCACGTCGACGTCGGCGCGCAGCACCACGCCGTCGGACATGCGCACCGGGACGTCGTAGATGACGCGGTGCCCGTATCGCTCCGGGCCGGGTTGCCAGGTGCTCCCCGGTGCGGCGCTCGCGGACTCGGCGGCGGCGATCGGGTCGTCCACCGCGGCCACGCCGGTCGGGGCCGACACGGCGACCGCCACCCCGGCCAGCACGGCGGCGGCCGTCAACGCGGCGGTCAGGGCACGGCGGGGTCGCGGCATGGAGCGCTCCGATCGAGAGGAACCGGTTCTACTCCGCACAACGAGCCTGGCCTATCCCGGGAAATGCGCATCGTGTGCCATCTCCTACCGTGTCCGCATGACGTCTCTCGCTGACCGGACCGTTGTCGTCGTCGGCGCCGGGGGCGCCCTGGGTAGCGCAGTCGCCGCAGCATTCGCCGGCGCAGGCGCATCGGTGGCAGGGTTCGACCGCGCCGCCGCGCCGGAAGCGCATCCGGACGTCCGGTACCGGCCGGTCGACGTGCTCGACGACGCCGACCTCGCTGCCGCGTTCGACGACCTCGGCACCGTGTGGGCGGTGGCGAACGTGGTCGGAGGGTTCGCCGGCGCCAGGCCGCTCACGGACCTCGATCCGGCGGAACTCACCGAGCAACTGCAACTCAATCTCACCAGCGCCGCGCTCGTGACCAAGCACGCGTTGCGGCGGATGATGCCGGCCGGCGAGGGGCGCATCATCCACACCTCGAGTCGCGCCGCGCTGGTGACGGCAGGAACCGGTTTCGCCTACTCCGTCAGCAAGCTCGGCGTGCTGCATCTCGTGCGGATGGCAGCCGAGCAGACCCACGGCAGCGACATCACCGTCAACGCCGTCGTCCCGAGCATCATGGACACGCCGGCGAATCGCGGCGCGATGCCGACGGCATCGCACGAGCGCTGGCCGAAGGTCGAGGACGTCGCCGCGGCGTACGTCTGGCTGGCTTCGCCCGCCGCCCGTCTCGTCTCCGGCGCGACCGTCCCGGTGTACGGACCAACCTGAAACGTGTTCTAATTTTTGCCCATGGACCATGACACGCTCGAGGAACTGCGCCAGCTGAAGTACCGCTACCTGCGCTCGCTCGACCTCAAGCAGTGGGACGAGTTCGCCGACACGCTCACCGAGGACGTCCACACCGACTACGGAGCGAACCTGACCTTCGAGGGCCGCGACGCGGTCGTCGAATTCATGCGCGCGTCCCTCGGCCCGGCGGTCATCACGGTGCACCAGGTGCACCACCCCGAGATCACGATCGACGGAGACTGCGCGATCGGCCGGTGGTACCTCGAGGACAAGGTGATCATCACCGAGCACCGGATGCTGCTGACCGGTGCCGCGTTCTACGACGACACGTATCGCCGCAGCCCGGACGGGGTGTGGCGGATCAGCCGCACGGGGTACATCCGCAGCTACGAGGCCGTGCAATCCCTGGACGACGCACCCAGCTGGAAGCTCACGGCGAACCGCTGGGCGACCACGGACGCGTGAGCCGTCAGCGGGTCGGCTCGGGTGCTCCGAACCGCTTCAGGCTGCGGGCCTTCGCCTTCGCCGCCTCGATGTCGCGGTCGCGCGGCTGCGCGGTCGTGACGAGCGACGCGAGCAGGTGCTCGGTGACGTGCGCGATCTGATGCACTGCCTCGTCGAAGGCACGCTGGTTGGCGGTCGACGGCTTGGTCGTTCCGCTGACCTTGCGGACGTACTGCAGCGCGGCCGCGTGGATCTCGTCAGGGGTCGCGGCGGGCTCGAAGTTGTTCAGGACCTTGATATTGCGGCACATGCAGCCAGCGTGGCATAACCGCGCCGGGACTTGCGAGCACAAGTAGTACACGTTCTACTTTCGGGATGACCCAGCCGCGCATCAAGCCGAAGCCGCCCGGTCTCGACCGGCCCAGCACGACCAGGATGATCAAGCTGATGTCGGCCGCGCACACCTGGCTCTACGCCAAGACCGGCGGCCGTGTCGGCAAGCACTGGCGCATCGGTGCCGCGCTGCGCAAGGCGGTGCCGGTCTGTCTGCTGACCACGACAGGAGCCAAGACCGGCCGGCCGAGGACCGTCCCGCTCTGCTTCATGCAGGACGGCCAGGACGTGGTGCTCGTCGCCTCGCAGGGCGGCCTGCCGACCAACCCCCAGTGGTACCGCAACCTGGTCAAGGACCCGTCGGTCGAGATCCGCATCGGACGCTCGGTACGTCACATGCGCGCGCGCACAGCCGATTCGGACGAGCGCGCCGAGCGGTGGCCCGAGCTCGTCGGGCTCTACGCCGACTTCGCGTCGTACCAGACCTGGACCGAACGCGAGATCCCGGTGGTGATCTGCTCACCGAGCTGAGAGCAGCCGGCGCGGTTGGGACAGTCTGCCGATCGTTGAGTCGGGCAGTCGCGTCAGCGGGTTCGGGCGGCCGAGAGCAGGACGGACGGGTGCAGGCCGGCCCGTTTCAGCATCCGCACCCCGGTCGCATCCACACCGCGAAGGGTCAGCGATCCGTCGACGTGGCGCAGCTCGCTCACCGTTCGGTTGAGCACGCCGACGCACACCGGCGCGATCTCGGCCAGCTCACCCATCTCGATGACGAGGTACCGGTTCCCGTTGCGCATCAGTTCGGCGAGCCGGCCGCCGAGGGCGCGCACGTTGTCGCCGGTCAGCCGGCCGCGCAACCGCACGACGGCCAACGGTCGTTCGAGTTCGACGGCGAATTCCAGGGCCGCGGAAACCGCGCCACCGACCTGCCGCGCGCGTCGACCGGCGCGCAGGACGAACGCGGCGGGATCGGGAGCGAAGGAGCCAAGGGCGGACGCGGCGAGCCGGCCACGCTCGGCGACGACTCGGGGAACGGGCCGAGAAGCTGGAGCGGGCCGGTCCTTCATCTCGGTCATTCGCGTCCTTCAGTTCGGGGCTGATGCTGCGTCAGTCATGCCCCGAACGGCGGGCCGCGAAACAACAACCCGTCGAGATCGAACAAACTCCTAGCCGCATCCAGCCGGTGCCAGCACTCGGATCGTCGAGGCCGGATCCTGCCGCAGGGCCTCCGGCGGCCGGATCGGTCGCGGCGTGAAGTTGCCCCCGCAGTTCGGGCACCGTCCCTGCAGTCGCTCGTGGACGCACTCACGGCAGAACGTGCATTCGTAGGTGCAGATCATCGCCTCCGGCGAGGCTGGCGGAAGGTTCAGATCGCAGCATTCGCAGTTGGGACGCAGTTCCAGCATGGCGACGATCGTGTCGTGGCCGACCGGAATCCAACAGCCGCCCTGGCGCCACCCCGGACCGACATCCCGCCAGCTTCGGGCCATGATGGGTGGGTTGGCAGGTCACTGGTGGAGCGGTCCGACCGGAGGGGGCGCGTCGAGGGTGTCGTCGCTGGCCGTTCAGTCGCTCGACGACGTCGGGCTCTGGGCGCGCAGCAGCCTGCTCGAGATCATCTTCATCGTCACCGGAACGATCCTGCTCACCCGGTTCGCGACCTGGTTCGGTGCCCGGATCGTCCAGCGCATCGACGAGCAAACCGGAGGCACCGACGGGTTGGTCCGGTCGGAGGCCTCCAAGCACCGCACGCTGATTGCCCAAGTGCTGACCTGGGTCGTCCTCGTGATCATCTACTGCCTGGCCGGGGTGATGATCGTCCAGCGCCTGGGCGTGCCGTTGTCGGGGTTCGTCGCGCCCGCCACCGTCGCCGGAGTCGCTCTGGGGTTCGGAGCGCAGCGGATCGTGCAGGACATTCTCGCCGGCTTCTTCATCGTGATCGAGCGCCAATACGGATTCGGTGACGTGATCAGGTTGTCGGTGGCGGGTGCGCCCGCGCCCACCGCCGGGACCGTCGAGGACGTCACGCTGCGGATCACCCGCATCCGCACCCTCGACGGCGAGGTGATCACAACCCCCAACGGTCAGATCGTGCAGGTCACCAACCTCTCGCGTGACTGGGCGCGGGCTGTCGTCGATGTGCCGATCCCCATCAACGTGGACCTCAACCGCGTGACCGATCTGCTGCACACCATCGGCCGAGAGGCCTACGAGGACGAAACGCTGCACCCGTTGCTACTCGACCCGCCGAGCGTCATGGGCGTCGAGAGCCTGCAGGTCGACCAGTTCAAGGTCCGTGTCGTGGCACGCACGTTGCCGGGCAAGCAGTTCGACGTGGGCCGCGCGTTGCGTGCCCGCATCACGTCCGCGTTACTGCGCGAGGGAATCACCGTGCCGGCCGCGCTCGACACCGCCGAACCGACCGCGACCTCGTGATGCGACCCCGGCTACACGCGCGGCTGCCGATTCGGACCTCGACCGCAGTTCTGCTCGTCATCTTCGTCTCGACGCTCGTGCTGTACTTCCTGGTCCGGCCGTCGCCCGCCGAAAAGTCGCGAGGCGTCGTTCCGCGCTCGACACCGACGCCTACCGTCTATGTGCCGCTTCCATCCCCGACCTCCGTAGCGCCGAGCCCCACACGGAGTCCGTCGCCAACGCGCGCTCCGACGGGCTCGCAGCAGCCGAGCCGTTCGACGACGTCGCCGCGGCCGACGACCTCGACCTCCGCGTCGACGTCGACGTCGACGTCGACGGGATCAGGGTCGACATCGCAACCGCCGCTGCCGATTCCGGTTCCGAGTTCGTCGCCCTGACGCGCAGCTCACTAACGGTGTTTCCGGGGCCTTCAAGTTGGGCGGCGGCGACCTCGGACACATGCAGGCCACGCGCTATGCCCTCGCGCACGAGCGCGGCCGCATCGACGTTCGGAACCGGGAACTATTGCAGGAGCTCAGCTCAGACGCGGAAGGACGGTACGGCGGCTCGACGTCTCGCGACTGCGTCAGGACGTGGTGGCGACCCCGTCCACGAAAAGCATGCGCCGACGCGGAGGCGTACTACGGCTCGCCAGCGCGGCCTGGTACTCGTCGGAGTCGTACCACGCATGCGCCTCATCAATGCTGGCGAACTCGATAATCACCATGCGATTCTTCGCGGCCCACTCACCCTCACGAACGCTCGGGGTGACGCCGCGAGCGAGGTAGCGACCGCCGTGCCGTTCGATCGACGCCGCCGCAAGTTTGCGGTATCGGCGCACATCCTCGGTGTCGAGGTGCTCGGATTCGGCGATGACGTAGGCGACCATGACCCATCATGGCTTAGAGGCACTTGGCCGAGCGGGCTGGGCTGGAGTCGGCTCGTGTGCGCAACGACGGTCCATGATCCGTGGGCGTAGCGGTCCGCCACCTACGATCGGGGCGTGACAACACAGGAATATGCGGCGCTCCGACTCCCCACCGCAACCACAGTCACCTATCCCGCCGGCTCGCTCGAGGAAGTCGCAGTAATCACCACGGTCGTGCCCCGTTCCCTGGAGCCATCCGAGTCGGGGTTGCTGGTCTTCACCGAGGTCACCCCGTTCCACCCGCTCGACCCTCTCTGGCCAGACCAGCCGGCCGATCGCGGAGCCATCCACCTCGGCGCCCAGGTCATCGAGGTGCACGACACCGTCACTGTCGCCCGCCGCGGAATCGGCCCACTGATGGTCGGCGGCGCCATCGACGCCCGGCGCGACGAACCGGGTGTGCTGTTTCTCGTCGCGCACGTCGTCGAGGCGGAGGCAGGTGCTCACTTGCGTCCGAGCAACATAGTGACACTGCGCGTCGACGAGGAGCGGCGGCGGCGGCTGAACGCGGCCCACACGGCGTGCCATCTGCTGGCGTATGCCCTCAACGAAAGCACCGACGCGCTGTGGCACAAACTCGCCGCGACCGATTCTCGCGGACATCGTGACCTTGACGCCGCAAGTTGTGTCAGTACGGCGCACGACATCGACGGCAGCCGTGACAGCTATCGGCTCGGTAAGTCGCTGCGCAAGCGGGGCTTCGACTCGGCGCGGTTCCTCGAGGAACTGGAGCCCATCCTCGATGAGGTCAACCGCCGCCTAAACACGTGGATCGAGGCCGACTCGCCGGTGTGGATAAGCGCCGACGGACCGTTGCTGACGGACCGACGCAACTGGGTGTGCGAGCTGCCGGGCGGCACGGCCGAGATGTCGTGCGGCGGCACCCACGTCCGCCGTCTCGGAGAGATCTTGGAGATGACCGCGACGGCGCGGTACGACGGCGAAACCGGGACTCTGCACATCCGGAACCTGGTCCGCGTCCGCGATCGTTGACTTGTCCGATCAGCGATACAACCCGTTGCGCTCGATGTCCCGCAACGCCAGATAGTCCGACTCGAGTTCGGACGGATCGGCAGTGTTCAAATACACCGTCCCGGGGCAGGTGGCCATGTCCACCGTCCGGCTTACCGGAACACCCTCGGGGTGATTCACCACCAGCCCGGCGAACGACGGCAGGTCCCTAATCGGCTGCCATCTATCCGCGAATGGGATGGCACCGTCCCCCGGCGAAATGAGATTCACGCAACGCAGGTGGCTTGAGCGCCGGTACGGCGCCGCGATCTCGGCTTTGAATCCCTCCGGGTCGGCGATCGAGAAGGCGAGATTGTCGACCTGGTCGGAGCCGACGCACCGCGTGAGGAGTTCGGGCATCTGCCCACCGCCGAGGCGGGCACCGCTCTCGATCAGGTACGGCCCGTCCGGAGTAAGCATCACTTCGGTGTGCGCCGCGCCGTTAGCGATACCCAGTGCGTTGAGCACCTGCAACACGTAGTCGACGATGTCCGAAGCGCCATCGTCATCAAGTGAGAGCAGGTCGTCGTAGTCGTAAACCGAACGACCGTTGACGGTGTGCTTGCGGTAACGCCACACTTCCACCACTCGGTGCTCACCGTCACGGCTGACAGTGTTCACGTAGTGCTCGGATCCATGCAGGTACTGCTGCGCGAGGACGACATTGTTGCGGCGGCCGTAGCGGTCGACCGAGCACATGATTCGGTCGTGCGCGGCCGTGACCTCGTCCACCGAGTTGCAGATGATCACGTTGTCGGTGCCGGCGCTGAGCGCCGGTTTGAGCACGACCGGCCACCGGCGCTGACCGCGCACCCACTCGACCGTGTCCGCAGCGGACGTCGACTGGAGATTCTGCGCAGTCGGTAGCCCGGCCGCCCGGACGACCTCCTGCATGGCGAACTTGTCGCGGCGCGCGAGCGTGCGGTCGATGGCATTGCCTGGGACGTTCAGAGCGACGCAGAGTTCATCGGCCAGGAGCACGCCGGACTCTGCGGCGGCGACCACTGAGGAGACCCCGACGCCCCGCAAGGCCGCGGCTGTCGCTCGGACGTCGCCGGTGTGCTGGATGTCGATGGCGAAGTCCTCTGGCCGATATACGAGTCGGGTGTCCGGGTGCTGGGAGCGGACGTGCACGAACTCGATGTGCCGCCTGCGCAACGCGGCAGGGAGGAGTCGGCCGGCACCGTACGCGTCGACGATGGCGCACGTCATGGTTGTCGATCCCTCGGTCGGTGAACTGTGCGGGCGAGGCTCTCGGCATCGCTGGCCACCGGGGCCGCGGCCGCAAGTCCGACCGGGTCGGCCGACGGCCCCCGCGCGCGTTCGTCGTCCCGGGCGGACGCGTCGTGCCGATCGCGGGCGACGGCGCCGATCACGATGAGCACGAGGACGAGGACGATGCCCCCCAGTGTCAGCGGGGAGAACCTGATGCGGGTGTCCACGAGTTGCAGTAGGAAGGCGAACAGTGGGGATAGCGAGATCAGCAGTGAGGTGGTGATCGGCTCCGTGTGTTTGATGCCGATCTGCAGCACGTAGATGGGCAGGCCGACGCCGATTACCGCGACGACCGCGCCGGGGACTGCTGCCGCACCCACGTCGGACCGGTCGATTGCCACCAGGATCCACGCCGCGGCGCTCATGAGGACGAAGCGGCTGGCCAGTACGGACCCACGGCCGCACCCGGCGTCGCTGAGCCTTTTCATGAAGATGATGTTCGCCGACGAACCGCCGGCGCAGATGATGGTCAGGATCAAGCCGATCACGCCGTCGCGCACGGACACCCCGGCGAGCCCGCTGCGCCCTTCGAAAGACACCAGCACCAGGCCTCCGAGCACCGTGCAGATTCCGATCGAAACCCAGACCTCGATGCGCAGAACCGGTCTGGAACGTCGCAGCAGACCCCCCACCAGGATCGTGATCACGGGCCCGAGCCCGAGCCCGAGCACGTTCACCACGGCCGGGGCCAGGTAGACCAGGGCGAAGAGCGTCGCCATCCAGGTAACCGCGGTCGTGAGATTGATCCACGCGATGTCCCGCCGGTGCGCCCCCACGGCATCGAGCAGGCCACGACTTTGGCGCTGCCACTCAACGGCGAGGAAGAACACCATGGTGAGTGTGAACGACACGGCAGCGATGCCCGCCGGGCTGACGGTCTGGAAGCGGCTTCCCGCATAAACGTCCATGCCCGCGGTGAGCACCGCGTATGAAACGAGCGGAAGCGCGCCGCGCCGGACATCTGTCCCCTGTGCGCTTGCGTCGGCTATGACGCCTTCCCCGTTCGTCGATGTCGCGCCGCGACAGGAACCGCGCCGGAGCTGATCAGATCTTGGATCGCGCGGCATTCAGTCTCCGCGGTACTCGGCCGTTATGCCTTCTTCGGCCAGATCGGTCAACCAACGCCCGACAACCGCAGGGTCGTCCGCGGCCTGGTGCAACCCGGGCGTCATTGCTCCGCCGACCACGTCCACGATCGCGCAGGCCAACGGTACCGAGACCAGCCGCGGTGTGGCGGCCTCGTCTGCGGTTCCGACGGCGTCGAGGATGTACTCGCCGTGCCAGTGCTCTCCGTTCTCGATCCGAACGTCGAGCGCCACCGACATGACGACACGGTCGTGATCCGTGGCACTGGTGGGGTACCGGCTTGCCAGCTCGTTCGCGAGGTCGGTGATGCGCTGGTCGGAAGCGTCGGACAACTCGTCGAAGACCGATTTCCAAGCATCATGCCACCCGTCGAGGCGCAACGTTCCGCGGACGAAGTCATCGACCGTCCAGGTAGCCGGGAAGTGGTAGGTGTCCACGAACGGAACGCTGTCGCGATTGGGATAAACCTCGAAACGCTCCCCGTTAACCACTTGCACCGTCACGGCATCCCACGGGTGAGCCACCTCAGTCACCACGCCGCCATCGATCATCCGAGCCGGCGTCAGCAGAGCGGTGAGGACGCCGCGCGGCGCCCAGCTGAACCGGTATTTGAAGTCGTTGGGAACTGCGGGATTGCTCCCGCAATAGGAGGCGAACCGCACCGTGGCTGGCTGGTCGCCGACGACCTGCGATGCACGGCGTACGAGCTCGTGGCCGAGCAGGTGGTCGATGCCGGGATCAAGGCCGCACTCCGTGAGGATCACGAGTCCGCGCGCGGCGGCGGTGCCCGCCGACGCAGCCAACTCCGGGCTGACGTAGCTTGAGCAAGCGAAGTGCGCATTGTGCTCTAGTGCCAGCTTGAGGAGCATCGGATGTTCCGCCGCTGGAAGCATTGACACGACGAGGTCCCCTGCGAGAAGTTCATCAGCGAGCGCATCCGGGGTGAATGCCCGTGTCTGGGCGCGACCCTCGAGTCCTAGTTCGGTCAGCCGTTGCTCGGCTCTATTCATGGTGCGGCCCCAGAGCACGGTCTTTGTCGCCGCGCAGACGAGGGCAAGCCCGCTACCGGTCGACATACCCGTGCCCACCCAGTGCACCCTGCCGGTCGGGGATACCAGCGACGCCCTCGCCGATTGGGCGTCAGACACGCATCCGGTCGTCGTCATTTCATCTGGCCCAATCGGGTCAGGGCATCGCAAAACTGCTGTTCGCAGCGGCGCCAGATCGGGGCTTGCTCGCCGAGCACGCGAAGATGCGGCACCAGTTCGGAGGAGAATGCCGCACTGGATTCTCGGGGCACCAGGGACGGCAGATTGTCGATGGCCAGAATGTCCAGGGGTGGCGGCCCGTCGGTGAGTCGGCGTGCAGGAGCGGCCCACGTCGTCACGGTGTCGTTGACGGGCAGACGATTGCAGGCAGAGGTCACATCGCAGGTGACGTCGGAGACCGTGGTCAGGGTCCGGTCTCGGCGCCCCAGGGCGTCGTGGTTGAGAATCGGCTCTCCGGGCTCGGTGGAGAAGATGGCGTTCACCAGGATGTCGTGGCCCAGCACCGCCTCGGAATCGAGCTGTCGTGTCTCGGCCACGTCCCACTGGGTGACGTCGGCGCCTGCCACCGTCAGGGCAGCAGACGCCCCGCGGCCCGATCGCCCCAGCGCGCCCACTACCAGCGCACGCTCGCCATGGCCGCCGGCGCGGAGAAGCCCGTCCAGCTCGGTGCGGGTCATCGAGCGCAGCGGTGGCCATAGTTCGCCACGCTGATGCAGGACGGCGAGTGCGGCTCCGACGTAACCGGCCCAGAAGCCGAAGGCGACGACCCGGCGGCTGCCTTCGTCGACGAGGGCCTCCAGATCGAGCAGTGTCCCTTCGCCGGCAGTGATGCGGTCGAGCAGCGCCTGACCGCCGGACTGACCCTTGAATGCGTGCCCGAAAAAGATGTGCCGGTGGCGCAGCTCGTGCGCCGCGGGCGAGGGCTCCTTCAGCCCGAGGATGTACTCCTCCGGGGCCGCGTCCGGCCACGTGTCGCCCGGCACGACACGGCACCCGGCCGCCGCGTATTCCTCGATCGGGAAGGCGCGTTGCTCGGCCAACTCGACTGTGACCTGAACACCGTCGGCGACCAGCTTCGCTGCGTCGGCTGGCACCAGTACCGTCCGCCGCTCGTGCAGGGCAGCCTCCCGCCGCAGCCAGAGGGCCGGTGCCCTCAACGGTCTCTCTTGATCGATGCATCTCGTCACGAGCAGGACACCGTCTCCTTCGCATGTAGGACAGCCATCAGTGGATGGGTCGGCTCGACTGCTTGCCGGAGAGTGCGGCCTGCCAGCTCGCTACGGGAGGCGCCAGCTGCATGTGCTCGGGTACGGCGACGTGGATGAGGGACGGGCCGGGTGCGGCAGCAGCCTTTTCGGCCAGCGCGGCCAGCTCCGCGACCGTCCGCGCGCGGGTACCAGGCACCCCCATTCCACGCCCCACCAGCACGGGATCGATCGGCCCAGGGTCGACGGCGAAGTAGCGGCCCCCTGCGTAGAGATGCTGGATCATCTTGATCCACGACAGCGCGGTGTTGTCGAAGACGACATAAGTGATCGGCAGCTCGAGGCGGAGCGCCGTCTCGAGCTCGGCCGATGACATCGCTAGGCTGTTCTCGGTCGTCAGGCAAAGTACGCGTTCGCCCGGATGAGCCAGGGCAATCCCGATCGATGCTGGTACGGCGAAACCCATCGGCCCGTGCCCCCGAGGGATGACGACCCGCCATCCGTCGCCGGGCGCCTGCCAGAACACCGCGACATAGGGCGTCGGTGTGCCGGCGTCGGCGGTGACCCAGGTGTCGCGCCCGAAGACGTCCGCGAGCGTCCGGACGACCGGCCCCGGGTGTAGCACCCCTGCGGCCAGCGCCGTTGCGTTCTCGTCCAGGTCGCGACGCCACCGTGCACGTGCGGCGCTCAACTCGGCCATGCGTTCGGCGCGCACGCGCTCGGCCGCCGCTGGGATGACTCCGACGAGTTGGTCCAGCACGGCCGCGACATCGCCGACCAGAGCGGTGCTAAGCGGATAGTTACGGCCGGCCCGATCCAGGTCAATCTCAATGTGCGCGACGTACACGCTGCCGTCCCGCGGCGGAGTGGTGAAGCTGAGTGTGTCGGTCGCGTTGGCACGCGTGCCGACGAACAGCACGCAGTCGCTCTCGTCAAGCCACGCGTTGGCGTAGGGCCTCGCGCCGTTACCGCCCACCACACCGAGTGCGAGTGGATTGTCCTCGTCGAGCGCTCCTTTGCCGTGGATTGACGTAGCCACCGGAACCGCCGCGCGCTCGGCCAGCGCGCGAAGCTGGGACCACGCCCCGGAGAGGTGTACCCCACCGCCGCAGACGATGACGGGCCGTCGTGAACGGGCGATTTGCTTCGCCACCGACTGCACGGCGGCCGACGAAGCCGCCGGACGCGCCGACGGAACGACTGCGAACGTGACCGCGGACGTGCTGACGGTCGCCGCCGTGCCCTCGAGCACGTCCTCCGGGATGATCAGAGCGACTGGTCCCGGACGACCCGTGGTGGCAGCGCGGACGGCCTGCTCGACCAGATCCGGGATATCGGCGATATCCGACACGACGCGATGCCAGATGGTGCAGGCTGCGAACAGCGCCTCCTGGTCCATCTCGCTAATCGGTGCGGTGCCGGCGCTGCGCGTGCTGTTGTCCGTCGTGATCGCGAGCAGCGGGATGCTCGACGTCAGGGCCTCGGCAAGCCCGCTCGCGAGATAGACCGCGCCCGCGCCGCTGGATGCCTCGCAGATCCCCAACCGCCGCGTGGTCCGGGAGTATGCGTCGGCCATGAACCCGGCGTGTCGCTCATCGCGGGCGAGCACGTGCCGGATATCGCCCGAGCGGGCGCCGAGGGCATCGTAGAGCGCAATGCTCGTGTCGCCGGGAAAGCCGAAGATGGTGTCGACACCGTGCCGCACGAGGCTCTCCACCAGCACATGCGCTCCGTTCGCCGCTAGCCCGGTGCGCGGGTCGCGTTGGGTCACCGTCACTGCGCGATGTGGCCCGTCACGACCGACCGGATGCGCTGCCCCGACAACGGTCGGGAGTAGACGTAACTGTCTGAGGCGACGTCAAGGAAACCGGCGGCGGTGGCCTGATCGCCGATGAAGTCGGCGGACAACCAATGGAACCCGTCGACACCGAGCGCCTGCTGGACCGCGGAGCCGTCCTGCGGAGCGTCGTTGGAGGCGATGAGGGTGGCCCGCCCGCTGCACGAGCCAGAGCGCGGTGTCAGCCATGACCGGATGCGCGAGAGCACGGGTCCGAGCTCGCCGACCGGCTCGTAGAGGTGGCCGAGCACGCCGTCGATGTAGGCCACCGACCACGTGCGGCCGGGTTCCCACGCGTAGATGTCAGCACACACGGCATCGACTCCCTTGGCCTGCGCGAGAGCGACGGCCTCGGGCATCGCGTCGATGGCTAGAACGTCGTATCCGCGGCGCACCACCTCAGCCTCCACTGCTGCGTTGCCACATCCGAGGCTGAGCAGCCCACCAGCGTTGAGATCCAACGCGGCGGCCAGTCGATCGGCCATCCAGGTGCGGTACTCGACGCTGTAGGTCGAGGGGGTCACCGAGTCCCCGCGACTCCCGCCGTTCTCCCAAACATGGAACAGGCTTGGCTCGTCGGCGCATTTCTCGATGTAGAAGCTGATCAAGTCGTCGTGGTTCTTCGCCGCTAGATCAACCATGTTTCACCCCAGGGTTGTGTGGTGCCACCGCACGACGATTCGCCGACAGACGCATGCGGAGAGTCGAGCCCAGGACTGACATGCGACACCCTTCGGGGTCGAAACAGCCGAATTATGCCGACTGCCCGTGTTAAGGCGAGCGTAAACATTGCGTAAAGGATGGGGATATGCACCAGCCCAAAGATCGTCAATTAGTGGCAACGGTGCGGCCAACGTTTCGCAGCTTGTGCAGTTGGCATCCCTGGATCACCCGTCGAACACCCGGATGACCGCGGCGCGCAGCGCCTTCGCCCCGTCGATGCCGACCAGGATCTGGCGGGTGGTGTCCAGGCCCGGTCCCGGAGCCCGGCCAGCAGCTCGGTCGCGACGCTCGTGTTCTCCGTACTGCCCTCGACCAGTCCGAGCCGGTACTTGACGCCGTCGCTACCGATCCCCAAGCCACCACGCAAAGATGCTCACCGAAGTGCACGGGGTCGATCATCAACGCCACCAGGTCCAGCTCGTGAAGCGGCGCTGCGAGCAGCTCGACTTTGCCGGACCAGGGCGAATCGCTGCAAGCCGCGCGTTGCGGCTTCGCGCTGCAGGCCCGCCCGCTCACGCCAGTTCGGCGTCGAGCTCCTCGCGGAAGACCGAGGCGCGGATCTGCCGGATCGTTTCGTCGATCTCGCCGACGGACCGCACCAGCCGCTCGCCCCGGGCGTCGCCTTCAAGGCCAGCGGCGATGCCCTGCACGCCCAGTCCCACGGCGAAGAGCCGCTGGATCACCTGGTCGTGCAGATCCCGGGCGACCCGGTCGCGGTTCTCGAGCAGCTCCAGCCGCTGCTGCCCCGCGCGCGCATCGGCGAGCTCGACGGCCAGCGCGATGAGATCGGCCATGGTCCTCGCCAGGCCGAGCTCGGTGGCGCCGAATGGATGCCGGGCCCGGCTCCGCGCGACGACCAGTGCGCCGCGGGTCCGACATTCATCGCGCCACGGCAGCACCAGCACCGGACCGATAGATAGGAAGTGGGTCAGGTGAACGGTGTCGTCCGCCCGCTGCGTGACGTCGTCGGTCACGACCATGCGGCCGGTCGCGACCGCTGATCCGACGAGCGTGTCCGCCACCTCGTAGCCGAAGCCGGGACGGCCGTCACTGCGGTTGCGCGATGCGGTCTCGAGCGTGAGCCTCCCGTCAGGGTCGGCGAGCACCACCGAGACGATGTCGGCGTCCGTGACGGCTTCGGTCTGCCGGACGAGCAGCTGCAAGCGCTGCCCGTCATCGGCGCAGACGAGTTCGCGCGTGATGTCGGTCAGCGTCCGAAGGTCCTGGCGCGCCGGAAGGGGTGGCGTCACTGGCGCTCGGACGCCGTGGCGTCGCCAGTGCTCCCCGACGGGTGGGTACCGGCCCGACCGGCCACCGCACGGATGTCCGCGCAACTGACGGTCGCATCGACCCGGCCGCTCTCGACGACGACCGCGACGCCGCCGCGGCTCGGCAGCCGCAGCGCCAGCTCTGGCAGCGGGTAGGTGGGCGTCACGCGGAGCAGCGACGTGGCATGCCGGGCCCATGCGAGCCTGGTCGTGGCGCGGCGACGTGGGCGTACGCCCGCGAGTGCCCGCAGGTTAAGCACTCCTTCGGGACGGCCGTTCGGCCCGATCAGGACGTACAGCTCGTCACGGTCGACGCCGCCACCGAAGTGCCGGACGAACTCGGCGACGCTCCACCACGACGGGAGAGTGGCCGGCGGTGTGCGCATCGCGTCCCGCGTGGCCAGGCCGGCAACCGCGTCTGCGAGCCTGGCACCTGCGCCATTGCGCAAGCGGCGGCGCGCAAGCCCGGAGCCGGGCAGCCACAGCGGGGCGCCGCGTCCGGTGAGCGGTGGTCCGAAGGTGATCGTCATGGCGGACTCCAGCTCACCGGACCATGATCCATCGCGACAGGGGCGAAGGTCCTTTACCTGGGCCAAGCGTGGAATCGGTTCGGTTCAGATGGTGGCGTTCCACACCGCGGCGACCTCCGCCGCGGCGAGTTCACCCTGCCGCCGGCCGGCCCGCGCAGTGCCGGTCCGGGCCGCCGGATCGAGCACATTGGGCCCGATGGCAGCCACCGACTCGGGATCGGGTGCGATCAGCACCGACGGCACCGCGAGCGCATCGAGCTGGGAGCGGGTGCTCGGGATGGGACCGGCCACCCGCGCCAGCGGGGTGAGCGCGACGATGCGCTCGCAGCCCCGGGCCACATCGGCGTTGGCAGCGCTTCGAACACCGCCGTCGAAGTAGAGACGACCGTCGATCGGGACGGCCGGGTAGACCCCGGGCACCGCGCAGCTCGCGGTCACGGCGTCGAGCAACGGGATCCCGTCGGCTGCCGTGATCACGCGGAACTCGCCCGTGATCGCGTCGACAACCGTGACGCGCAGGTCCCTCTCGGGCCAGTCGAGCGACGGCAGCCGGTACCGGATGACGGCGCGCCGGTCCTCCGGACCCATCACCGCGCCGCGTCGCTCAGCGGCGATCGCCATCGCGCCGATGTGCTGGGCGAAACCGGTCAGGTCGTGGCGCGACCTCAGCAGGGCCCGACCGTAGCCGAGCTGCACGCGCGGTCCGATCGTCGCGGCGACCTCGGGTGACGAGGGATCGAGCTGGCGCTCGTACAGCTGCTCCGTGCCGAGGCCGCTGAGCAGCTGCGCTCCGACGACCGAGCCCGCGGACGTCCCGACCACGACGTCGGCGGCGCGGAGATCGAGACCGGCCGAGTGCAGGCCCGCTAGGACGCCTAGCTCCCAGGCGACGCCGGTGACACCCCCGCCGCCGAGCACCAGCCCACGCATGGCGCCCGACGCTACGGCGATCATGGCGCCCGCGCGAGCCAGACAGTTAGGTGAGGGGGCGGGTGGCTCCCATCTCGCCGGCCTCGACCTCGTAGATCGGCGTGACCTGCACGACCGAGCCGCTGTGCGGCGCCTGCACGACGTTGCCGTCGCCGACGTAGATCGCGACGTGGCCGATGCCGCCGATCGTGCCGTCCTTCGTCCAGAAGACGAGGTCGCCGGGGTAAAGGGTGTCGAGGGTCGGGTGGAACGAGCCCACCTGCTTGTACTGCGAGGCTGCGTCGTGCACGAGCTCGAGCCACGGTCCGAGCGCGTACATCGTGAGGCCGGAACAGTCGAACCCGTAGACGTGTGCGTCATTGCGTGAGTCGGCGTCCACGGCGGCGCCGTACGTCGGGCCGTTCCGGTTGCCCGCGGCAAAGCTGTAGGGCCAGTTCAGCCACGTCAGCGCGCGCTGGGCGATCTGCTGCCCGCGCTCGGCCGTCCACCTGCCGATCGGCGCCGGCGCCACGGTCGTGACCGCCCGCTGGACGACCCGGTAGCTCGCGGGCTGCGCAGCGACGACCGCCTCCGACCGGACGTAGCCCCCCGCGTTGTCGACGCCCGCGAACGCGTGCGCGGCGGCGACGACCGCGACACCGACGCCGAGCACGACGACGAGCACGGCAGCGATGACCGCGCCGGCGGAGAACTGCCGGTCGGGCGCTGATGACGACACGGGTGCGGGACCTCCGAACGAGAACCTGTTCTACAGGTACCAACCGGCCGGCGGGAGAGCAAACCGGACCGACACGGATGCGACCCTCAGACCAGCTCGATCGCCTGCTCGATCGAGTCGAGCACCCGCCCGGGACGGTACGGGTAACGAACGATGTCGGACTGCCGGGTCGAACCGGACAGCACGAGGATGGTGTCGAGCCCCGCCTCGATGCCGGCGACGATATCGGTGTCCATGCGATCGCCGACCATCATGGTGGTCTCGGAGTGCGCCTCGATCCGGTTGAGCGCACTGCGGAACATCATCGGGTTCGGCTTGCCGACGAAGTACGGCTTGTGGCCGGTGGCGGCGGTGATCAGCGCGGCCACCGAACCGGTCGCGGGCAGCGGCCCCTCGGTTGACGGCCCGGTGACGTCCGGGTTCGTCGCGATGAAGCGCGCCCCGCCGAGGATCAACCGGATCGCCTTGGTAATCGCCTCGAACGAGTACGTACGGGTCTCACCCAGGACGACGAAGTCCGGGCTGCGCTCCGTGAGCGTGTACCCGACCTCGTGCAGCGCGGTGGTCAATCCGGCCTCGCCCACCACGTAGGCCGAGCCGAAGGGCTGCTGATCGGAGAGAAAGGTGGCCGTCGCGAGGGCTGAGGTCCAGATCGACTCCTCGGGCACCAGCAGGCCGGACTGGGCGAGGCGCGCCGAGAGATCCCGCGGCGTGAAGATCGAGTTGTTGGTGAGGACCAGGAAGGGTCGCTGCTGGTCCACCAGGCGGGCGAGAAACTCGGACGCACCGGGAAGCGCGTGTTCCTCGCGGATGAGCACGCCGTCCATGTCCGTGAGCCAGCTCTTCGCGTCGCGCCCCATGCCGCCAGTGTGGCAGCGCGTTCATCCGGCCCGAGGTTGGCCCGGAATCAGCTACGGGTTCCGAGCGCGCGCGCGAATCCGTCGGGCACCACGAGATCCGCTGCACTCAGCTCGTGCACCGACGAGCGCCCGAGGGCGAGCAGTGCAGAGTCGATGCCATTGCGCAGGATGTCGAGAACGTTCTCGACCCCGGCTTGGCCGTTGGCGGCCAAGCCCCACAGGTAGGCCCGTCCGATCATCACCGCGCGAGCTCCGAGCGCGACCGCTTTCACCACATCGCTGCCGCGCCGGATTCCGCCGTCCAGCAACACCTCGATCTGGTCGCCGACGGCGTTGGCGACCGCCGGCAGGGCACGGATCGACGCGGGCGTCCCGTCGAGGTTGTTGCCTCCGTGGTTGGACACCGACACCGCGGTGACTCCCGCGTCCACGGCCCGGCGCGCGTCGTCCACGCGGGTGACGCCCTTGAGCAGGAACGGCCCGCCCCATTGTTCGCGCAGCCACGCGACGTCGTCCCAGCTCGGTGGCGGGGTCTGCATCCAGCTGCCGTACGCGCCGAAGAAGGTCGGCCCCGGCGTCCCCTTCGGCACCATGTTCGGGACGGTGAGGTCAGGGATCCTCCTGCTGCGCGCGAACGCGGCCAGCCATCGCGGATGAGTGATCGCCTCGGGTGCGTATCTCACCATCGTCTTGAAGTCGATACGGTCCGGGATGGCAGGGCTGCCCCAGTCGCGGCTGTGCGTGAACGACCAGTCCGAGGTCAGGATCATGCCGACGCATCCGGCCGAACGGGCCCGGTCGACCCGAGCCGCGATCTCGTCGCGGCTGCCGGCCCAGTAGATCTGGAAGAAGGTCTGCGGGTTGGCGGCGACGACCTCCTCGACCGGCTTGCTGCCGAACGAGCTCAGCCCGACAGCGGTTCCGCGCGCGGCGGCCGCACGCGCGACGGCTACCTCGCCGTCCGGGTGGACGGCCTGCACGCCGGTGGGCGAGATGACGACCGGCATCGAGACCGGCTGGCCGAGCACGGTGGTCTCGAGGCTGCGCTCGGCGCTGTTGCCCGCGACATGGGGAGCGAACTGCAGCTCGGTGAAGGCGGCGAGGTTGTCCGCGAGCGTCTGGCCCCGTTCGGCGCCCGCGATCAAGGCTGCATAGACCGACTTGGGCAGGCGCTTCTTCGCGCGCTCCTGTGCAACCGCGACGGATTCGAACCAGGCGGGCATCAGGTGACTCCTCGGGGACGTGGACTACGGGCCGAACGGAAGGCGGCGGGGCGCAGGGCCCGCAGCGAGCGGTGCCGAAGGCAGCCGGCCCACACGCCGGCGCCATACGCGGCCTCGTCCGCGAGCTGGGCAACGGCGCCGCGGATCGGGTCCAGGTCGGGGGGGCAGCGCCGCCGATCAGCCGCGATCGGTGCAAGCAGCAACCCGAGCCAGGCGCCCCGGCGCAGCCGCGCCTGCCAGGACGACGAGCGCCGCCCGCCGGCAACGACGGCACCTGCGGCGACGAGCAGGCCGAACTGGCTGACGTAGCGGCCGGTACCCGTCCACGTCTGGCCGAGGATGCGTGCGGTGCTGTGCAGCGATGCGTTCGCCGGCAGGCCCGCCCTGCGCACCGTCCGCCCCACGGCCACGAGGGTCGCCGTGGCCCCCGCAGCGCTGAGGGACGGGCGTCCGGCGAGCAGCCCAGCGACGGCGATCGCCGGCCACGGCGGCAGGACGAGCGCAACCGTGTGGGCGGGATGCCGCAACGCAAGGGGTGCCGCCGAGGTCCCGTACCGGAACCGGCGGGTGACGAGCGCCCGCCAGCACTCGGGTTCGTCATGGGCCACGACGACCGACGGGTCGTACCTGCTTCGCCAGCCAGCGTCATGCAGGCGCCACACCAGATCGACGTCCTCCCCGTAGCGCAGCGCCTCGTCGAACACCGCGCCGTCGACCGCGACGTCGAGCAGCGCCGCGCGGCGGGCGATCACCGCCGCCGTGGGGACGTAGGCGACCCTCGTGCGCGGCGCGACCGCGGCGGCGGCCGGGCCGAGATCGAGACAGCTGCGGTGACTGCCGTAGCGGCCCACCGCGGAAGTCGCGAACCGCGGACGGATGCGCGGCGCCACGAGCGCGACGAGCGGGTCGGCGAGGTGCGCGGCGAGCTGCTCGATCCAGCCGGGCGGCGCCACGCAGTCGCTGTCGAGCATGGCCACGGCGTCGGTCTCGACCAGCCGGATCGCGGTGTTGCGGGCTGCGGCGGGACCGCCGTTGGTGGCACGGCGCACGAGGCGGGCACCGTGGGCCGCGGTGACACGAGCCACCGCCGACGGATCCTGCGAGCCGTCGTCCACCACGATCACGGCGTGCCGGTCGCCCAGCGCGCGAAGGCAACGCGCCAGCTGTGGCGCCCGGTCGCGCGCCGGGATCACGACCGTCACAGACACCGCCGAGGCCTCTCGTGGTGGCGCCGCGACAGCGAGCCCCGCGTCGGTGAGCCGGCGCGCCAGCACACCGGCGGCCCGCGTGCGGACCGGCCCGCTCAACAACTCGGCGAGCGCGTTCTGGCCGGTCTCGGACAGTCGCAGCACTCGCGCCGGAGCGCCTCCGAACAGGGTGCCGGGATCGAGAAGTCGGGTATTCCGGTCGAGCACCACGCGAAATCCGGCTGGGAGGGCGCGCACGGTCGAGGTCACAGCGCCAGCCCACCGTCCACGGGCACGACGGCCCCGGTCATGGCGCCCGACTCCGGGCCGGCGAGAAAGCTCAGCACGGCAGCCACCTCGGCCGGCTCGATGAGCCGGCCGATGGGTTGCTGAGCGGCGAAGGCGGCGCTCGCGGGAAGCCCGTAGAGCCGCGCGCTCTCGTCGAGCATCGCGGTGGCCGTCGACCCCGGACTGACGGCGTTCGCCGTGACCCCCGACGCACCGAGTTCCACCGCGAGCGAGCGGATGAACCCGGCGACGCCTGCCTTCGCGGCGCAATAGGCGGCGAGCAACGGCAGGCCGCGGGTCGCGGCCGCCGACGCGACAGCGAGGAAGCGTCCGGACCGAGGCGCGGGGCGCCTCAGCAGCGCGGGCACCGCCACCCGCGCGAGATTGAGCACCCCGCCGAGATCGACGTCCAGGACGGCCCGCTCCCAGTGCAGAGGCAGTTCCCATTGCGGGGCTCCGCCGGAGATCACCGCGGCACACGCCACGGCGGCGTCCAGGCCACCGAATCGCTCGAGCGCCTCGTCGACGGCGGCACCGAGCGCCGTGAGGTCGCGAACGTCCGCCCGCATCGGGTGCACCACACCCCCCGCGCGAACCGCCGCGTCGACCACTGCCGCGAGCTCGGCCGGCCGGGCAAGCGGATAGGGCAGGTCGCCATCGTCGGTGAGCGAGTCGACGGCGACGACCGACCAACCTTCTGCGGCAAGGCGAAGGACGGTGGCCGCGCCGATTCCGCGCGCGGCTCCGGTGACGACAGCGACCCTGCCGTTCACCTCAGCCACGCGTCCACCCGCCGCTGCATCTCGTCGGCGAGCTCGTCGAGCAACTGCTGCCCGGCCCCGGGCGACGAGCCCGTGGGGTCGCCGAGCACCCCGTTCGGCGCCACCGCGCGCACCCCGCCTGACGTGAGCGCCGGCATCAGCTCTCGCAGCGGCTCGGTGGCACCCGCCTCGGCACGGTCCATACGGACGCGTTGCGGTGAGAGCACCAGTTGCATCGACGTCTCCCCGTGGCCGGCATGCGCATCGCCGTCCCAGTTCGGCATCACGAGCAGCACGTCGCGGGACTCGGCACGCAACTGCCGGACGGCCCGGCTCACAGCCGCCGCGTTTCCGCCGTGGGCGCAGACCAGGACGACTCGCGAAAAGGTGTCGGTTGCCGAGCGCACCAGCTCGACCACGAGCAGCTCGAGCGCCTCCTGACCGATCGAGAGCGTTCCGGCGAAGCCCGCGTGCTCGCCACTCGAGCCATAGTGCAGCGGCGGTGCGATCACGACGTCCGAGCGAGCGGCCGCCAGCCGCCGGCACAGCTCGAGGGCGACATCACTGTCCGTCGACAGCGGCAGATGCGGTCCGTGCTGCTCGGTCGAGCCGAGCGGGACGGCCAGGACTCCACCCGCCTCGGCGAAGGCGCCCACCTCGGGGTAGGTCAGATCGGACAGCGAGGGCGATCGGAGCACGGTGTGTCGCAGCTCGCTCAGGGTCCTGGCCGGAAACCGGCGAGGGGGTCCTCGTCGCAGGACGGCGCGGTGGCCGTCGCACCCGCGGGGCGAACGCCGAGCCGGACCGGGACCGGCCGCCGTGGCGCGCCGCGGTGCGAGTGGTCGAGCGAGGGCCGCGGGGCCGCGCCGGCCTCGACGCCGGCCAAGGCGGCCGCGCCGTGGCCCTTCACGCACTCGGGGTCCGGTCCGTCCAGCGGCAGGCCGGTGAAGAACTTCGCGGCCATGCAGCCGCCCCGACAGGAGTCGAAGGCCGAGCACGACCGGCACGCTCCCCCGGTCTGCGGACGGCGCAGGTCGGCGAACAGTTCCGACTCACGCCAGACAGCCGTGAACCCGCCGTCGTCACGGACGTTGCCGGCGAGGAAGTTCTCGTGGATGGCGAACGGACAGGCGTAGACGTCGCCCACCGGATCGATGAGGCACACGACCCGGCCGGCACCACACAGGTTCAGCCCGGGAAGGGCCTCGCCATACGCCGCGAGGTGGAAGAACGAGTCTCCGGTGAGCACCCCCTCGCCGTGTGCGACGAGCCAGTCGTAAAGCTCGCGCTGCTGCTCGGCCGTCGGATGCAGCTCGTCCCACGTGTCGGCCCCTCGGCCGGACGGGCGAAGCCGGGTGATGCGCAGCTGCGCATCGTGCTCGTCCGCGATGGCCTTGAACGCATCGAGCTGGCCGACGTTCTGGCGCGTCATGACGACCGAGATCTTGAATCCGCGCATGCCGGCGTCGGCGAGGTTGCGCATCGCGCGGCGTGCGGTGTCGTAGGAGCCGGCGCCGCGGACCGCGTCGTTGACCTCGGCGGTGGCTCCGTCGAGCGAGATCTGCACGTCGACGTAGTCGCTGGCCGCGAGCCGGCAGGCGACCTCGGGCGTGATCTTGACGCCGTTGGTGGAGAACTTCACGCCCACGGAGTGAGCGGTCGCGTAGTCGACCAGCTCCCAGAAGTCGGCGCGCACGGTGGGCTCGCCGCCGCCGATGTTCACGTAGAAGACCTGCATCCGCTCGAGCTCGTCGATGACCGCCTTGCACTCCTCGGTCGAGAGCTCGCGGGGGTCACGACGACCGGACGATGACAGGCAGTGCACGCACGCGAGGTTGCAGGCGTACGTCAGCTCCCAGGTGAGGCAGATCGGCGCGTCGAGCCCGAGGGCGAACTCCTCGACGAGCGGGCCGACCCGCTGGGCGAGCACGGTCACGGCGCGGTCCTCTCGCAGATCATCGACGACGCGGCCAGCGTCTCGAGGGCGGTGACGTACACGGGCAGCTCGGCCTCCGACACACCCGCGGCCGCACAGGCCGTGCGCGCGGATCCCTGCCGCCCGAGCGCCGTGACGACGTCGAGGAGCACGTGGTTCTTCACGAAGGACAGCCGCCTGGTCCCGAAGTGGTACAGCAGCGCGCCGAACCGCTCGGGACGGATGGCGACCTGCGGGTGCAGCCGCCACGCAGCGTCGACGTCGAACCCGTCGGTCGTTGGGGCCGGCGTGCTCGGTTCAGTAGACACCGCACATGCCATCGATCGAGACCTCCTCGACGAGGACGTCAGCGACGATCACCTCGTCGGCGCCGGCTTGCTCGGTCTGGCCGGCCTCCACGGTTTCCGGACTCACGGTCTCGACGGCCTCGATCGCGTCACTCATGCCTGCTCCTCACGTCACTGCGGGTGTCCCGCGACCGTAACGACACTGAGTGACAAAAATCAATGGGCAAGGGCAGAATGCAGGCCGTGAACACCCCGCGCAGAGCCGGGCCGGCGGCCGTCCCCTTCGCCGCCGGCACCGGCGGACGGCGCGGAAGGCCCCGCGGCACCAGTGCCCGCGAGATCGAGGTCATCTCCTTGCGGCTGTTCACCGAGCGCGGGTTCGACGAGACGACCGTCGAGGACATCGCATCGGAGGCCGGTGTCAGCCGCCGCACCTTCTTCAGGTACTTCGAGTCGAAGTCCGAGATCCTCTGGTACCAGTTCGACGACGAAGTCACGCAGTTGCGCGCGGCTTTCGACCGGGTTCCGGCCCGCGCCGACGTCATGACCGCTATCCGCGAGGTCGTCGTGAGCGTCAACCACTACGGCCCCGAGGACGTCGCCGAACTGCGCGCACGCATCAACCTGATCGGCTCGGTGCCCGCACTGCAGGCGAGCGCGACGCAGCACTACGACGCGTGGGAGCGCGCGGTGAGCGACTTCGCGGCGCAGCGCCGCGGCGAGGCCGCGGACGAGCTGATCCCGCTGGCGATCGGCCGCAGCACCCTCGCCGCCTGCCGGGCAGCCTTCGATGTCTGGGTCAGGCGCGGCGACGCCGAACTCACGGTCTACCTCGACGCTGCCCTCACCGCGCTGGGCGGGGGCTTCGCCGGATGATCGTCATTCGACGACCGCATGGCGCCGAGGCTTTCGTGGGGTCGTCATGGGTCCGCGAGCGCGGCCCGACGCCGTTGGCGCCCGGTAGCCTCATCGGCATGGAGCTGGTCCTGCCGCGGTCGGTCTCGATCCGCGAGGTCGGCATGCGCGACGGGCTTCAGATCGAGGCGCCGGTGCCGCTCGCGTCCAAGCTCGCCATGATCGAAGCCCTTGTAGCGACGGGCGTCGGGCGCATCGAGGCGACCAGCTTCGTGTCCCCCCGGGCCGTGCCTGCGCTGGCCGACGCCGAGCAGGTCGCCGAGGCACTGTCGCGCTGGCCCGCCATCAGGTGGTCGGCACTCGTCGCGAGCCCTCGCGGCGCGCACCGTGCGGTCGCCGCCGGCATCACCGACCTCGAGTACGTCATCTCTGCCGCCGACGCGCACAGCCGCGCGAACGTCGGGCGCTCGACCGCCGAGTCGATCGAACTTGTCGAGGAGATAGTGGCCATCGGACACGCGGCCGGCGGCACGGTCGAGGTCATCATCGCGACCGCGTGGGACTGCCCCTTCACCGGTCCCACACCGATCGAGCGCTCTGTGGACGTCGCCCGGCAGGCTGTCGCGCGCGGCGCGGACGTCCTGTGCCTCGGCGACACGATCGGCACGACCACGCCCCGACGCGTCCTGGACCTGGTCGACGCGGTGCGCGCGGTCGCCCCGGGGATCGACGT
Source organism: Pseudonocardiales bacterium (assembly GCA_032160545.1). Lineage (GTDB taxonomy): Bacteria > Actinomycetota > Actinomycetes > Mycobacteriales > Jatrophihabitantaceae > DATGFB01. The sequence goes on along the minus strand of JAVHVN010000098.1, from coordinate 22,986 downwards.
CGGCGTGCACTTCCACGACACCCGGGGCACCGGCATCGCGAATGCGCTCGCGGCGATCCAGGCCGGCGTCACCTCGCTGGACGCGTCCGTGGGCGGCCTCGGCGGCTGTCCGTTCGCGCCGGGCGCGAGCGGCAACATCGCGACCGAGGAGCTGGTCTACCTGCTGGACGGTTGCGGCGTCGAGAGCGGCATCGACCTCGACGCCCTGCTTGTCGCCTCCGCGGTCACCGAGAGGGCCGTCGGGCACCAGCTACCCAGCTCGCTGTACCGCGCCGGTGGCCGGCCTCGGCCTCTGGGCGTCGATGCAGCCGTGTCGTGAGCTGCAAGTCCAACGCTGTTCGACCACGTTCGCCGAGCGTGCCCGGCATCGCGGCAGAGACTCCGCGGCCCCGCAGACGGCGGGTCGCACAACCGAACGGAGCACCGCGTGGCCTTCGACTTCTCGCTCTCCCCCCGTGTGGACGAGTGGCGGCAAAGGATCCGCCGGTTCGTCGACGAGATCGTCGTGCCGCGCGAGCAGGAACTGTTCGCGGCAGGCATCGAGGACAAGGCTCGGACCCAGTTGCAGGAGGCCGCGCGCGCGGCTGGCATCTGGGCTCCGCAGGCGGCGGCGGAGTTCGGGGGCGGAGGTTTCCGATTCGACGAAGCGGCGGTGCTGCTGGAGGAGGCCGGCCGCAGCCTCTTCGGGCCGCTCGCGCTCAACTGCGCGGCGCCCGACGAGGGCAACATCCACCTGCTGTCGGTCGTGGCGACCGACGAGCAGAAGGACCGGTACCTGCGCCCGCTCGTCGCCGGTGACATCCGCTCCTGCTTCGCGATGACCGAGCCGCTGCCGGGCGCAGGCTCGGATCCGTCGGCCCTGCAGACGACCGCCACCCGCGTCGACGGCGGCTGGCGCATCGACGGGGAGAAGCACCTCATCACCGGTGCCGATGGTGCCGCGTTCTCGATCGTCATGGTGGCGACCGGAGAGGGCGCCCAGCGCGGCGCGACGATGCTGCTGGTCGATACCGACAACCCCGGGTTCCACATCACCGGCCATGCCCGCACGATCGATTCGACGACGGTGGGTGGCCATTGCGGCGTTCGGTTCGACGGCGCGGTCGTCCCCGACAGTGCCGTGCTCGGCGCGGTCGGCGAGGGATTCCGTTACGCCCAGGTGCGGCTTGCGCCCGCCCGGCTCACCCACTGCATGCGCTGGCTCGGTGCCGCACGCCGGGCGCAGGAGATCGCCGTCAAGCGCAGTGTCGAACGCGAGATCTTCGGCAGGCGGCTCGCCGAGCACGGAATGGCACAACAGCTGATCGCCGACAACGAGATCGATCTCGCCGCCTCGCAGGCTCTGCTGTGGCAGACCTCGTGGCTGCTCGCCGAGGGCGATCGGGGGACCGAGGCGTCCTCGCGCGCGAAGGTGTTCATCAGCGAGGCAGCGAGCCGCGTCGTCGATCGCAGCGTGCAGTTGTGCGGCGGGCTCGGCACGTCCGAGGAGCTCGTCGTCGGACGGATCTACGCCGACATCCGGGCGTTCCGGATCTACGACGGCTCCTCCGAGACGCATCGCATGTCGATCGCCAAGCGAGTCGCCCGGCGCGCGGGCGGGTGACGCCCGACCGGCGAGCGGTCGCTCGCGTCGCTGCCGGACGAGCGCCTGACACCGTCAGACGTTGCCGCGCAGCTCCTGCTCCCGTTCGATCGCCTCGAACAGAGCCTTGAAGTTCCCCTTGCCGAAGCCGAGCGAGCCGTGCCGCTCGATGAACTCGAAGAACACCGTCGGGCGGTCACCGATCGGCCTGGTGAAGATCTGGAGCAGGTAGCCGTCCTCGTCGCGGTCGACCAGGATGTCGCGGCGCTGCAGCTCCTCGATCGGCACTCGCACCTCTCCGATCCGGGCGCGCAGCACCGGATCCTCGTAGTAGGTCGCAGGCGTAGCGAGGAACTCGACGCCGCGGGCGCGCAGGTCGTCGACGGTGCGCAGGATGTCGTTCGTCGCCAGCGCCACGTGCTGCGGGCCGGGCCCGCCGTAGAACTCCAGGTACTCGTCGATCTGGCTCTTCCGCTTGCCCGGCGACGGCTCGTTGAGCGGGAACTTCACCCGGTGGTTGCCATTCGCCACGACCTTGGACATCAGCGCGGAGTACTCCGTGGCGATGTCGTCGCCGATGAATTCCGCCATGTTCGTGAAGCCCATCACGCGGTTGTAGAAGTCCACCCAGTCGTCCATGCGTCCGAGCTCGACGTTGCCCACCACGTGATCGATCGCCTGGAAGTGGCGCTTGGGCGCGTCGACCGGCTTGACGAATCCCGACGAGCGGGCGACGTACCCGGGCAGGTACGGCCCGTCGTACCGCGAGCGGTCGACCAGCGTGTGCCGCACGTCGCCGTATGCCGCGAGGGCTGCCACGCGCACCGAACCGTGCTCGTCGACGAGATCGTGCGGCTCCTCGAGGATCACCGCCCCAGTGCGTCGCGCATGCTCGATGCACTTGTCGACGTCAGGAACCTGCAGCGCGATGTCGGCGATGCCGTCGCCGTGACGCGCGTGCACGTCGAGCAGCGGGCTGGACGGGTCGACTGCTCCGTTGAGGACGAACCGGGCGGCGCCGCTGCGCAGGACGTAGGAGTGGTGATCCCGGACCCCGGTCTCCGGTCCGGCGTATGCGACGAGTTCCATGCCGTAGACCGCCTGGTAGAACAGCGCCGCCTGGGTCGCGTTACCGACCACCCAGACGAGGGCGTCCCAGCCGTTGATGGGAAAGACGTCGCGCGACGCGTCGTACTCGACGAGGCCGACCAACTCGCTGAGTTGATCGACGCTCAGCTGCGCGATCCGTTCGGCGTCGGTGAGCGCCTGTTCCATGGTCATCGACGGTCTCCGTCCTGGTGCGGTGAGGTGTTCCCGTCAATCAACGACCACGTCAGGGAGTTATGCAACCTTTCCAGCTTCAGGTGGTCAACCTGGCTGAATTGTGCAATGGATGCGGGATATTGCTGAGCGTTCTGTCTAGTCATCGGCGCCACCCCGGCGAACTCGTCGGCGGCGCGCTCCGGCGAATTCCCGCGATCGGCTCGGTTCCCGTTAGCCGGTAGGGCAAATGCCCGCCTACCAGGGCGACCGGCGCACGTTATGCGCGGATCGTCGGTAATACGCGAACGGCCCGCCGGGGCCTTCACGCACAAGGAGGCATCGACATGGGCAGTGCACAGACCGCAGCCGGGGTCACGGTTCCCGACACCAAGCTGGCCCGCGACGCGACAGATCTGGTACGTGACACGACGAGCGATTTGATCTACGACCACTCGCGCCGGGTGTTCTGGTTCGGCAGCCTGCAGGGCCGCAACCGGGGGCTCAGCTTCGACCCCGAACTGCTCTACCTCGGCGCGATGTTCCACGACCTTGGCCTGAACGAGCAGTTTCGCGGCAGCGGCCGGCGGTTCGAGGTGGACGGCGCCGACGAGTCGCGACGCTTCCTGCAAGGCCATGGTGTGCCCGAGGACAGCATCCGCCGGGTCTGGACGGCGATCGCGCTGCACACCACGCCGGGCATCCCCGAGTTCATGGAGCCCGAGGTGGCACTGGTGACGGCCGGCGTCGAGTACGACGTCCTCGGCATCGGCTACCACGACATCAGCGACTCCGACCGCGCCGCAATCACCACCTTGCACCCGCGCCCGGACTTCAAGCGCAGCATCCTCCAGGCATTCGCCGACGGCATCGCACCCAAGCCGGAGACGACGTTCGGCAACGTCAAGGCCGACGTACTGGAGCGGTTCGTCCCGGGTTACCAGCGCGGCAACTTCGTCGAGGTCATCGAGAACTCGGACTGGCCGGAATAGCTTGCGGCCAGTCCCACGGGTTGCCGGGATCCAGGCCTCCCGGCACGCTCGCCGCCGCATCGGAGGCTGATGCCGGATGGACGCGCCGATGACGCGCGCAGACGGCGATCGCGCCGGTGCCGACCGTCGCGCCGCCGACGCCGGAGGCATGCCCTCGCCCGACGACCGGCGGTTGCGACAGCTCGCCGACGAGCAGGCCGCGCTGCGGCGCGTGGCCACGCTCGTCGCGGGCGGAGCATCTTCGGACGACGTGCTCGCCGCGGTGCCCGAAGAGGCCGGCCGCCTCCTCGACGTGAACCAGACGGCGATGATCCGCTACGAGTCCGACGGCACGTCCATCGTCCTCGCGAACTGGCGGCGCACCGGACAGGCGGTCCCGGTCATCGGCTCCCGGGAGCCGCTGGGAGGGAGGAACCTCACCACGATCATCGCCGAAACCGGCCGCCCGGCCCGGATCGACAGCTACGCGGACGCCACGGGAGCGCCAGGGGTGGCCGCCCGCCGTGCCGGCTTCCGCGCAGCAGCGGGGGCACCGATCGTCGTCCAGGGCCGGCTCTGGGGTGCGATGATCGCGAGCTCGGTCGAGGTCCGTCCGCTGCCCACGGACACCGAGGCACGCCTCACCTCCTTCACGGAGTTCGTCGCGACGGCGATCGCGAATGCGCACGCGACGCAGCGGTTGCACGAGCTGGCGGACACGCAGGCGGCGTTGCGGCGCCTGGCGATGCTGGTCGCACGGGGTGAGCCGCCGGAGGCGTTGTTCGCGGCGGTGACCCGGGAGGCGTTGCGGCGGTTCGGCAGCGGCACGGCGCGGTTGATCCGCTTCGAGCCTGATGGCAGCGCCACGCTGATGGCCAACGAGGGCGACACCGATCCCGGGATCCGGGTCGGCGAGCCCTGGGTGGGCTACCCGCGCAACGGGCTGACCGCGACCGTGCGGCGCACCGGCCGAGCCGCCCGGGTCGAGGACTACGCCGCCCTCGAAGGGGGCGAGGCCACGCTGCGGGAAGGGATCCGCTCGGCCGTGGCCGTTCCGATCCACGTCGACGGCCGGCTGTGGGGCACCCTGGCCGTCGGACCCGGGCCGCTGCCGCCGGACCTGGAACTGCGGATGTCGGAGTTCACCGACCTGGTCGCCACCGCCGTGGCCAACGCCCAGAACCGCGCCGAACTGGTCAACTCCCGCGCCCGGATCGTCGCCGCCTCAGACGATGCGCGCCGCCGCATCGAGCGTGACCTGCACGACGGCGGGCAGCAACGCCTGCTCGCCCTGGCCCTGCGGCTGCGCTCGGCCGCAGCACCCCACCACGACGACGAGCTCGGCACCGAACTGATGCACGTCGCCACCGACATCTTGGACGTGGTCGACGAGCTGCGCGAACTGTCCCGCGGCATCCACCCGGCGATCCTGTCCCGAGCCGGCCTGGCGCCGGCCCTGCGCGCCCTCGCCCGCCGATCGACGATCCCGGTGCAACTCGACGTGCGGATCGAGGATCGACTGCCCGAACCGATCGAGGTCGCGGCCTACTACGTCGCCTCGGAGACGCTCACCAACGCCGCGAAGCACGCCCACGCCTCGGTTGTCGAGATCACGGCGCAGGCAACCGACACGACCCTGCACCTCTGCGTCCACGACGACGGCGTCGGGGGCGCCGACCCGGGGCACGGCACCGGCCTCGTCGGACTCAAAGACCGCGTCGACGCACTCGGCGGGACCCTCACCGTCCACAGCCCCGCTGGCAGCGGCACCATCGCCTGCTGCCAGCTCCCGCTACCGGCCAGGTAGACCCGGTCGACGCCCGTCGACTTGCGACGCGAGCACATTCCGGCGGACGAGTCACGGGCGTAGCGTGCCCGCATATGGGTGACCTGCTGACCATGCTGCGCGGGTGGACGTTCGACCCTCTGATCGCGACCGTACTGATCATGGCCACGGCCCTCTACCTCTGGGCCGTCCGAGCGGTGAATTGCCGGACGCCCGAGATGCCGTGGCCGCGCCGGTACACGGTCAGCTTCGTCTGCGCGATCGTCATCACCTGGATAGTCGTGCTCGGCCCGTTCGGCGCTTACGACGACACGTTCTTCTGGGCGCACATGGTGCAGCACATCGCCCTCATGATGCTCGTCGGGCCGTTGCTGCTGCTCGGGGCGCCGGTGCTACTCGTGCTTCGAGTCAGCTCCCGGCAAGTGCGCCGCCGGTGGGTGCTGCCGGTGCTGCGCAGCCGTCTGCTGACGTGGCTGACGCACCCCGTGGTCGGCTGGACGCTCTTCGCAGGGGTGCTGTTGGGCACGCACTTCTCCCCGTTCTATGAATTCTCCCTTGAACATCCGCTGGTGCATCGATTTGTGGAGCACCCGCTCTACCTTGGCGCGGCGCTGGTCTTCTACTACCCGCTGCTGTCGGTCAACCCGGGGCCCCGCCGGGTGCCGTACGCGATTCGCGTCGTGTCGCTGTTCAGCATGATGTTCCCCGAGACGATGTCCGGGTTCTTCATCTACTCGTCGAACTACGTCATGTTCCCCTTCTACAGCCGCGTGGATCGGCCGTTCGGCCCGGGCCCGATCGCGGACCAGCAGCTGGGAGGGGCCTTGATGTGGGCCGGCAGCATGATCATCGATTCGGTATGGGTGGTGATCGCCATGTGCGACTGGTTGCGCAACGAGAAGCGGGTCGCCGAACGGATGGACCTGCAGACGATGCGCGAATTGGCTGTGCGCGGAGCCGCGTGATGAGCGAACGAGCAGACGCGGCAAGCCAGAGCGATCGCGGGGCTCGAGAACACCGGCCACGGGTCGACTGGATCAGCGCCGCTGCCCTTCGGCTACACGCAACCATGCTCGCCGGCGTGGCCCTCAGCGCGGGAGCCGCGTGGTTCGAGTGGACGCGCGCTCTGCGCGGGCGCGAGGTCGCGTGGGCCTATGCCTTCGAGTGGCCGCTGTTCGCGGTGATGGGCATCTACGTGTGGTGGAAGCTTCTGCACGGCGATCGGCCGGGGCGCAACCACCGTGTGGCTTCGGCCGCGTCCCGGGGCAGGCCGACCGCAGCGTCGGCGAGCGATGACGCGGGTCTGGCGGCGTGGCAGGACTACCTGTCCAGGCTGCATGCGACCGACCCGCCCGGTGGACCGCCCCACGAGATGACGACCGCCGCCATCAACGCAGGCTCTGAAGCAGCGCGTCCGCGGCGACGGCGAGGAAAAGCAGACTCAGGTACGTGATGGACCAGTGGAACAGCGCCATGGGACGGGCGGGCTCGCCGCGTACCACTCGTGCCTGCAAGCCATGCGCGCCCCAGATGAAGCCGGCACCCAGGACGATCGCGGCGATCGCATAGAGCAGCGTCATGTGCGCGACCGGCCACAGGACGAGGGACGCAGCCACCATCGCCCACGAATACGCCACGATGCGGGCCGCAACCTGCTTCTCCGTAGCGACCACGGGCAGCATCGGCACGCCGGCTGCGGCGTAGTCCGAGGTGTAACGCATCGCGAGCGCCCAGAAATGCGGCGGCGTCCACAGGAACACGACGGCGAACAGCACGACCGGCGGCCAGCCGAGCGACCCGGTCACGGCTGACCAGCCGATGAGCACCGGCATGCAACCCGCGGCACCACCCCACACAATGTTGGAACTCGTCCGGCGTTTGAGCACCGCGGTGTAGATGCCGACGTAGAAGGCGATCGCTCCCGCGGCGAGCAGCGCGGACAGCAGGTTGGTCGTCGCCCAGAACACCGTCACGGCCGCCGCACCGAGCATGACTCCGAACACGAGTGCACGTCTCGGCTCCACCAGCTCGCGAGTGAGCGGCCGCGACCGCGTCCGCGTCATCATCGCGTCGATGTCGCGATCGAGGTAGCAGTTCAAGGTGTTCGCCGAGCCGGCGGCCAGCGTGCCTCCCAGCAAGGTGAGCAGCACGAGGCCGACGCCGGGCAACCCATGCGCCGCAAGCATCATGACCGGGACCGTCGTCACCAGCAGCAACTCGATGATGCGCGGCTTGGTCAGTGCGACGTAGTTGCCGATCACCCGCAGGGCTCGGCTCGGCGAGCTGAGGTGGGCCGGCGACACCGCCTCGATTGCGCTGCTCACGATGCTCGCCACCCGTTCATGCAGCTCCTTCGTGCCCATCCGTGATTGATCGCAATTGCACGTTGATCACGGGCTATTCGCCGATTGTGGCCCCGTTGTCAATGCCCCTCAGGGCGCGTCATGGTTGAGCGATCACCTCATTGATGAGCGTTTGCAGTTGCGCTGCGGTCGTCGGGCCGATAACCCGCGCGGCCATCATTCCGTGCTGGTCCACGAGCAAGGTGCTGGGAATGCCGAGACTGGGTAGGAGCACCAACTTGCGCAGGACCTTTCCGTCCGGATCGACCAGATGGGGATACGTGGTTCCACTCGTGGCCACGAAGCCGCGGGCGGCGGAGGTCGTGTCCTGCTCGTCGATGCCCACGAACGAAACGGATCGCGCGCCGAGCGACCGGGACAGCTGCGCGAGAGCCGCGGACTCCTCCCGGCAGTTCTCGCACCAGGACGCCCACACATTGATGACCAGGACGCCCTTCCCGGTCAGGGCCCGCAGATCGATGGCACCGCCGGACAGCGTGTGTCCGGTAACGGCTGGCAAGGGTTGACGCTGGGTAGCGGCGAACAGCCGGGCCCCGACAGCGGTGCCGGGCCCGGCGGGGGTCGTTGCCGACCGGTTCGGCGTCGCGCAGCCGGCCACGCCGAAGCAGGCGAACGCGGCGACGAGGGTCGCAACGGCGCCTGATCGGAGCCTCATGGCGCGGCACGCTACTCCGGCAAGGGGAAACGGGCGGAGACCAATATCTGCGCAATTGGTGCAAATAGGGCGCGGGCCGAAGGTCATTTTCTGTACTTAAGAATATCCTTTGAAAACTGTGCCGGGCCGGCCGCGATCACCCTCTCCAAGATCTTAATTTAGTTCGTTCGCGGCCCCGACGGCGTCGACAACCGGCATTCTTGACTTTGCCTGTGATCGAGGCCACTCTGCGGTCTTGGGGGCACCAGCTCTTCGGCATGCGGAGGTGACCGATGGCCGCACGGGGAACCCTCGTTGGTGTTGCGAGCGCTCTTCTCGGCGGTGCCGTCGTGGTTGTCCTGATGGGCGCCGTCCTGCATCTGTCGGGTCAGGGCCCGAACGCCAGCCCCCTCAACGCCGTGGTGAGCGGAACCGCGCCGACATCGACGGGGAGCCTGCCGCACGCGTTCCTCAAGCTGGCCACCTATCCGGACAGCTTGGCCGGTGAACACGGCAAGTCCGGCGGCGCCCACCCGGATTGGGTGAGCTACGGCCCCTCGACCGATCTGCGGGTCCCGGCCCACTCCCTCGTCACGGTCACCATCGACCAGTACGACACCGGCGGCACGATCACCAATCCCTACTTCGCGAAGGTGCACGGAACGGTTGACGGCACCATGACGGTGAACGGCAAGTCAGAGACAGGTACCAACACTGACGCGGTCGGCCACACGTTCACGATCCACGCGGCGCCGACCAACCAGGACCCGTTGTACGTGAGCGTTCCGCTGCCCGCGCAGGCCGACGACGCGCAGCCCGCGGCCGGCTCCGACTATCCCGCCCCGATCTCGGTGACCTTCTCCTTCATCACCAACGGCCCCGGCGCGTACGTCTGGAACTGCGAGTTCCCCTGCGGCGATGGCTACTACGCCAAGTTCGGCGGTCCGATGGCGACCCGCGGCTACATGTCCGGATCGTTCACCGTCACATGACGGGCTGCCGGCGCAGTCAGAGCGCAGAGGAGGCACGGCGATGACTACGAGCGCCGAGTTCGGCGTACGCGCTCGGAGGTGGTCGCGGCGACCTGAGACACGCGGCATCTTCCTGCTCTGGACAGCACTCACCGTCGTCCTGGTGGCGTTCGCGTTCGTGCCCTCGCACATCATGGGCCCGCCGGCATCGCCGACGATGCGTGCGGTCGAGGACACGATGACCGTCTTCTCGATCGCCGCTGCTCCCGTCGCCGCCATCGTGTGGGCGATCGTCCTCTACAGCCTGCTCAAGTGGCGGCACCGCGGTGAGGGGCCACCCCCCGAAGACGGTCCGGCCATCCGCTCCAACGGGCCGGTGACGACCCTCTGGTTGGTCGTCTCCAGCGTGCTGTGCATGTTCCTGCTGGTATGGGGCCTTGCCGAGATGCAGGCCGTAGCCAACCCGGCCAGCTCGGCACCCTCGCCGCTCGTCGTCAACGTGACCGGCCAGCAATGGGTGTGGACATTCAGCTACCCGCAGAACGGCAACGTCGAGTCCGACCAGCTCTTCCTGCCGAAGGACCGGGTCGTCGTCTTCCACGTCACCAGCAAGGACGTGATCCATTCGTTCTGGATCGTGCAGCTGGGGGTGAAGGTCGACGCGAACCCGGGCGAGACCACGGACACCCGGGTCGTGCCGGACAGGCTCGGTGTGTTCGACATCCGGTGCGCGGAGTTGTGCGGGCTCCTGCACGCCGACATGGAGACCTCGGCACACGTGGTGAGCTCCGCGGACTTCTCCAGCTGGGTCACGACGCAGGCCGGTCACAGCTAGTGCGCATCGACCCGCGGCGACAGGGTGACGGGAGGACTCCATGAGTGAAGCGGTAGTCCAGCGCGGCGCGGTCGCGAGCCCTACGGGTGGCGGGGCCATGCGGCGGCTGAATCTCGGCACGGCAGCCGTCACGGGCGGAGCGTTCGCGGCGATCGCCTGGTACGTCTCGCATCGCATCCTGCACGATGACGACCCGATGATCTCGAACCAGGTCACGACGATCACGATGGCCGGGTGGGCGATCGGCTTCATGATCGGCATCGGGGCCTTCCGAGGTCCGTGGCGATGGATGCTCGGCAAGGACCAGACCCACGAGGACGAGATGTTCTACGCCGGGAAGGGTCAGGGCGTAGGCAGGTACTTCCGGTTCACCACCGATCACAAGGTCGTCGGCATCCAGTACCTGGTCGTCACGATGGTGATGCTCGGTATCGGCGGCGCGCTGGCGATGATGATCCGCACCGACCTGGTCACGCCGCACTCCGGCTTCTTGGGGCCGCAGACCTACAACGCGGTCGTCGGCCTGCACGGAATCATCATGATCGTCGCGACGATCATCATGGTGACCGGCCCGTTCGGAAACTTCATCGTGCCGATCATGATCGGTGCACGGGACATGGCCTTCCCCCGCCTCAATGCGCTGAGCCTCTGGCTCATCGTCGCCGCATTGCCGGTCATCGTGTCAGCGGCGTTCCTCGGCGGGATCCCGACCGGCTGGTCGGGTTATGCGCCGCTGAGCGATCAGGCGCCCCCGGGCATGGACGCCTACCTCATGTTCATCATCCTCTTCGCCCTGTCCAGCGCGATCGCCGGTGCGAACATCACCACGACGATCCTGACGATGCGCGCGCGAGGCATGACGTGGAACCGCACACCGATCTTCGTCTGGGGAACTCTGGCGAGCGTCGGGCTCGCGATCCCCGCGTTCCCGATGTTCATGTCGGCGATGGTGCTGCTCGGACTGGATCGCAGCGCGGGTGCTCAGTTCTTCGTCGCGACCGGTGGCGGCAGCGGGTGGCTCTACGCCAACCTCTTCTGGATCATGGGTCACCCCGAGGTATATGTCATCGTTCTGCCCGCGGTCGCCGCGTTGATGGAACTGACCCCGGTCTTCGCCCGCAAACCGCTGTTCAACTACAACGCCGCGGTGCTCGCCCTCGTCGGAATCGTCGGCCTGAGCATCATGGTCTGGGCCCACCACATGTACGCCTCCGGCTGGGCGCCTGACCTGAACGGCCCGTTCATGCTCACGACGGAATTGATCTCCATACCCACGGGTCTGCTCTTCCTCGTGGTGATCGGCACCATCTGGCGGGGACGGGTCTGGATCACGCTGCCGATGATGTCCACGTACGCGATGCTGTGGAACTTCATCATCGGCGGCGTCACCGGCATCTATCTCTCGGACGTGCCGGCCGACTACGCGCTGCACGGCTCGATGTTCGTCACCGCCCATTTCCATTACACCCTGATGGGCGCGGGGCTCACCGGCGCGATCGGCGCGCTGGCGTTCTGGTTCCCGAAGATGACCGGACGCATGCTCGACCGGCGAACGGGCCTGATCTCCTTCTGGTTGGTGCAGATCGGTTTCAACGTGACCTTCCTCGGGATGTTCGCGGTGGGCCTCGCCGGTCAGCCCCGGCGCGTCGCGCACTACGGTTCGCTGTTCGGCACAGGCAATTTCGTCTCCACCGTGGGTGCCTACACGATCGGCATCGGCATGCTCGTGCTGCTGTACGCCGTGGTCAGTTCATGGCGCCACGGCGCAATCGCGCCCGCGAACCCCTGGGGCAGCAAGACGCTCGAGTGGACGGTGCCCAACCCCATCCCGCTGGAGAACTTCGAGGTGCTGCCAGTGGTCATCGCCGACCCGTACGGCTACGGCGAGGGCGACCCGTCCTCGTTGCACACGAAGCAGGCGCGCGACATCGCGGTCGGAGTCGGCGCAGGGTCGTCCGGTCATGACAGCGGGGACGCGGAAGGCGGGTCGTCATGACCTCCGTGACCATCGGTCTGCCGGAGCCGCATACCGAGGACCCGAATCACATCGGTCGCCGCTGGCGAACCGGTGTCGTCCTGCTGATCGTCGCCGACGGAGCGTTCGTCGCGTCGCTGGTCTTCACGTATTTCTACCTGCGCGGGCTGAACACGCAGAAGGCGTGGGTCGCCCCGGACCAGACCACCGCGGCCATCTGGGCCAGCTGGCTGATCACCGGTGTCCTGGTGCTCAGCGCCGTCGTCTACCGCCTGGCAGCGCGCGCCATTCAGGCCGGCAACGAGGCGCGCTTCGTCGGCGCCACGGCGCTCGCGCTCCTGCTGCTCGCGATCGACGTCGTCATCCAGGTGATCCAGCTGGTGACCTTTCCGTTCGGCATCGACACCAGCGCGTACTCCTCCACGGTGTACACGATGGCCGGCGCGAACCTTTTCCACCTGCTGCTGACGGTGTTCCTCGCTGTCGCGATGGTCAATCGTGGTCGCGCGCACATCTACAGCGCGACGAGCAACTGGCAGGTACGGCTGGTGGGGATGTGGTGGGCGTGGGTCGCGGCTGCAGCCATCCTCACGGCGTTCGCTTCGTCCTTCGTGGCCAGCCCCAACCACTGAGCGGACGCCTCAGCCGGTCAGTCGCCGCCTGACTGGGCCCCGATCGTGGCGACCCAGCCGGGCAGCGTGATCGGCGTGAAGTGCGTGCCGTCGTCGCTGACTGCCCAGAGGGAGGCCACCGACCCGGCCGACGCGGCGAAGCCGACTCCGGGCCCCGTGATCGCAAGAGCAGTGAGACCACGCGGCGGCGGGCCGCGATCGAGCCACGACCGGCCGCCGTCCGTCGACGCGAAGATTCGGTCGCTGCCCGAAGCCCGAGCGGTCATCCAGATGCGCGGGCCGGCGCAGGCCCATGCGGGTTGGCCGCTGGCGAGGTGCAGCGCGCTGCCCCGTGTCCAGGTGATGCCACCGTCGGAGGTCCGTAACACGGTGACGGTTCCCGCGGCGTCGATGACGGGCATCAGCCATGACTTTCCCGCACCGCACGGAACGAGCGCGGCGACGGCGGTGCCGGCGGATCCGGGCACACCGGCCCAGGTACGGCCCGCGTCCGTCGTGCGGTATGCCATAGCCGGACCGGCCGGGCCCTGCCCTGTCACCCAACCGGTGGTCGCATCGGCCCAGGTCACGCCGTCCAGGCGCAGGCGCGCGGCCGGCGATAGCGACGCGATGCCGGTCAGGACGGCCCACCCGCTCGACGTTCGAGCAACGACGTCGCCGCCGGTGGTGACCGCCGTCAGCTTGCCCGACGCCAGCGAGACGGCGTCGCGCGCATCGACGACCGCAGCCGGTAGTTCGTCCGGCACCCAGGCGCCGTTACCCGATGCGACGAGCACCGGCGAGCGGACCAGCCGGTCGTGCGCGCCGACCGCCACCGCGGCCGAGGTCGGCCCGAACGAGCCGATCAGGCCGCCTTCGGTATCGACGCCGACAGGGGTTCGGTTCACAACGTGCGCGAACCCGTCCGAGGTCTGCAGCAGCACCCAGGAGCCGCCGCTGGGCCAGACCGCATAACCGGACGATCCCCCGGTCATCGACAGGTACGGGGCGGTGGCAGGCAGCGCCGTGGCGCCCGCGCGCCCGGCGAATCGGGCAGACGCACCGGCGGGGCCCTGGCTCGCACACGCGGAGACGAGCAGCACGGTGACCAGCGCACCGACCGCAGTTCGGCGCATGCATCCGCGCTGGCTCACTTCAACAGGCTACGGATCTCATCGCCTACCTGCTCGGCATAGGTCTTGGTGAGTTGCGCAGCGGCGCCGTCATCGAGGTAGGCGAGTTGTCGACCGTCGGCGCCGATGAAGTACATGCCCTCGCTGTGCTCGATCATGCCGACGACCGGGACGTCAACCGAGACGCCGTATGCCGCCAGGACGTCCTGCACCCGGTCCTGCGGCCCGTACAAGAAGTGCCAGTTGGCGAAGCCCCCGAGTCCGTGCGAGTCCGTGAAAGCCTGCACGTCACTGACGAAGCTGAAGGTGGGATTGGTGTCGATGGCGACGATCTCAACCTGCTGGGCGAGCGGACCCAACTGAGCGTCAGCGATCGCCAACTGGTTGGCGATGAGCGGACAGTCGCTCGTACACACCGGGTCGAGAAAGGTGAGCACGACGAGCCTGCCGCGCAGCGTCGACAGCGACACCTGCTGGCCCCGCTGGTCGGTGAGTGTGAACGGCGCAGCGGCTCGGGGCGGGATCCTGTGCAGGCCGCCGTTGCTGTCCGCCGCAACCGCCGAGGCATCGGCTCGTCCACCCATCCTGCTTGCCAGGACGGTGGGCACGACGAGCGTCAACCCGACCGCGAGCGACACCACTGCCGCCAGCACTCCCGCCGGCGGGCGCCACGATCTCGCGACCTGCGGCGGCTCGGCCGGGACGGTGGTTTCGTGCGCCGCGAGCGCAGGTAACGCGCAGACCAGCAGGACGGCCAGGGGTAAGCCGGAGTTCGGGTCCGTGGCGGTGCCACCGAGCACCCCGAAGTCCTGGCCCAACCACCAGGTCAGGCCACACAGCACAAGCCCCGCGACAACGACGACGGTGCGGCCACTCAGCCAGAGTGCCGTGGCGGTGACGGCGAGCAGCACGATGACCGTGGCGTTCACCGCCGCCGGGTGCTCGTGTGCAATCGTGGCCAGGCGCGCGATCGGCTGAAGCAGAAACGCCGGCTGCGGGTGAGAGGAGCCGGTCACGAACGGCTCGGCGAGGCCGGCCGACGTCCACTGCTTCTCGGCCGGCAGGGCCTGCAACACCGCCCCGACCCCCAGCCAAACGGCGGCGAAGCGCCGTGCGGTCAACTGCGCCGCACCCCGGTCCCACCATTCCCAGGGGGCGAGCAGGAGGCCGGCAGCGGCGGCATAGGCGAGTACCGCACCGGGCGCCCCGGAGAGCCAGGACGCGCCGGTGGACAGCAGCCCACCGAACGCCTCGCCGAGAGCCCAAACCGCAGCGGACCATGCGATCGAGAGCCACGGCCCGAGCCGGGCAAGCAACCCGCGCCGGCCTAAGATCAGCAGCAGCCCGATTCCGACCTGAACGCTCACCGTGACCGTGTCGGCCGACACCGGATGACGCTCCCAGGCCCGGACGAGCGGGCTGACGACGTCACCGAACCAGCGCGGGGCCGAGGCGATCGCAGGGCTCAGCACGTCCGGCACGAATCCGGCGGGCATCTTGGGTTGCGCCTGCAGCAGTCCGGCGACGATCCACAGCAGGCCGAACGTCACTCGCAGAAAGGCTCGCGCCGATGGCTCGGTGCACCCGATCGTCGGGTCAGCCGGAAGCAGCTCCTGACGACGTGCCATCGTGGGCACTCGACGCGAGAGCAGTGAGAACGACACACCTACCGCGAACGCGCCGGCGGCGGTCCAGAGCAGACAGCGCAGCAGCAACGCCAGAAGCTGCGGCCCGAGGTCGGCGTGGATGTCAGCGCCCACGGTCAGCCTCCCCCCGGGCCCGGCAACCCCCTCGGGTCCACGGCAACTGTCCCCGCGCTCGAAGGGTAGGCGCGGCGACCGGCGGTGCCAAGGTTGCGGACCTTGCCATTGCACCTGTGAGGGGCGACCATCCGGCTATGGCTGCGACCGGGGAGCATCCGCAACGTCGGCTGCTCGCGCTGCTGATCGGCACGGCGTTGTGTTACGCGATCGGCTACCCGTTGGCGCTGGTCGGGCATTCCGCGGTCGGCTGGGTGTTCGTCGGCCTCGGCGGACCGCTGCTCATCGGTCTCGGCGTCCTCGTCGTCCGTCGCGTGCATCTGTCCGTCGAGGCAGCCGACCGGCACGCCGATCCCGACGCGGCGTGATTCGAAGCAGCGGCGTGATCCGACGCAATAGCCACGGCGGCGGCCAGGACGCCCGTTCGGGACGCGTCATCGCCCTGGCATTGGTGGTATGCCTCGCGGTCCTCGCCGGTTGCCGGACGGCGCCGCCGACCCCCACGGATTCATATCAACCCGGGGCTCAGGAGATGCATCGGCAGGTGCCGCAGCCCGTCCTCGGCACGTCCCTGGTGTCGGCATCCGGGAAGAAGCTCGACTTGACCTCGTTCCCCGGCAAGGTGCTCGTGATCTCCGACGTCATGACGCTCTGTCAGGAGACCTGCCCGCTGGATACAGCCAACGTGGTCGCGGCGGCACGTGCCGTCGAAGCAGCCGGACTCGACGATCGGGTCGAATTTCTCAGCATCACGGTCGACCCGGATCGCGACACGCCCCCGCGGCTGGCTGCGTACGAGCGTCTGTTCGCTCCCGTTCCGCGGAATTGGGCAACGCTCACCGGCACCTCGACGGCGATCGCCGCCTTGTGGCGCTACCTCGGCGTCTATACCGAGCGCGTGCCGGACGATCCGCCTGCTCCTGTGGACTGGCTCACGGGCAAGCCCCTGACCTACGACATCACCCACACCGATGCGGTGTTCTTCCTCGACAGCACGGGCACCGAACGCTTTCTGCTCGACGGCCATCCCTATGTCGCGCGAGGGACGACCCTTCCCCCGACTCTGCACAAGTTCTTGAACGCGTCGGGCGTCGAAAATCTCGACAATCCGGGACCTGGAACGTGGAGTGTCGGCGACGTGTTGAAGGCGCTCGGCTCGCTGCTCGGCCGGGAGATCCCGCCGGCAGCGCCAGGCAGCGGAGGAACCCACTGACATTCCGCCTGCCAAAGCGTTGCCCGGCTGCCCGCCTTCCCCCGGTGTGATTGCTCAGCGGGTAACGCCGAGGTTGAACGCTCTCCTGCCCCTACCCCCCGCCTTGGGCGCGCTCAGCGTGCAGGGTTAGCGGGTGTGGTTGAACCGATGTGCCTCCTCGGTCGTGTCCGAGGGCGAGGCGGAGTGTGGCCACCCGGATCAAGCCGGACCCGCATCCGCTCAGGGGGCGAACGTCATGCGTCGATCTCTACTCATCCTGCCGGTGATCATCGCGTCAGCATCGGGCTTCGCTGCCCCCGCGGTCGCCGCTAACCCGCCCGGACCGCCCGGACCGCCGAGCCAGTCCTGCCAGAACCTTGAACCCAACACGCCGGGGCACTCGGCGAACAGCCCCGGCTCACCCTTCAACGAGCCGGGCATCAACAGCGTGGCCGGTGGCGTTGGCGGCCAGCACTACTCCGAGAAGTCGCAGTACGACGTGGCGTGCTTCCAGGCATCGCAACACTGATCCGACACCTCCGCTTCTAACGCAATCATCAGCCAGCGAAGCCTTGGTCGTACCGCGGGACGCTGCGATCCCGGTCTGGATGGAAGTCGGTGTGTCGGTCTTGTCATGACACGCTGGAGCGGCCCCTTGCGTGCTCCCGGTTATGGGGAGCACGCTGCTGCCAAGCGGCCATCACGGCGCCTGGTCATGCCGGTCAACCTGGTCAACCGGTCGGCGCGCCGCTCTCCCGGGAGGGGCAACCAGATGCGCAGCCTCCTTCGTAAGCCTCTGGTCCTTGTCACCGCCGCGGCGCTCGCTGTGGGTTTGGCGATGGTGACAGCGCCGGCCGCCTCGGCGGCAGGGGGGTACACGTGTTCAGGGACTGTTGGCTCGCCGGGGGTATTGGCCAGCCACAACGGTCCGGCGCAGATCTCCGGGGTGTGCGTGGTCAGCGGCGGGCCGACTCGGATCAACGGGTCGCTGACGCTGCTTCCCGGCTCCGTCCTGCTCGCCGCGTTCGCGCACTCCCCACTGCTGGTCAACGGCTCGATGGTCGTCGAGAACGGCGCCACGCTGGTGTTGGGCTGCGACCCGCAAGAGCTTCCATGCATGGACGATCCGAGCCTCATCGGATCCGAGACCGTGAACGGCGGCCTGATCGCTGATCACCCCTTGGGTGTCATCGCGCACCGCAGCACGATCAACGGCAACGTCGTACACACCGGCGGTGGCGGGGGCGTCACCTGCAATCCGTCCGGCTTCTTCGATGTGTTCCAAAGTCCTGTGTTCAGCGCTTACGAACTGGGCACGATCAACGGCAACCTGACGATCAGCGGCGTCGCCTCCTGCTGGCTGGGCGTCGAGGACATGCACATCAACGGCAACGTCACCGTCACCGACAACCAGCTCGCCGATCCCGACGCCATCGAGATCACCGCCGGGCACTTCAACGGCAACCTTTCGTGCACCGGCAACAGCGCCGTCTGGGACAACAACGAAGGCCCGAGCGGCAACCTCTTCCCGCGCACACCCAACCCCAACACCGTCACCGGCATCCGCTCCGGCCAATGCGTGCTCGCCAGCCCCACGACCAGCACCGGAAGTCCCGGACCCGGCCCGTTCTAGGACGCGGACGAGTCACCGGTCCCGGACCCAGCAACGACGAGCGCTGACAGTGGACCTGGGCGACCCGCCGCTCAGGCCGCTGCGGACGCGGGGGCGACGCTGCCGCCCAGGAACAAGGTGCCGCGCAGGCTGCCGCGGGCGGTGCGGAGCGCGACGATGATCCAGGCGGCGACGAGTCCGGCGTAGAAAACGGCTGCGCCGTAGCGGAACAGGTCAGTTCCGGTGTGCAGCGCCAGGCCGCTGGTGCCGGTGACGCAGGTGCCGACGGGGAAGGTGAAGGACCACCAGGTCAGGGAGAAGGGCAGGTGTTCACGCGCGGTGCGCAGCGTGATCGCGCCGGCGATACCGGCCCAGAGCAGCGCGAATCCCCACACCGGGACGCCATAAACCACGCCGAAAGCCTCGAGCGCAGTCGAGTACGGGGCGGGCAGCGCCTGGTGGGCGACGCCTCCGAGCAGGTTCGCTGCCGTGATGGACTGACCGAGCGGGCCGAGCACGATCCACAGGGTCGGGACCATCCGGGCGTCCCCGACTTTGTGCATGGCCAATCGGTTCCAGATCAGGGTGATGACGATGATCGAGGCGAGCAGGCTCATACCGAACATTGCATAGCAGGCCATCAGCAGGCTGAGGCGGATCTGTCCGGCTGCGGCGTGCGGGACGAGCAGCGCCCCGGTCGAGGCAGACACCATCGGGGGCACCACCGGCATCAACCAGCCGCCGAAGGCGCTGTCTGTCCTCAGTGGGTGGCGGGTGAACATCAGGTAGGGCACGACTGCGGCGGCAGCCAACCCGGTTGCCGTGCCGGCCAGCCAGAGGACCCAGTCGATATCCACCGCCGCGCGCAGTCCGAGTACCTCCCGGCCCAACAGGATCGTCCCCGCCCCGACGGTCATCAGCGCCATCGGCGGGGCACCGTAGAACTGAGACATCACCGGGTTCGAGGCATGCCCACGGGCGGTCTTGGGATAGCGCACCCAGTGCAGGACGGTGGCCGCGGTGAGGGCCAGCAGCAGCACGAATGCGGCGGCCCAGACGACGATCCCCGCGCTGTTCAGTCCGGGGAACTGCTCGGGCAGGCTGGCCGCGGCGACCGCCACGATGCCGGTCCCCATGATCGATGCGTACCAGTTCGGAGTCAGGTTCGCGAAGACATGACTGGGACGCTGCAGATCCGACAGAATGCCGAACCGCGCGAGGCGGTGTGGCTGGGTCGCGGTCTCTGCCGGGTTACGCCGGCCAGCCACGCTGGTGCTTGCTGTCGCGGTGCTGGTTGTCATGGTTCCTACGGTGCCGGTCGCTGGCCGTCAGCAGTAGTCGGGACAACCTTGTACGGTTACAAAGAAGACTGGTATCTCACCCAGGAATCGCGATGCTGAGTAGTCACGTACCGGACTTGAGCGCTCTCGAGGTACTACTCGCGGTCGCTCGCACGGGCAGTCTGAACGCCGCCGCGCTTTCGGTGGGGGTCACCCAGCAGGCGGTGTCGGCCAGGGTCGTCTCGATGGAGTCCCAAACCGGTGTAGCGCTGGTCACCCGTACCGCGCGTGGTTCCTCTCTCACCCCGGCCGGTGTTGTCGTCGCCGAGTGGGCCGCACGCGTCATCGACTCCGCGACGGAGTTGGACGCAGGGCTCGCCTCATTGCGACAGGACCGGCGGGCACGGCTGCGGGTCAGCGCCAGTCTCACGATCGCCGAGCAGTTGTTGCCCAGCTGGTTGGTCGCCTTGGCCGCGGAGGCAAGCGCTGTGGGACACGTCGAAGCCGAGGTCGTCCTTCACGCCACCAACAGCGACACCGCCGCGCATCAGGTGAGAGAGGGCGAGGCCGACATCGGTTTCGTTGAAGGGCCGGCAGCTCCGAAGGGATTGCGCAGCCGGTCGGTCGGTCATGACCGGCTGCTTCTCGTGGTGCGCCCGGATCACCGGTGGGCGCGGCGGCAGCGGACAGTGGAGATCACCGAACTCGCCGCGACACGCCTGGTGACGCGCGAGGAGGGCTCCGGCACCAGGGACACCCTCACCGCGGCGCTGCGGGCCGCGCTCGGCCCGGACCTTCCGCTGGCAGAGCCCATCCTGGCCCTGTCGACCACCTCTGCGGTCCGTTCCGCCGTCCTGGCCGGGGCCGGCCCGGCTGTACTCAGCGAACTCGTCGTCGCAGACGACCTCACCGCCGGCCGGCTCACAACCGTCCGGGTAGGTGGGCTGGAACTGCACCGCACCCTGCGGGCGGTCTGGTTGGGCGGGCCTACACCCCCGGCCGGCGCCGCGCGAGACCTGATCGCGCTCGCCTCGCGTCGAGCTACGTCCACCAGGCCCGAGCGTCACGCTTGAATCCCCCGGTCCGTCAGGAACCTCGCTCACCTTGCTGGTGCCCTGGCTTCGCTCTGGACCGTGCCCAACTGCTGAACCGCACGCGTCCGCCCACCGTGTTTCGACGTGAGGGAGATGACGGACATGCCACATTCACTCAACGCCCGAAGCATGAAGCTCTGGTTGCTCATCGCT
The DNA here is from genome assembly GCA_032160545.1 of Pseudonocardiales bacterium. GTDB lineage: Bacteria > Actinomycetota > Actinomycetes > Mycobacteriales > Jatrophihabitantaceae > DATGFB01. The sequence continues at coordinate 1,774 of JAVHVN010000098.1, read as the reverse complement.
GGCATCGCCATCGCCGTGATTGTCATCGTGGCAATCGTGCTGATGGCGCACGGAGGTGGGGGCGGCGGAGGCGGTTACTGAGCGCCGCGCCACCAAATTGGTGCTCTCAACCGGCCTGACTCACCGGTCCAATGTCCGTGACGTCCGCCGGGCGGCCAAACGCAACGGCGCCAGTCCAGCCGACCCGCTCGGCGGCCACCGACGCCCGCCACGGCCACCGCGCGCTGTTCGCGACGCGACCGACGGGAGCACCCCTCTCACCGATGCACTGCTAATTCCGGCTACCTGGTAGCCGTCATTCCCGGTCGCTGTGACGACAGCGCGAGGAGTTCCAGCGATCCTTGGGCATGACCGGAAGCGAGCCACGATGAGAATCCCCGCCGGCGAGCTCGTGGACGTCATCGCGGATGTCAACGATTCGTCCATCGCGGCATGACACCGGCTCACCCCGACGAGCCGCACGGGTCAGGCTTGTCCGGGCGCCTGAACTGGATGCGCGCCGGCGTGCTGGGCGCCAATGACGGAATCGTCTCGGTCGCCGGCATCGTCGTCGGAGTCGCCGGCGCGACGACCTCCCGTGGGCCGATCTTCACGGCCGGGCTCGCCGGTCTCGTCGCCGGAGCGGTGTCGATGTCGCTCGGCGAATACGTCTCCGTCAGCAGCCAACGTGACGCTGAGACGGCCACGCTACGCCAGGAGACTGAGGAGCTGGCGACGATGCCCGACGAGGAGTTCGCCGAACTCGTCGCGCTCTATCAGTCCAAGGGGCTGTCTGCAGGTACCGCGCACCAGGTCGCCGCCGAACTCACCGCCAACGATCCACTCGCCGCGCATCTCGATGCGGAACTCCACCTGGACCCTGAGGACCTGGTAAGCCCGCCGGAGGCAGCCGCTGCGTCCGCGATCTCCTTCCTCATCGGCGCGCTGCTCCCCCTCGTCGCGATCCTGCTGCCACCTCAGGCGTGGCGAGTGCCGGTCACCATCGCCGTGGTGCTCGTCGCCCTCGCGATCACCGGCGCGGTCTCCGCCCGGCTCGGCGGCGCGAATGTGCGTCGCGCCGTACTGCGCACCGTCGTCGGCGGTGCCGTCGGTCTGGGTATCACCTACGCCATCGGCTCAGCCTTCGGGACCGCGGTGACCTAGCGCGCGGGGTCGGCCTGAACGTCCTCACGGTTCGTGAACTGTGCGTTGTAGAGCCGGTAGTAGGCACCCTCGCGTGCGAGGAGCTCGGCGTGGGCGCCGTGCTCGACGATGCGGCCGTGCTCCATGACGAGGATGAGGTCGGCGTCCCGGATGGTCGAAAGCCGGTGGGCGATGACGAAGCTCGTCCGGTTCGATCGCAGGGCGGCCATCGCGTGTTGGACGAGGAGTTCAGTGCGCGTATCAACGGAGCTCGTCGCCTCGTCGAGGATCAACAGGGACGGATCGACGAGGAACGCCCGGGCGATGGTGATGAGCTGTTTTTGCCCGGCACTGAGGTTGCTGATCTCCTCGTCGATCACGGTGTCGTATCCGTCGGGCAGCTGGCGGACGAACCGGTCGACGAAACTCGCCTCGGCCGCGCGGATCATCTCCGGCTCGGTTGCGCCCGGACGTCCATAGATCAAGTTGTCACGAATGGTGCCGCCGAAGAGCCAGGTGTCCTGGAGCACCATGCCGATCTGGGCGCGCAGCTGATCGCGTCGCATCGAGGTGATATCGAGGCCGTCAAGAGTTATTCGGCCTTCGTCCAGCTCGTAGAAGCGCAAGATCAGGTTGACCAGCGTGGTCTTGC
>JAVHVN010000049.1:0-4522 GCA_032160545.1 Pseudonocardiales bacterium | reverse complement strand
GCACCACAGCATCGGGGTCTCGAAGGTGACCGATCCGCCCCACATCGAGCCGATCCAGTTGAAGAACTTGATGCCGGTCGGGACGGCGATCAGGAACGTCATGATCGAGAAGAACGGCAGCAGCACCGCCCCGGTGGTGAACATGTGGTGCGCCCAGACCGTCAGTGACAGAGCACCGATCGACAGCGTCGCCAGCACCATGCCCTTGTAGCCGAACAGCGGCTTGCGGCTGAACACCGGGATGATCTCGGTGATGATGCCGAAGAACGGCAGCGCCACGATGTAGACCTCGGGGTGCCCGAAGAACCAGAACAGGTGCTGCCACAGGATCGCGCCTCCGTTCCCGGGCTCGAAGACCTGCGCCTTCAGGTGCCGGTCGACCCAGAGCACCAACAACGCGGCAGTCAGAATCGGGAACGCGAGCAGAATCAGCAGGCTGGTGACCAGGATGTTCCAGGTGAAGATCGGCAGCCGGAACATCGTCATGCCGGGGGCGCGCAGCGTGATCACCGTGGTGATCATGTTCACCGCACCGAGGATCGTGCCCAGGCCGGCGATGGCCAGCCCGATGATCCACAGATCTGCGCCGACGGTGGGCGAGTTCGACGCGTCGTTGAGGGGCGTGTAGGCCGTCCAGCCGAAGTCCGGCGGTCCGTCCGGCGTGATGAATCCCGACATCACCGTGGTGCCGCCGAAGAGGAACAGCCAGTACGACAGCGCGTTCAGGCGCGGGAAGGCGACGTCGGGCGAGCCGATCTGCAGTGGCAGCACCAGGTTGGCGAAGGCGAAGACCAACGGCGTCGCGAACAACAGCAGCATGATCGTGCCGTGCATCGTGAACAGCTGGTTGTACTGCTCGGGGCTGAGGAACTGCATACCGGGACGGGCCAGCTCCGCGCGCATGAGCAGCGCCATCACGCCACCGGCGGCGAAGAACGCGAACGAGGTAACGAGGTAGAGCCGCCCGATCATCTTGTGGTCGGTCGTGCGCAACAGCGCGCCGAGCAGGCTGCCTTTCGGGCGCCCCTGCGCAGGGCGGGTGATGATCGGGGTGGGGACCGGCGTCTCGAGCAGATCCACGACGACCTCGCGGAGCGTGGCGGCCGGCCGATGCTCGCGCACCGGACGCCCTCGGGCGCGTCGCCGGTGGTTCGGCGAGCGACCCTGCGCCCACCGTAAGCACCGCTGGGACCCGACACAACCGTGGATTCGACACGCCGGCCAGGTTCTGGGTAATCCGCGGGGCGGATGACCGCGCGGGCGGCGCCGTCGCCAGCCCACCCGCGCAACCCCCGCAACAGCCGCCGGGACGTCGTACGACAGTGGCCCCGGTCCGCTGGGGACCGGGGCCACGATCGGTACAGCGCTGGCGGTGAACCGTCAGCTGCAACCGCTGGTGCTGCCACACCCCTCGCATACGAAGCAGCTACCGGCGGGGCGCATCTTCGTGCCGCAGTTCATGCACAGCGGCGCGTCGGCGGAGGACCCCATGATCGATTCGAGCAGTTCGGTCGAGCTGTGCACCTGGGCCGGTGCCGGCGCGGCCGTCTCGGCCACTACCTCGTCCTGCAGTTCGGCGACCGACGCGGTCTCGACCGGCGCCGACTGGGCCAGCGCATCGAAGTCGGCGTCCTCATCGTCGACCGGCGCGTACGAGCCGGTCTCGAGCTGGCGGGTGCGCTCGTCGGCGGTGTAGATGCCGAGCGCCGAGCGGGTGTCGAAGTCGAGATAGTCCAGCGCCAGACGGCGGAAGATGTAGTCGACGATCGACTGGGCCATGCGGACGTCCGGGTCATCGGTCAGACCGGCCGGCTCGAAACGCATGTTGGTGAACTTCTGCACGTAGGTCTCGAGCGGGACACCATGCTGCAGCGCGATCGAGATCGCGATCGAGAAGGCGTCCATCACCCCGGCGAGCGTGGAACCCTGCTTGCCGAGCTTGAGGAAGACCTCGCCGAGGCCGTCGTCCGGGTAGGAGCCCGCAGTCATATACCCCTCGGCGCCGCCCACCGAGAATGACGTGGTTCGAGACGGACGCGACTTGGGCAGCCGCTTGCGGGTCGGACGGTATTCGACGACCTTCTCGACCGTCGCCTCGGCCTCTGCGCCGGTGTTGTCGCCCTTGCCCGCCGACAGGGGCTGGCCGACCTTGCAGTTGTCGCGGTACACCGCGAGCGCCTTCAGGCCCAGCTTCCAGCCCTGGTAGTAGACGTCCTCAATGTCTTCGACGGTCGCGGTCTCGGGCAGGTTGACCGTCTTCGAGATCGCGCCCGACAGGAAAGGCTGAGCCGCCGCCATCATCCGCACGTGCCCCATCGGCTTGATCGCGCGGGCACCCATCGCGCAGTCGAACACCTCGTAGTGCTCGGTGCGCAGGCCCGGAGCGTCGATGACGTGGCCGTGCGCCGCGATGTACTCGACGATCGCCTCGACCTGCTCCTCTTGGTAGCCCAGGATGCGCAGCGCGCGTGGCACCGTCTGGTTGACGATCTGCATCGAGCCGCCGCCAACGAGCTTCTTGAACTTCACCAGCGCCAGGTCGGGCTCGATACCGGTCGTGTCGCAGTCCATCATCAAGCCGATGGTGCCGGTGGGCGCGAGCACCGAGGCCTGCGCGTTGCGCCAGCCGTTGCTCTCGCCGAGCTTGTTGCCCTTCGCCCACTCCTCGGTCGCCGCGGCGAAGATCGCGCGGTCGATGTCGTCGACCGAACGAGCGGCGTCGTTGGCCGCGGCATGCTTGCGCATGACCCGGGCGTGCGCAGTGGCGTTGCGTGCGAAACCCGCGTACGGGCCAACGATGCCGGCGAGCTCAGCCGAGCGGCGGTACGAGGTGCCGGTCATCAGCGAGGTGATCGCAGCCGCCAGTGCCCGGCCGCCGTCGGAGTCGTACGCGTGGCCGGATGCCATCAGCAGCGCACCGAGGTTCGCGTACCCGATGCCGAGCTGGCGGTAGTCGCGGGTGTTCACGCCGATCGCCTCGGTCGGGAAATCGGCAAAGCAGATCGAGATGTCCATGGCAGTGATGATCAGTTCGACGGACTTCACGAACCGCTCGACGGCGAACGTGTTGTCGTCGTTGAGGAACTTCATCAGGTTGAGCGATGCCAGGTTGCAGGACGTGTTGTCGAGGCTCATGTACTCCGAGCACGGGTTGGACGCGGTGATGCGACCGGTCTCGGGGTTGGTGTGCCAGTCGTTGATGGTGTCGTCGTACTGGATGCCTGGGTCGGCACACTCCCACGCCGCCTGCGCCACCTTGCGGAAGAGGTCCTTGGCATCGACGGTCTCGATGACCTCGCCGGTGCTGCGCGCCCGCAGACCGAACTCGCGGCCCTCGTCGACGGCACGCATGAACTCGTCGGACACGCGGACCGAGTTGTTCGCGTTCTGGTACTGGACGCTCGTGATGTCGGCACCGCCGAGATCCATGTCGAAGCCGGCGTCGCGCAGGACGCGGATCTTGTCCTCCTCGCGCGCCTTGGTCTGCACGAACTCCTCGATGTCGGGGTGGTCGATGTCGAGCACGACCATCTTCGCCGCGCGGCGGGTGGCACCGCCGGACTTGATGGTGCCCGCCGAGGCGTCGGCACCACGCATGAAGCTCACCGGACCCGACGCGGTGCCACCGGAGGAGAGCAGCTCCTTGGACGAGCGGATGCGCGAGAGGTTGAGCCCCGCGCCCGAGCCGCCCTTGAAGATCAGCCCCTCCTCGCGGTACCAGTTCAGGATCGAGTCCATCGTGTCGTCGACCGCGAGGATGAAACACGCGCTCACCTGTTGCGGCGAGGTCGTCCCGACGTTGAACCACACCGGCGAGTTGAAGCTGAACGCCTGGTGCAACAGCATCCACGTCAGCTCGTGCTCGAAGACCTCGGCGTCGCGCGGCGATGCGAAGTAGCCGTGCAGCGCGCCGGCCTCGCGGTACTTGTGCACCACACGGTCGATCAGCTGCCGCAGCGACCACTCGCGGGCGTCACTGCCGACAGCGCCGCGGAAGTACTTCGTCGTGACGATGTTGGCGGCGTTGACCGACCAGAAATCTGGGAACTCGACACCGCGCTGCTCGAAGTTGATCGAGCCGTCGCGCCAGTTGGTCATGACCACGTCGCGCCGTTCCCAGGTCACCTCGGCGTACGGATGGACGCCCTCGGTGGTGTGGACGCGCTCGATCGCCAGGCCACCGGCCGCGTAGTGGGGCGCCGGAGCGGCAGCCGAATCGGCGGCCGGCTTCGAGGCCGAGCTCTTCTGGATGATCTTGTCGACAGCCTCGGTCATCGCTGCGGTCCTTCCGTAACCGTGTTCAGGGGTCTGGCGGGCGTGCTGCTGGTGTCTGGGGGCGGCGGTCGCGTCACGGCGCGTGCGGGCGGGGACCGGTGCGCAGGTCGGAAATCGCCTTGTCGAAGTCGTCGATCGAGCTGAACGCCTGGTACACCGAGGCAAACCGGAGATAGGCCACCTCGTCGAGCTCGCGAAGCGGCCCGAGAATCGCCAGGCCGACCTCGTCGCTCGGCACCTCGGCGGC
>JAVHVN010000026.1:0-14209 GCA_032160545.1 Pseudonocardiales bacterium | reverse complement strand
CAACGCCGACTTCATCGTCCAGCTCAACGAGGTCGGCGCGGTGATCTGCGCCGCGGGTGAGGGCCTCGCACCCGCCGACCGCAAGCTGTACGCGCTGCGCGATGTCACCGGCACCGTCGAGTCGATCCCGCTCATCGCGTCGTCGATCATGAGCAAGAAGATCGCCGAGGGGTCCTCGGCGCTCGTCCTGGACGTGAAGGTCGGCACGGGCGCCTTCATGAAGAGCGTCGAGGACGCGCGCGAGCTGGCCACCACGATGGTGGGGCTGGGCGGCTCGCACGGGGTGCACACGGTGGCGCTGCTGACCCAGATGTCGACACCGCTCGGACGGACCGCGGGCAACGCGCTCGAGGTCGCCGAAAGCCTCGAGGTGCTTGCCGGCGGCGGCCCCCCGGACGTCGTGGAACTCACCCTCGCCCTCGCCCGCGAGATGCTCGCCGGTGCGGGCATCGGTGACGTCGATCCGGCCGATGCGCTTGGCAACGGCCGCGCGATGGACGTCTGGCGACGGATGATCTCTGCGCAGGGCGGCGATCCTTCGGCCCCGCTGCCCGTGGCGCGCGAACGGCACATCGTCGCCGCGCCTGCCTCCGGCGTGCTGAGCCGGCTCGACGCGTATGCGGTCGGAGTCGCGGCCTGGCGGCTCGGTGCCGGACGGGCCCGCAAGGAGGATCCGGTGTCGGCGGGGGCCGGCGTGGTCATGCTCGCCAAGCCCGGCGACGTCGTCCGGACCGGCGAGCCGCTGCTCGAACTGCACACCGACGACCCGGCGCGCTTCGACCGGGCGCTGCAGGCCCTCGAGGGCGGCTATGAGATCGGCGGCGACTGGACGCCCGCACCGCTGGTACTCGACCGCATCGGCTGACGCGGCCGTCAGTCGCTCTGTGCGAACTCGGCGATGGCGACGGCGGTCATCCCGATGCCGATGGCGGCGACGACTGCGGCACACATGAGCGGCGGGACGTGCCAGCCGCCCCACGAGACGCCGGGGTCGAGGCGCGCCCGGATGTCGGGCGCGAGGTCGAGCTGCGAGAACACCGCGCGGCGCATCGGGTCGACGGCGTAGGTCAGCGGGTCGAGACGGTTCAGGACGGTGAGCCAGGGCGGCAGCCCGGTCAGCGGGAACATCGCTCCGGACACGAAGAACAGCGGCATGATGAGCATTTGGGTGAGCGCCATGAACGACTGGATCTGCTTGATGCGAGCCGCCACCATGACGCCGAACGCGGTCAGGGTGTAGGCGAGCAGCACCTGCAGCGCGAAGATCTCGATGATCAGCTTGGGCGTGTACGGGACGCCGACCAGACCGGCGAGGCAGATGACGAGCACGCCCTGGAAGGTGGCCACCGTGGCGCCGCCGAGGCACTTGCCGATGACGATCGAGCTGCGCCGGATCGGCGCGACCAACATCTCGCGCAGGAACCCGAACTCGCGGTCCCAGACGATGGATGCCGCCGAGAACATGGCCGTGAACATCACCGCCATCGCGAGGATGCCGGGATAGAGAAACGTGCGCAGGTTCAGCCCGCCGGTACCGGCGGACGCGATCCGGGACAGGCCGGTACCCAGCACGAACAGGAACAGCAACGGCTGGATCAGTGACGTGATCATCCGTAGCCGGTCGCTCGCGAAGCGCTCGACCTCGCGCAGCCAGACCATCTTCACCGCGCGCAGCTCGCCGCGTATGGAGCGGGCCGGGACCACGACCCGGGCCGGCGACAGCGTGGTGGCGGTCACCTGCCGCGTCCGAAGATCTGCGCGGTGCGGCGCACGCGGTCGCCTCCCGACGCCTCGGCGTCGCGGATCGTCGAACCGGTGTAGGACATGAAGACGTCGTCGAGCGAGGGCCGGGACACGTTGATCGACCGGATCGGTATCGGGAACTCGGCGAACAGCTTGGGGACGAACTGCTCGCCCTGCGGAACGCGGAACGTCACCGCGCCCTCGGATATCGACGCGGAAAGGCCGAAGCGGACCTCGAGCGCCTGGATGGCGGCGCGATCGTCGTCGGTGTGGATCTGGACGCGGTCGTCACCGACGCTCGCCTTGAGATCCTCGGGCGTGTCGATCGCGATGATCCGGCCGGAGTCCATGATCGCGATCCGGTCGCAGTACTCGGCCTCGTCCATGTAGTGGGTGGTCATGAAGATCGTGATGTCCTCCGCCTTGCGCAGTTCGGCGATGTAGCCCCAGATGGACGAGCGGGTCTGCGGGTCCAGCCCCACGGTCGGCTCGTCGAGGAAGAGCACCCGGGGCGAGTGCAGCAGGCCGCGGGCGATCTCAAGCCTGCGCTTCATGCCGCCGGAGAACGTGCCGACCTTGCTGGTGCGCCGATCCCACAGCCCGACCATGTCGAGTACCTGGTGCAACCGGGCGTCCACCGCGTCGCGCGGGACGCCGTACAACTCGGCGTGCAGCCGCAGGTTGCGCTCGGCGGTCATGTAGGTGTCGAGGGTGGTGTCCTGGAAGACGAGCCCGATGTGCCGGCGTACGAGGTCGCGCTGCCGGACGACGTCGTACCCCGCCACCTCGGCAGTGCCGGCCGTCGGTGTCACCAGCGTGCAGAGCATGTTGATGACGGTGGACTTGCCGGCGCCGTTCGGTCCGAGGAAGCCGAACACCTCACCGATGGGGATCTCGAGGTCGATGCCACGCACGGCCTCGACCTCGCCGTACCGCTTGACGAGATTGGCCACCTGCACGGCTGCTGAGTGCATCGATCCTCGGGGTCGTCCGATTAGCGGCTATTGCCGCCGTTACTCTTACCACCTCGGGGAGGGAAAAGCTCGGCGGGCAAGGAACTTCGAGGCATCCCACGGTGCCGATACGGTGGCCGCATGCCGACCCCGCTCGACGCCGCCGCGATCATCGCCGCCCCCAAGGTGCTGCTGCACGACCACCTCGACGGAGGGGTCCGGCCCGAGACCGTCCTCGAGCTGGCCCGTGAGGTCGGGTACGGTCCGTTGCCCGCGGGCGACGCGGCCGGGCTGGCCCGGTGGTTCCGCGAGGCGGCCGATTCCGGATCCCTCGAGCGCTACCTCGAGACGTTCGCGCACACGGTCGGCGTGATGCAGACGACCGGCGGCCTCGCCCGGGTCGCCCGCGAGGCGGTCGAGGATCTCGCGGCCGACGGAGTCGTGTACGCCGAGATCCGCTGGGCACCCGAACAGCACGTCGACGAGGGGCTGACGCTCGACCAGGTCGTGGACGCCGTGCTGCAGGGCTTCCGCGAGGGCGAGGCGGCGGCCGCGGCGGCCGGACATGAGATCCGCGTCGGGGCGATCGTGACCGCGATGCGCCACGCCGCCCGCTCGCGCGAGATCGCCGAACTCGCTGTCGCCTACCGCGACAAGGGCGTCGTGGGCTTCGACATCGCGGGTGCCGAGGCCGGTTTCCCGCCGAGCCGACACCTCGACGCGTTCGAGTACCTGCGCCGGGAGAACTTCCACTTCACGATCCACGCCGGTGAGGCGTTCGGGTTGCCTTCGATCTGGGAGGCGATCCAGTACTGCGGCACCGACCGGCTCGGCCACGGGGTGCGCATCATCGACGACATCACCGCGAGCAAGAAGCTCGGGCGTCTGGCCCAGTACGTCCGCGACAAGCGCATCCCCCTCGAGATGTGCCCGTCGTCGAATGTGCAGACAGGCGCCGCCACCTCTGTCGCCGAGCACCCGATCGGGCTGCTGCGCCAGTTGCAGTTCCGCGTCACGGTGAACACCGACAACCGGCTGATGAGCGGCACGTCGATGTCACGGGAGATGTCCCTGCTCGTCGAGGCGTTCGGCTACGGCTGGCGCGACCTGCAGTGGTTCACCATCAATGCGATGAAGAGCGCCTTCATCCCCTTCGACGAGCGGCTCGAACTCATCAACGGCAGCATCAAGCCGGCGTACGCGCTGCTGATGGCCTGAGTCAGTCGAGCAGGCCGCGGGCCTGCTTCGCCTCGAGCACGCGCAGCGCCGCGGTGTCGACGAGCTGCGCGAACGAGCGGTCGCTGAGGGCCCGGGCGACGAGGGCCGCCGTCATCGGGCCGGCCTGCGTCGCGTCGACCGTGAGCACGATGTCGCCCCCGGCGGCGACGAAGTCCACGGCCCGCTCGCCGAGTGAGTACCCGCTGACCTGGGCAGCCTTGCCGACGTCGTCGCTGATCACGACACCGGTGAAGCCGAGGTCCTGCCGCAGCATGCCCGTGACGACGGTGGGCGAGAAGGCCGCGGGTCGATCGGGATCGATGCGCGCGTAGACGGCGGTGGACATCATGACGAACGGGACGTGCGCCCGCACCGCCGCCGCGAACGGCGCGAGATAGGGGTCGTGCCTGGTCGTCACGCTGTCGACCACTCCGCTGCTGAGGTCGGTGTTGCCCTCGACCCGTCCCAGGCCGGGGAAGTGCTTGACCGTGGCCTCGACGCCTGCGGCGGCGAGGCCACGTGCCACCGCCATGCCGTGCGCCGTGACAGTCGCGGGGTCGTGCCCGTATTCGCGGTCGAGGTCGCCGATCGGCGCGTTGCCCGTCGACCCGGGCGGAACCGTGTCGAGCACGGGGGCGAGGTCGATCGTCACGCCGGCGGCCCGCAGCTGTGCGCCCCACACCTGCGCGTCGCCCTGCAACGTCGCAGGGTCCGTCCCGCCCTGCGTGAGAGCGTCGGGGATCGCCGAGAAGCCCGGCCCGCGCAGTCGCTGCACCTGGCCGCCCTCCTGGTCGGTCGCGATCAGCAGCTTGGCGGCGGACGGGTTGTCTGCCTCGAGCTGCGCGGTGATCGCCGCCGTCCGGGCAAGGCTCAGGTAGCTCGTCCCGTCGAGGATGACCGACCCGACGGCATCGGCCTGGATCGCGGTCACCGTGGCCGGTGCGACACCGGTCGTCGGGCAGTCGACCATCAGCAACTGGCCGACCCGCTGGGCGAGGCTCATCCGGGCGAGCAGCGCATGCGCAGCGTCGGGAGGTGGCGTGGGCCGTGCCGTCGAAGTGGTGGCGGTCGGCGGCACGGACGTGGCGGGCGTGCCAACCGTCGACGAGCCGACCGATGTCGACCTCGCCGGCAGACTCTGCGCAGGACCGTGGGACGGGCCCGAGGTGCACGCTGCCAGCACGGCCGCGAGGCCGGACGCCGCCGCACCGGCCGCGACCGCGCGCCGCCTCACGAGCCGACCCAGTCGAACGTCTTCGTGACCGCCTTCTTCCACTCGGCGTAGAGCTGCTCGCAGCGAACGGCGTCCATGGCGGGTTCCCAGACGCGGTCGGCCGACCAGTTGTCGCGGATCTCGTCGGTCGAGGACCAGAAGCCCACCGCGAGCCCGGCCGCGTATGCGGCGCCCAACGCGGTCGTCTCGGAGACGACGGGACGCACGACGGGCACCGCGAGGATGTCGGCCTGGAACTGCATGAGCAGCTCGTTGCCGACCATTCCCCCGTCGACGCGCAGCTCGGTGAGCGCGACGCCCGAGTCGGCATTCATCGCGTCGACGACCTCGCGGGTCTGGAACGCGGTCGCCTCGAGCGCGGCGCGCGCGATGTGGCCGCGGTTGACGTAGCGCGTCAGCCCGACCAGGGCACCGCGTGCGTCGGCGCGCCAGTACGGAGCGAACAGCCCTGAGAAGGCCGGAACGAAGTACGCCCCGCCGTTGTCGTCGACGGTGCGGGCGAGCGTCTCGATCTCTGCCGCCGACGCGATCAGCCCGAGGTTGTCGCGCAGCCACTGGACGAGCGATCCGGTGACCGCGATCGAGCCCTCGAGGGCGTACACGGGCGGTTCGTCGCCGAGCGCGTAACACACCGTGGTGATCAGCCCGTTGTCGCTCAGCACCGGCTGCGTCCCGGTGTTCAGCAGCAGGAAATTGCCGGTGCCATAAGTGTTCTTGGCCTCGCCGGGACGCAGACAGGCCTGGCCGAAGGTCGCGGCCTGCTGATCGCCGAGGATGCCGGCAATCGGGACGCCCGCCAGCGGGCCGCGCTCGCGGACCTCGGCGTACACCTCCGACGACGAGCGGATCTCGGGCAGCATCGCGGTGGGAACACCCATCTCGTCGGCAATCGACTCGTCCCATTGCAGTGAGGCGAGGTCCATCAGCATCGTGCGCGACGCATTCGTCGGGTCGGTGACGTGCAGCCCGCCGCTGAGGTTCCACACCAGCCAGCTGTCGATCGTCCCGAAGGCGAGCTCGCCGTTCTCGGCGCGCCGGCGCGCTCCGTCCACGTTGTCCAGCAGCCAGCGCACCTTGGGGCCGGCGAAGTAGGTCGCGAGCGGCAGCCCCGTGCGCTCGCGGTAGCGCTCGGCGCCGCCGCCGAGGGCACCGAGCTCGTCGCAGATGTCCTGCGTGCGAGTGTCCTGCCAGACGATCGCGGGCGCGATCGGTTCGCCGGTGGCGCGGTCCCACACGACGGTCGTCTCGCGCTGGTTGGTGATGCCCACCGCCGCGACGTCACCCGATCGCAACTCGGCGCGGGCGGCCGCACCGGCGAGAGCCGCGCGGGTGTTCGACCAGATCTCGGCGGGGTCGTGCTCGACCCAGCCCGCGCGCGGCAGCATCTGGCGATGCTCCACCTGCTCGACCGCGACGATGTGCGCGTCGTGGTCGAACAGGATGCACCGGGTCGAGGTCGTGCCCTGGTCGATCGCCGCGACCACCGTGGGTGGGTTCGCCATTGCGCTAGCTTGGCAGGTGTGGAGGCAGGCGTCCCGGAGCACGTGCCGACGATCCCGAAAGGGGGTGCGGCCTCCCGGTTGGACGCCGCCTACCGCGAAGCCGCGTGGCACCGGCTGCAGGACGACGACTTCGACGTCGTGGTCATCGGCGGCGGCGTCACCGGCGCGGGGGCGGCGCTCGACGCCGCGACTCGCGGTCTGTCGGTCGCCCTCGTCGAGGCGCGCGACTGGGCGGCGGGAACCTCGAGCCGGTCGTCGAAGCTCTTCCACGGCGGGCTGCGCTACCTCGAGCAGCTCGAGTTCGGGCTGGTGCGCGAGGCACTGCGCGAACGTGAGCTGATGACCACGCGGCTCGCCCCGCACCTGGTGAAGCCCGTCCCGTTCCTGTACCCGCTGACCCACCGCGGGTGGGAGCGCCCGTATGTCGCCGCGGGGCTGCTGCTCTACGACACGATGGGCGGGCAGAACAGTGTCCCCGGCCAGAAGCACCTGACCCGGCGCGCGGCACTGCGCATGTTCCCGGGGCTGCGCCCTGACTCGCTGGTGGGGGCCGTGCGCTACTTCGACGCGCAGGCCGACGACGCCCGGCACACGCTCACTGTCGCGCGCACGGCGGCCCGCTACGGAGCGGTCGTGCGGTCGTCCACGCAGGCCGTCGGCTTCGCCCGCGAGTCCGACCGCGTGGTCGGTGTCGTGGTGCGCGATGCCGAGGACGGCCGCGAGACGACGGTCGCCGCAGGGGTCGTCCTGAACTGCACCGGGGTCTGGACCGACGAGATCCAGGCGCTCAGCGGCGGACGGGGGCGCTTTCGCGTGCGGTCGTCCAAGGGCGTGCACATCGTGGTGCCGCGCGAGCGCATCGTCGGTGACGCGGGGCTGATCCTGCGCACGAGCGCCTCGGTGCTGTTCGTGATCCCGTGGAAGAACCACTGGCTGATCGGGACGACCGACACAGAATGGAATCTCGACCTCGCGCACCCCGCCGCGACGCGCTCCGACATCGACTACCTGCTCGACCGCGTGAATTCGGTGCTCACCACGCCGTTGACCGAAGCCGACATCGAGGGCGTGTACGCCGGGCTGCGCCCGCTGCTCGCGGGCGAGTCGGAAGAGACGTCGAAACTGTCGCGCGAACATGCGGTCGCCCGGGTCGTGCCCGGGCTGATCTCCATCGCCGGCGGCAAGTACACGACCTACCGGGTCATGGCCGCCGACGCGGTCGACGCGGCGAGCGACGACCTGCCCAAGCGAGTGCAACCGTCCTGCACGGATTCCGTGCCGCTGCTCGGCGCCGACGGCTACTTCGCCATGCGCAACCAGGTCGACGCGCTCGCTGCCGAGTACGGGCTGCACCCCTACCGCGTTCGGCACGTGCTCGACCGCTACGGCTCGATGATCCGCGACGTGCTCGAGCCCGGGCTCGCCGATCGACGGCTGCTGTCGACCGTGTCGGGCGCTCCTGACTACCTGCTTGCCGAGATCCACTACGCCGTGACGCACGAGGGTGCGCTGCACCTCGAGGACGTCCTCACGCGGCGGACGAGGATCTCGATCGAGTACCCGCACCGGGGCGTCGAGTCGGCCGACGAGGTCGCCGAGCTGATGGGCCGGATACTCGGGTGGGACGACGCCTCGCGACTGCGCGAGATCACGCAGTACACCGCCCGCGTCGACGCCGAACGGGCGTCCCAGTCACGCCTGGACGACGAGGCGGCGGACGCGGTGCGCTCGGCTGCTCCCGAGATCCGCAGCCACCTCGATGCCGGGGTGCTCACGAGCTGACGCTCTGACGCGCCTCAGTCCTGCGGGGCGAAGCAGCTCGCAACCTCGTCGACCAGTGCGCGCCAGTCGTCCCGGTCCATGTCGGCACCGAGATCTTCGGCATCGGCCTCGAGTTCGCAGAACGCGATCAGTTCACCCAGGAGCTCGGCGCCGGCCACGGACGGCTTGCGCAGGTCGAATGTCGCGTCGGCCGACGGGGCGAACACGTCGTCGTCCTCGACGTCGGCGAGTTCGGACCACCATTCGAGCGCGACGAGCGGGTGCTCCTCGGCCGTGCGGCAGTATTGCGCAAGGTCGCCGACCTCGCCGAACACGTTGATGTTGCCGTCGAGTCCGAGGAACGCCACGTGGGTGTCGCCGTCTTCGGCATTGCGGGCGATCTCGGCGCGCACCGTGAGCCATCGGGCGTCCGGCAACACGATCTCGATCGGTTCGGCGCCCACGCGTTCCCACACCGACTGGGTCTCGAGCTCGGAGCGCTCGAAGTCACCGCGCCACTCGAGCCAGTTCTCTACGCGATTGATCGCGCGCTCCCAGGACTCGGCGATCCGATCGCCGAGCTCGTTCCACCGTTTGCGGCCGTCCTTGCCCTGATAGGAGACCTCGTCGTCGACGAGCTCCTCGTACTCGGGCGTGTTCTCGACCAGGCGGCGCAGCGCGCCGTCGTCGCAGCAGTCGGCGATGCGGGCCACCATGTCGACGACGTTCGCGAGTGCCGACACGTGCATCGGGTCGGGTTCGCCCGACGCCCATTCGTAGACCGCGTCGAGGTCGTAGCCATCCTCGGCGGCCGGGCGCAGCTCGTCAGGGGTCAGCGCGCTGATGCGGCCCCAGGCCGGGTGGTCGGACAGGTCGTTCTCCTCGCCCGAGGCGATGAACTCGGCAAGCTCCCGTGCGCTCGGGTAGAGCAGGACCTTCGCTCCGTCGCCGAGAAAGCCCTGCCACTCCTCGCCGTCGTCGTCCTCCCACGGCGGGGCGTAGAGCGTGACGCCCATCCGCCCGTTGACGGTCAGGGTGATCGGAATGATGGCGGCATCGAGCGAGCTCGTCATGAGCCCGAACCTACCGGGCGACGGACAGGGAACCACAGGTGCGGTCGCCCGTCATGGGGGCGTCGCCGGCGCGTCACACGCCGATCGGGTGCCAGACCGTCTTCGTCTCGACGAACGCGTCGAGGCGGCTCCGGCCCGGCTCGGCGGCCCAATCGACCGCACGCGGCGAGTGCACGCGCTTGACGTTGTCGGCCGCCTGCACCTCGAGGGCCGCGCGGTCGGCGGCCGCGACACCGGTGAGGTCGATCGCGTTCACGTCGCGGTGGGACGCGAGCCACGGGGCCAGCTCGGCGGTGAAGCCGGTGAGGATGTTCACGACCCCCGCCGGGACGTCGGAGGTCGCGAGCACCTCGCCGAGTGAGACCGCCGGCAGCGGGCGGTCCTGAGCGGCGAGGACCACCGCGGTGTTGCCGGTCGTCAGTACCGGTGCGAGCACCGAGACGAGCCCGAGGAGGCTGGAGTCCTGGGGGGCGATGACGCCGACCACACCGGTTGGCTCGGGCAGCGAGAACGTGAAGTACGGGCCTGCGACGGGATTCGTGGCGCCGACCACCTGCGCGTACTTGTCCGCCCACCCGGCGTAGTGCACCCACCTGTCGATCGCGGCATCGACCAGCGCCGCCGCGTCGTCACCAGATCCGCCTTCGGCCTCGCGTACCTCCGCGACGAACTGGTCACGGCGGCCGTCCAGCAGTTCGGCGACGCGATAGAGCACCTGTCCGCGGTTGTAGGCGGTCGCGGCGGACCAGCCGCCGAAGGCGCCGCGGGCGGCCAGGACGGCGTCCCGGACGTCCTTGCGCGACGCCTGCGCGGCATGGGCCACCAGCTCGCCCGACGCCGAGTGGACCGGATATGACCGGCCGGACTCCGACCTGGGAAACGCGCCCTTGACGTAGAGCTTGGCGGTGCGGCGCACGCGCAGTCTCGGCTCAGACATCGAGGTATGCCTCCAACCCGTGCCGGCCGCCCTCGCGGCCGAAACCGGACTCCTTGTAACCGCCGAACGGCGCGGTCGGGTCGAAGCGGTTGAACGTGTTGGCCCAGACGACTCCGGCGCGCAGCTTCGAGGCCATCGAGAGGATGCGGGAACCCTTCTCCGTCCAGACACCTGCCGACAGCCCGTAGGGGGTGTTGTTCGCCTTCTCGACGGCCTCGTCGGGGGTCCGGAACGTCAGGACCGACAGCACCGGGCCGAAGATCTCCTCGCGCGCGATGCGATGTGCCTGCGCCACGTCGGTGAAGACGGTCGGAACGAACCAGTAACCGCGGGGCGGGACCTCGCACGGCGGGGACCACCGGGTGGCGCCCTCGGCGACGCCCGAGTCGGTGAGCTCGGTGATCCGGGCGAGCTGCTCCGCCGAGTTGATCGCGCCGACGTCGGTGTTCTTGTCGAGCGGGTCGCCGAGGCGCAGCGTCGCGAGCCGTCGCTGCAGGGACGCCACGACCTCGTCGACGACCGACTCCTGGACGAGCAGCCGGGAGCCGGCGCAGCAGACCTGCCCCTGGTTGAAGAAGATGCCGTTGACGATGCCCTCGACGGCCTGGTCGATCGGTGCGTCGTCGAAGACGATGTTCGCCGCCTTTCCGCCCAGCTCCAGCGACACCCGCCGGCCCGTGCCGGCAAGGGTGCGCCGGATGATCTTGCCGACCTCTGTCGAACCGGTGAACGCGATCTTGTCGACGTCGCTCTCGACGATCGCCTGCCCGATGGCGGGGCCGCCGGTCAGCACGTTCACGACGCCGGGCGGCAGGTCGGCCTCGGCAATGATCTCGGCGAGGACGAGCGCCGTGAGCGGCGTCGTCTCGGCGGGCTTGAGCACGACGGTGTTGCCGCACGCCAGCGCCGGTGCGATCTTCCACGCGGCCATGAGCAGCGGGAAGTTCCACGGGATGATCTGTCCGGCCACGCCCACCGGCTTGGGGTCAGGCCCGAAACCGGCGTGGCCGAGTTTGTCCGCCCAGCCGGCGTAGTAGAAGAAGTGCGCCGCGGCCGTCGGGACGTCGACGTCGCGGGATTCGCGGATCGGCTTGCCGTTGTCGAGCGACTCCAGGACGGCGAGTTCGCGGGCGCGTTCCTGGACGGCCCGGGCGATGCGGAACAAGTACTTGCCGCGGTCGGCGCCGGACGTCCGCCCCCATGGCCCGTCGAGCGCTCGGCGGGCGGCTGCGACCGCGTCCGCGACGTCCTCGGGGCTCGCCTCGGCGACCTCGGCGAGCGGCTGCTCGTCCGCCGGGTTGATCGTCTTCACGGCCTCGCCGCGGCCGTCCCTGAACCGCCCGTCGACGAAGATCTGATAGCTCGGCCGCAGCCGCGCGATGTCGCGCGACTCGGGTGCCGGCGCGTACTCGAACTTGGCCATGCGCTTCGCTCTCAATCCACCGTGACGTAGTCGGGGCCGTCGTACGCGCCCGTCTTGAGCTTGTGGCGCTGCAGCAGCAGGTCGTTCAGCAGGCTGGATGCCCCGAACCGGAACAGGTCCGGGGTGAGCCAGTCGTCGCCGACCGTCTCGTTCACCATCACCAGGTAGCGGATGGCGTCCTTCGAGGTGCGGATGCCGCCCGCCAGCTTCACACCGCGTAGCTCGCCGGTGGCGGCCCGGAAGTCGCGGACCGCCTCGAGCATCACGAGCGCGACGCCGGGTGTGGCGGCGGGTGTCACCTTGCCGGTGGAGGTCTTGATGAAATCCCCTCCCGCGAGCAGCGCGAGCCAGGACGCACGCCGCGCGGCGTCGAGGGTGACCAGCTCCCCGGTCTCGAGGATGACCTTCAGATGCGCGTTCCCGCAGGCGGCCTTGGTCGCGACGATCTCGTCGAAGACCTGCAGGTAGCGTCCCGCGAGGAAGGCGCCCCGGTCGATCACCATGTCGATCTCGGTGGCGCCGGCCGCAACCGCGTCGCGCACGTCGTGCAGCTTGGTCTCGAGCGATGCTCGGCCGGACGGGAACGCGGTGGCGACGCTGGCCACTCCGACGGACGAGCCGCGCAGCGCCCGGACGGCGGTCTCTACCAGGTCGGGATACACGCAGACCGCGGCGACGGACGCAACGGTGGGGTCGGAGGGGTCGGGACGGATCGCCTTGGCGGACAGCGACCGCACCTTGCCAGGCGTGTCGGCGCCTTCGAGCGTCGTCAGATCGACCATCGAGATGGCCGTGTCGATGGCCCACGCCTTCGCCGAGGTCTTGATGCTGCGGGTCGCGAGCCCGGCCGCGCGGCCTTCGGCACCGACTTGGTCGACGCCCGGCAAGCCGTGCAGGAACCGCCGCAACGCCGCCTCGTCGCGGGTCACGCTCTGCAGGTCGACGCCACCGGCGGGGGGCAGGTCGACACCCTCCAGTGTCGTCACCAAGCCAGTGTAGGAGCGCCGCCGCCGGGCGGAACCGTCGCGAAAGTCCGGTCTAGTCTTCGGCGCGTGGAGACCATCGTCATCGAGCACCCGATCGTCCAGGCGCGCCTCACCGTCATGCGCGACGAGCGCAGCAGCAACGCGGAATTCCGCGCCGCGTTGCGGGAGCTGGCCACCCTGCTGGTCTACGAGGCCACCCGCTCGCTGCCCACCGCTGCCGCGCCCGTCACGACGCCGGTGGCACCGACGACCGGCGTCGCCCTGGCGAACCCGCCGCTGCTCGTCCCCGTCCTGCGGGCCGGTCTCGGCATGGCGGAGGCCGCGTTCAACCTGCTGCCGGAGTCACAGATGGGGTTCGTGGGACTCGCCCGGGACGAGCAGACCCATGAGCCGACGCCGTACATGGCCTCGCTCCCGGAATCGCTCGCAGGGCGGCCCGTCATCGTGCTGGATCCGATGCTCGCAACCGGGGGATCGTTGCTGCACTGCCTGCAGTTGCTGTCGGCTCGGGGCGCCGATGAGCTGACCGTGATCTGCGCGCTCGTCGCGCCGGAGGGCATCGCGCGGCTCGAGGCCAGTGCGCTGCCGGTGCGGGTGTTCACCGCCAGTATCGACGAACGGCTCAATGACAACGCGTATATCGTGCCCGGCCTGGGCGACGCGGGGGACCGGCAGTTCGGGCCCCGCTGAGGCCGCCGTTTGGGCCTGATGGCCCGCGTTCGGCGAAATGTCCAAGATCCAGACCCGGCTCCTGTGTGCCAGGCTGGAGATCGTTAAGTGCAAGTGTGACGCGCTGTTGTTAGCGTCGCCGTGCTTCGTGCGCTGCTCGACCGGATCGGGGACCGATCGTCGGTGGGCGGACCCGTCGATGACCACATGTCGCGGTCGGGACGGAGCTGCTCCGTCCACCGCTCGGAAGTCGATCCGTCATGCCCAAGCACGTCCGAATCATGCTGGGCGCCATCATCGTGGCGCTCAGCCTTGCCGCCGGTTCGCTGGCCCTGCCTGTCAGCGGTGGCCAGGTCGCCAGTGACAGCCGGACAGCTGCCGCTTCGGTGGCGGACGGGAACGAGCCGGTGCCGGTCGGTGCGACGAACGGTGACGTGCCACCCGCGGCGGCGAGCGAGGCGATCGCCACGGCCACGGCGGTCGCACCGGTCGAGCCGGTGGCGAAGAAGAAGCCGGTGGCGAAGAAGAAGCCGGTGGCGAAGAAGAAGCCGGTGGCGAAGAAGCAGCCGGTGGCGAAGAAGAAGCCGGTGGCGAAGAAGAAGCCGGTGGCGAAGAAGAAGCCGGTGGCGAAGAAGAAGCCGGTGGCGAAGAAGAAGCCGGTCGGGAAGAAGCAGCCGG
This sequence comes from Pseudonocardiales bacterium, assembly GCA_032160545.1. Lineage (GTDB taxonomy): Bacteria > Actinomycetota > Actinomycetes > Mycobacteriales > Jatrophihabitantaceae > DATGFB01. The sequence continues at coordinate 32 of JAVHVN010000026.1, read as the reverse complement.
TGGCGAAGAAGCCGGTGGCGAAGAAGAAGCCG
>JAVHVN010000195.1:0-5672 GCA_032160545.1 Pseudonocardiales bacterium | reverse complement strand
ACGCCGTCTTCGGCTTCACCTCGATGCTGATCAATCTGCTCCGCGACGAGGAGCCGACGCACATCGGTGTCGCGTTCGACGTCTCACGGCAGACCTTCCGCAGCGAGCAGTACGCCGAGTACAAGGCCGGCCGGTCCGAGACGCCGCAGGACTTTCGCGGCCAGGTCACCCTCATCCGCGAGGTGCTCGACGCGCTACGGATCCGGTCGGTCGCCGTCGAGGGTTACGAGGCTGACGACGTCATCGCGACGCTCACCACCGAGGCGACCGCGCAGGGCAAGCACGTGCTCATCTGCACCGGCGACCGGGACGCGCTCCAGCTGGTGAACGACCAGGTCACCGTCCTCTACCCGCGCAAGGGGGTCAGTGAGCTCACCCGGTTCACGCCGGAGGAGGTCGACGCCAAGTACGGGCTCTCGCCGAAGCAGTACCCCGACTACGCGGCCCTGCGCGGCGACCCCAGCGACAACCTGCCGGGCATCCCCGGGGTGGGCGAGAAGACCGCCGCCAAGTGGGTGCGCGAGTACGGCTCACTCGACGCCCTCGTGGCTCGGGTCGACACGGTCAAGGGCAAGGTCGGCGACGCGTTGCGCGACAACCTCGGCAACGTCATCCGCAACCGCCGGCTCACCGAGCTCGTCACCGACGTCGACGTCCCCCTGCATGTGGACGACCTCGAGCGCGCGCAGTGGGACCGCGACCAGGTGCACGCGCTCTTCGACGACCTGCAGTTCCGCGTCCTGCGCGAGCGGCTGTTCGCGACCGTGGCCGCTGCGCAGCCTGAAGCCGACGAAGGGTTCGACGTCGCCACTTCCCGGCTCGGCGTCGACGAGACCGAGCAGTGGCTGCTCGAGCACGCTCGCGACGGCAACCGGGTCGGCATCGCGTTCCGTGGCCAGTGGGGTCGAGGCACCGGCTCGATCAGCGGCATCGGGCTGGCTTCGGCAGACGGCGCTGCGGCGTACCTGTCGAGCGACACGATGGACGTCGACGACGACGCGGCCTTCGCCGCATGGCTCGCCGACCCCGACGTCCCGAAAGCGGTGCACGACGTCAAGGGGCCGCTGCTCGCGCTCCGCCAGCACGGGTGGCACCTGAACGGCGTCACGAGCGACACCCAGCTCGCCGGCTACCTGCTGCGGCCCGACCAGCGGACGTTCGACCTCGGCGACCTGGCACTGCGCTATCTGCACCGCGAGCTGCGCTCCAACGTCGAGGAGTCCGGGCAGCTGACCCTCGACGGAGGCATCGACGAGTCCGACGATGCCCTGGCCGAGGTCGAGACGGTGCGGGCGACGGCGGTCAAGGACCTCGCCGACACGTTCGGTACCGAACTCGAGCGCGGCGGTGCTACCGGGCTGCTCGCCGACATGGAGCTGCCGCTGACGTACGTCCTGGCCGACATGGAGGCTGTCGGCATCGCCACCGACGTCGACGGGCTGCTCGCACTCCAGGCCGAGCTCGGTGCCGGGGTCAAGGCCGTCGAGCAGGACGCTCACCAGGTCGTGGGCCGCGAGTTCAACCTGGGTTCGCCGAAGCAACTCCAGGAGATCCTTTTCGACCAGTTCGGGCTGCCGAAGACCAAGCGCATCAAGACCGGGTACACCACCGACGCCGACTCACTCGCCGATCTCTACGCCAAGACCGAGCACCCGGTGCTCGAACTGCTGCTGCGCCACCGCGAGGTGGCACGCCTGAAGTCGGTCGTCGACGGCCTCCTGCCCTTGATCGACGACGTCGGGCGCATCCACACCACCTTCAACCAGACGGTGGCCGCCACCGGGCGGCTCTCGTCCACCGACCCGAACCTGCAGAACATTCCGGTGCGGACGGCCGAGGGACGCCGGATCCGGGAGGCGTTCACCGTCGGGCCTGGCTACGAGTCGCTGATGACCGCCGACTACAGCCAGATCGAGATGCGCATCATGGCGCACCTCTCGCGCGACGCGGGGCTCATCGAGGCGTTCACCACCGGCGAGGACCTCCACACGTTCGTCGCGTCCAGGGCGTTCGGCATCCCGCCCGAAGAGGTCGACCCCGAGATGCGGCGGCGCATCAAGGCGATGTCGTACGGACTCGCCTACGGGCTCTCGCCGTTCGGGCTGTCCAAGCAACTGAAGATCACACCCGACGAGGCGCGGGTGCAGATGGACGCCTATTTCACCCGGTTCGGCGGGGTGCGCGAGTACCTGCGCTCGGTGGTCGAGGATGCCCGGCAGACGGGGTTCACCGAGACGATCATGGGCCGGCGGCGCTACCTGGACAGCCTCAACAGCGACAACCGCAATCTGCGGGAGATGGCCGAGCGCGCGGCGCTGAACGCGCCCATCCAGGGCAGCGCCGCCGACATCATCAAGGTGGCAATGCTCGGCGTGCACCGAGGCTTGGGCGAGGCGGCCCTACGCTCGCGGTTGCTGTTGCAGGTGCACGACGAGCTGGTCCTCGAGATCGCTCCGGGCGAGCGCGACGCGGTCGAGGCGCTGGTGCGCCGCGAGATGGCGGGCGCGTATGCCCTGGACGTGCCCCTCGACGTGTCGGTCGGCGTCGGTCGCACCTGGCACGAGGCTGCGCACTGAGCGCAGTCAGCGCGCTGTGTTACGGGGCCGGCGCGCACCGGCCCGCCCGAGCGTCCGACCCGTCTACGCGGGCAGCTCGCACACGTAGATCGCCGTGCCGGGCAGGATCGCGCCCCGAAGCGGCGACCACTGGCCCCACTCGTCGGTGAGGCCGGCCGGCCACTCGGGCTCGACCAGGTCGACGAGCCGGAAGCCGGCGGCGGCGATCTCGCGGACGCGGTCGCCGAGAGTCCGATGGTGCTCGACGTAGGTCGGGCTGCGGTCCGCGGCGAACTCCACGTAGGGCGTGCGGTCCCAGTACGCCATGGTCGCCGTCAGACCGTCAGGCCCGGGGTCGTCCGGGAACGACCAGCGGATCGGGTGCGTGGTCGAGAACACCCAGCGCCCACCCGCCCGAAGTACCCGAGCGACCTCACCCATCACCGCACCCGAGTCCTCGACGAACGGCACGGCGCCGAATGCGGTGAACACGATGTCGAAGGAATTGTCGGCGAACGGCAGGTGCTGCGCATCGGCCTGCACGAGCGGCACCTCGATGCCGGTGCGTTCGGCCCCGGCCCGGGCGTGCCGGAGCATCCCGGCGGAAAGGTCGGAGGCGAGCACCTCAATACCCCGGGCCGCGAGCCACCGCGAACACATTGCCGCGCCGCAACCGATCTCGAGGACGCGTCGGCCGGTCAGATCGTCGCCGAGCAGGTGGGCATCCTCCTCGCGCACGCGCTCGGGGCACCAGACGAAGTCCGCGTCACCGAGGAACCTGCCGTGTTCGGCGTGGTAGTCGTCGGCGTCACGGTCCCACCACCCGCGGTTGGCCCGGACGGTGGTGGCGGCGTTCTCGTGGCGCCGGGCGATCCCCACGGCCTGCGGCTGGTCGGTCATCGCCTCCATCCTGTCAGGCCCGCGGAACAGCGGGAGTTTCCGCTGAATCGCGGGCCTGGAGTAGGCTTGAGCCTGCGAACACGTCTGTGGCCTCGACATGGAGTAGGCCGCTCGTCCAGATCTCGATCTCCGGCGACCGAGGCATGTCCGCGCCCGTACTAGTACCTGTCAGGACCCATCTACTCAATGACCGCCACCACCGAAGCGCCCGTCACACCGCAAGTAGCGATCAACGACATCGGCTCCGCCGAAGACTTCCTCGCCGCCATCGACTCCACGATCAAGTACTTCAACGATGGCGACATCGTCGAGGGCACCATCGTCAAGGTCGACCGTGACGAGGTCCTGCTCGACATCGGCTACAAGACCGAGGGTGTCATCCCCTCCCGTGAGCTCTCGATCAAACACGACGTCGACCCGAACGAGGTCGTTTCCGTGGGTGACGAGATCGAGGCCCTGGTTCTCCAGAAGGAGGACAAGGAGGGCCGGCTGATCCTGTCCAAGAAGCGCGCGCAGTACGAGCGCGCCTGGGGCACGATCGAGCAGAAGAAGGAGAACGACGAGGTCGTCGAGGGCACGGTCATCGAGGTCGTCAAGGGTGGCCTGATCATCGACATCGGCTTGCGTGGCTTCTTGCCTGCGTCGCTCGTCGAGATGCGGCGCGTCCGCGATCTGCAGCCCTATGTCGGCAAGACGCTCGAGGCGAAGATCATCGAGCTCGACAAGAAACGCAACAACGTAGTCCTGTCGCGCCGCGCATGGCTCGAGCAGACTCAATCCGAGGTGCGCAGCGAGTTCCTGAATAAGCTCGCCAAGGGCCAGGTCCGCACCGGTGTCGTCTCGTCGATCGTCAACTTCGGCGCGTTCGTCGACCTGGGCGGTGTCGACGGCCTGGTGCACGTCTCCGAGCTGTCCTGGAAGCACATCGACCACCCGAGCGAGGTCGTCGAGGTCGGCCAGGAGGTCACCGTCGAGGTGCTCGACATCGACCTCGACCGCGAGCGTGTCTCCCTGTCGCTGAAGGCGACCCAGGAAGACCCGTGGCGTCAGTTCGCGCGCACGCACCAGATCGGTCAGGTCGTGCCCGGCAAGGTCACCAAGCTGGTTCCGTTCGGTGCGTTCGTCCGAGTGCAGGACGGCATCGAGGGCCTGGTGCACATCTCCGAACTCGCTGAGCGGCACGTCGAGATCCCCGAGCAGGTCGTGCAGGTCGGTGACGAGCTCCTGGTCAAGGTCATCGACATCGACCTCGAGCGCCGTCGCATCTCGCTGTCGCTGAAGCAGGCCAACGAGGGCGCGCTCTCCGACGAGGAGTTCGACCCGGCGCAGTACGGCATGGAGGCCCAGTACGACGACCAGGGCCAGTACATCTTCCCCGAGGGCTTCGACCCCGAGACCCAGGAATGGCTCCCCGGCTACGAGGAGCAGAAGGAGGCCTGGGAGAAGCGCTATGCCGCCGCGCGCGAGCGTTTCGAGGCGCACCGCAAGCAGCTCGAGGAGGCCCAGAAGGCCGACGCCGATGCTGCCACCGAGTCAGGCGAGGCGACGTCCTACACGTCAGATGCGCCCGAGAGCAACGGCACGCTCGCCTCGGACGAGGCACTCGCCGCGTTGCGCGAGAAGCTCGCCGGTCGCTGATCCGTTCCGCTTCGCTTCGAGGCCCCGTGGACGCTGTCCACGGGGCCTCGTTGCGTGGTCGGTAGCGTCCCGGCCATGAGAGTTGGATTAACCGGCGGAGTCGGGTCGGGCAAGAGCACCGTTGCCGCCCGGCTCCAGGCACTCGGCGCGCTCGTGATCGACGCCGACCGGATCGCTCGCGAGGTCGTCGAGCCCGGCACGCCCGGCTACGACGCGGTTGTCGCTCACTTCGGCCCGGACGTCGTCGCCGACGACGGCACGCTCGATCGTCCGGCCATCGCGGCGATCGTGTTTGCCGACCAGGCCCAGCGCGACGCGCTCAATGCGATCGTCCACCCCCTGGTAGGGGAGCGCACGGCCCGGTTGATGGCGGCGACTCCGGCGGGCGCGATCGTCGTGCACGACATCCCGCTGTTGGTCGAGGGCGGGCTCGCGGAAGCGTTCGACACGGTGGTTGTCGTGATCGCCGACGACGATGTGCGGGTCACCCGCCTCGGTGACCGCGGCATGTCACCAGAGGACGCGCGTGCCCGTATCGCCGCGCAGGCCACCGACGACCAACGCCGTGCAGCAGCCGAC
>JAVHVN010000193.1:0-23390 GCA_032160545.1 Pseudonocardiales bacterium | reverse complement strand
CCCCATGTCTGAACTCATCACCCCCCAGGGGCTGCAGTTGCCGGGCGGTCCGTCCTCGCGGTACGTGCTGCCCTCGTTCGTCGAGCGGACGAACTACGGCATCAAGGAGTCCAACCCGTACAACAAGTTGTTCGAGGAGCGCATCATCTTCCTCGGCGCACCGATCGACGACGTCGTCGCGAACGACGTCATGGCGCAACTGATCTGCCTGGAGTCCACCGACCCCGACCGCGACATCATCATCTATATCAACTCGCCGGGCGGCTCGTTCACCGCGCTGACGGCCATCTACGACACGATGACGTTCGTCCGGCCCGAGATCCAGACGGTCTGCATGGGCCAGGCTGCCTCGGCAGCGGCGGTCCTGTTGGCTGCGGGCGCCAAGGGCAAGCGGTTCGCCCTGCAGAACTCCCGGATCCTCATCCACCAGCCATCCGGCGGCACCGAGGGCGCCCAGCAGATCTCCGATCTCGACATCCAGGCCCGCGAGATCCTGCGGATGCGTGAGCTGATGGAGGAAATCCTGGCGCAGCACACCGGCCAGCCGATCGAGACGATCCGGGCCGACGTCGAGCGCGACAAGATCATGACGGCCGAGCAGGCCAAGGAGTACGGCATGGTCGACGACGTGATCAGCACCCGCAAGCTCACGACCAGCTGAGAGCCGGCCCGGCGCACCGCAACGCGGCGCGCCGGGCTAGGCGTTTACTGCAGGACTTCCGCGGAGTTTGCGGGTAGCGTCCGAAGTGGACGCCACCCCCAGCCCCCACCGTTTCCCCAGTTCCGCCACCGGAAGGACGAGTCGCTCGTGGCACGTGTCGGCGAGACCGGTGATCTGCTCAAGTGCTCTTTCTGCGGAAAGAGCCAGAAGCAGGTCAAGAAGCTGATCGCCGGCCCCGGCGTGTACATCTGCGACGAGTGCATCGACCTGTGCAACGAGATCATCGAGGAAGAGCTCGCCGAGACGAGTGAGTTCACCTTCGACGAGCTGCCCAAGCCGAGCGAGATCTACGAGTTCCTCAACGGCTACGTGGTGGGCCAGGACCAGACGAAGAAGACGCTCGCCGTCGCTGTCTACAACCACTACAAGCGGGTCCAGGCCGGCGGCGAGACCAAGCCGCGCAACGCCGAGTCGGCCGTCGAGCTGGCGAAGTCCAACATCCTGCTGCTCGGCCCGACCGGCTCGGGCAAGACGCTGCTCGCGCAGACGCTCGCGCGGATGCTGAACGTCCCGTTCGCGATCGCCGACGCCACCGCGCTCACCGAGGCCGGCTACGTCGGCGAGGACGTCGAGAACATCCTGCTGAAGCTGATCCAGGCCGCCGACTACGACGTGAAGCGCGCCGAGACCGGCATCATCTACATCGACGAGGTCGACAAGATCGCCCGCAAGGCCGAGAACCCGTCGATCACCCGCGACGTGTCCGGCGAGGGCGTGCAGCAGGCGTTGCTGAAGATCCTCGAGGGGACGACCGCATCGGTGCCGCCCCAGGGCGGTCGCAAGCACCCACATCAGGAATTCATCCAGATCGACACCACCAACGTGCTGTTCATCGTCGGCGGTGCGTTCGCAGGACTGGACCAGATCATCGAGAGCCGGGTCGGCAAGAAGGGCCTCGGCTTCAGCGCCGAGCTGCGCACCAAGTTCGACCGCGAGAACGAGGACGTCTTCGGTCAGGTCATGCCCGAGGACCTCATCAAGTTCGGCCTGATCCCCGAGTTCATCGGCCGTCTGCCGGTCATCACCTCAGTACGTCCACTCGACCGCGACGCGCTCGTCGAGATTCTCACCGAGCCGCGCAATGCGCTCGTGCGCCAGTACGCCAAGCTGTTCGAGCTCGACAACGTCGAGCTCGAGTTCGACTCCTCTGCACTCGAGGCCATCGCCGACCAGGCAGTCCTGCGGGGCACCGGGGCCCGCGGCCTGCGGGCGATCATGGAGGAGGTGCTCCTCTCGGTGATGTACGAGGTGCCCTCCCGTGAGGACGTCGCCCGGGTGGTCATCACCCGCGAGACGGTCCTCGACCACGTCTACCCGACGCTCGTGCCGCGCGAGGCGCCCAAGCGCCAGCCCCGCGAGAAGTCCGCCTGACCCCTATTCCCCATGATCAAGAGATCTCTGGCGTCGAATATCGACCAGATCGATCTCTTGATCATGGGAGTGCGGTGGGCGCGTCGGTGGCCGCGGTTAGGGTCGAACGGTGAGTTCCCCTAAGCCGCTGACCTTTCCCTCGTCCGACTGGGCGGCGTTCGTCGCCGATCGCGCAGGGGGTGCGCTGGCCCGTTCCCGCGAACTGCTCGACACCGTCAAGGACGGCACGCCACGCAGCCCGCGCGAGGTCGTCGAGCTCTGGAATGACGCCGACGTCGCGCTCGGCAACGCCAGCGGCGTCGCGGGCGTCCTGGCGCAGATGCACCCCGACGAGGACGTCCGCACGCTCGCCGAGGAGCGCGAGCAGGAGGTCGCCCGGTTCCTCACCGACCGCGGGCTCGACCGCGACCTGTTCGAGGTCGTCAGTGCCCTCGTCGTCGCGGAGCTGGACGCCGACGGTGCCCGGCTCGTCGAGAAGGTCCTGCGTGACTTCCGGCGCGGTGGTGTCGACCGCCCCGAGGACGTTCGCGACCGGCTGCGGGCCATCAGCGAGGAGCTGACGCTCGTCGGACAGGACTTCTCCCGCGCCATCCGCGAGGACGTGCGCCGCGTGCGGCTCGCGCCCGAGCGGCTCGCCGGCCTGCCGGAGGACTTCGTCGACGCCCACCCGGTCGACGACGACGGACTGGTCACGCTGACCACCGACTACCCCGACGTCATTCCCTTCCGCACGTTCGCCGAGGACGGCGACGCGCGCCGCGAACTGCAGCGCGCCTTCCTCAACCGGGCGTGGCCGCAGAACGACGCGAAACTCAAGCAGATGCTCGCCCTGCGTGCCGAGCAGGCAGAGTTGTTGGGGTACTCGAGCTGGCCCGACTACGACGCCGAGGTCAAGATGATCGGCACCGGCGACGCGATCGTCGAGTTCATAGACCGCATCACCGCGCTGTCCGAGGGGGCCGCACGGCGTGACTTCGACGTGCTGCTCGCGCGCCGCCGCGACGACGACCCGGACGCCACGACACTCGACTCGAGCGAGTCCATGTACTACGGCGAGCTGATCCGCCGCGAGAACTTCGATGTCGATGCCCAACAGGTGCGCCGGTACTTCGACTTCGCGAAAGTGCGGGCCGGGCTGCTCGACGTGACCGGCCGGCTGTTCGGCGTCGAGTACGTCGCCGCCCCCGACGCGGCCGTCTGGCACGAGGACGTCGCTGCGTACGACGTCGTTGCCGACGGCGAGCGGCTCGGCCGCATCTACCTCGACCTGCACCCGCGTGCCGGCAAGTTCAAGCACGCCGCGCAGTTCGACCTCGTCCCGGGTGTGGCCGGCCGCCAGCTCGCAGAGGGCGTCCTGGCCTGCAACTTCCCGCGCGGGCTCATGGAGCACACCGACGTGGTGACGCTGTTCCACGAGTTCGGGCACCTGGTCCACCACGTGCTCGCCGGACGCCAGAACATCGCGCGCTTCTCCGGCGTCGCGACGGAGTGGGACTTCGTCGAGGCGCCGTCCCAGATGCTCGAGGAGTGGGCGTGGGACGCCGACGTGTTGCGCACATTCGCGACCGATGCCGACGGCAACCCGATCCCGGCCGATCTCGTCGAGCGGATGCGGGCGGCGAAGGAGTTCGGCAAGGGCTACTTCGCGCGCACCCAGATGTTCTACGCGGCGCTGTCCTACCGACTGCACGTGGACCGGCCCGAGGACACCACCGGGCTCGTCCGCGAACTGCAGGGCGCCTACGACCTGTTCTCCTACATCCCGGACACGTACTTCCACGCGTCGTTCGGACATCTCGAGGGCTACACCTCGGCGTACTACACGTACATGTGGAGCCTCGTGATCGCGAAGGACATGTTCTCCGCGTTCGACCCGGACGACATGTTCGCGCCCGATGTGGCGCGCCGCTACCGCGACCGCGTCCTCGCGCGGGGTGGCAGCGGCGACGCCGCGGACCTCGTCGCGGACTTCCTGGGCCGGCCCTACTCGTTCGACGCGTTCGGAGCCTGGCTGGCCGAAGTGCCCGCGGCCGTGGGGTCGAAATAGGCGGCCGCGCCCTCCGTACGATGCTGGCGTGGCATTCACCCCCGACGCACGTCCCGACCTGCCGAGCCAGTACTCCCCGGCAGAGGTAGAGGGCGCGCTGTACGACACGTGGGTGCAGCGCGGCTACTTCACGGCCGACCCGAGGAGCGAGAAGCCCCCGTTCAGCCTGGTCATCCCGCCGCCGAACGTGACGGGAAACCTGCACCTCGGGCATGCCCTCGAGCAGTCCATGATGGACGCGTTGACGCGCCGCGCCCGCATGCGCGGTTTCGACGCGCTGTGGCTGCCGGGCATGGACCACGCGAGCATCGCCGTCCAGAACCTCGTCGAGCGGCACCTGGCCGAGACCGAGGGCAAGGGGCGCTTCGACTACTCCCGCGAGGAGTTCGTCCAGAAGGCCTGGGAGTGGAAGGAACGCTTCGGCGGCCAGATCCTCGGCCAGATGCGCCGCCTGGGCGACAGCGTCGACTGGACGCGGGAGCGCTTCACGATGGACGCCGGCCTGTCGCGGGCCGTTCAGACGATCTTCAAGCAGCTCTACGACGACGACCTGATCTACCGGGCAGAGCGGATCATCAACTGGTGCCCGCGCGACCTCACCGCGCTCAGTGACATCGAGGTCGACCACGCCGAGGAGTCCGGTGAGCTAATCTCGATCCGCTACGGCGACGGCGGGAACTCCATCGTGGTCGCGACGACGCGCGCCGAGACGATGCTCGGCGACACCGCGGTCGCGGTGCACCCCGAGGACGAGCGTTACCGGCACCTCGTCGGGCGCACCGTCGCACTGCCGCTGACGAACCGCGAGATCCCGATCGTCGCCGACGGGCACGTCGACCCGTCCTTCGGGACGGGCGCGGTGAAGGTGACCCCGGCGCACGACCCGAACGACTTCGAGATCGGCCGCCGGCACGACCTGCCGATGCTGACAATCATGGACGAGCGCGGCGCGATCACCGCTCCCGGGCCGTTCGCCGGTCTCGACCGCCTGGAAGCGCGCTACTCGATCGTCGCCGCGCTGCGCGAGGAAGGGCGGATCGTCGCCGAGAAACGGCCGTACGTGCACTCGGTCGGGCACTGCTCGCGGTGCGACACGGTGGTCGAACCCCGGCTGTCGCTGCAGTGGTGGGTGCGCGTCGAGCGGCTGGCCAAGGCGGCCGGCGACGCTGTGCGCGACGGGCGCGTGCGTATCGAGCCGGCCTCGCTGGCGCCTCGGTACTTCGCGTGGGTCGACGGGCTGCGCGACTGGTGCATCAGCCGGCAGCTCTGGTGGGGTCATCGCATCCCTGTCTGGTACTCGCCCGACGGCGACGACGTGTGCTTCGGCCCGGACGAGCAGCCGCCGGCCGGCTGGACCCAGGACGAGGACGTCCTCGACACGTGGTTCTCCTCCGCGCTGTGGCCCTTCTCGACCCTCGGCTGGCCCGAGGACACCGACGATCTGCGCCGCTACTACCCGACCAGCGTGTTGGTCACCGGCTACGACATCCTCTTCTTCTGGGTCGTGCGGATGATGATGTTCGGGCTCTACGCCATGCACGACGGCGGCCCTGAAGGCGAGGTGCCGTTCCGCACCGTGCTGCTGCACGGCCTGGTGCGCGACAGTTCGGGCAAGAAGATGTCCAAGTCGCGCGGCAACGTCATCGACCCGCTGGTGTGGATCGACGAGTACGGCGCCGACGCGGTGCGGTTCTCGCTGCTGCAGGGGGCGAATCCGGGCGCCGACCAAGCCGTCAACGAGGAGTGGGTGGTCGGCGCCCGTAACTTCTGCACCAAGCTGTGGAACGCGACCCGCTTCGCGATGATCAACGGCGCGACCGTCGAGGGCGAGCTGCCGGCCGAGGTCGACGGGGCTGACGCGTGGATCCTGTCACGGCTCAACACGGTGCTCGCCGAGCTGGACGAGTTCTACGAGCGGTTCGAGTTCGCCAAGGCGGCCGACCTGCTCTACCACTTCGCGTGGGACGAGGTGTGCGACTGGTACCTCGAGCTGGCGAAGATCGCCCTGGCCGGCCCTCGTGCCGCAACCACGCGCCGGGTGCTCGGCGAGGTACTGGACACGCTGCTGCGCCTGCTGCACCCGATGATCCCGTTCGTTACCGAGCGGCTCTGGACGGCGCTGACCGGCGGTGAGTCGGTGGTCATCGCCCCCTGGCCGGCTGTCCATCCCGCGCGCGACGACCCGGCGGCGACGGCAGCGATCGTGGCCGTGCAGGCGGTGGTGGGGGAGGTGCGGCGGTTCCGGTCCGACCAGGGTCTCAAGCCAGCGCAGCGCGTCCCTGCCCGCGTCACCGGGGCTGGCACCGGCGAGGCCGCGGTGCGCTGGCTACTGCGGCTCGACGAGCCGGGGGAGGCGTTCGCGGCCACCGCGGCGCTGACCACCGCGGGGGGTGTGACGGTCGAGCTGGACCTGAGCGGCACCATCGACGTCGCGGCCGAGCGAGCCCGCCTCGCCAAGGACCTCTCCGCGGCGCAGAAGGAACGCGAGACGAATGCGGCCAAGCTGGCCAACGAGGCGTTCACCGCGAAGGCACCCGAGGCGGTGATCGCCAAGGTCCGCGACCGGCTCGCGGCTGCCGAGGCCGACATCGAGCGTGTCCAGACGGCGCTCGGCGCGCTGGCGAGCGCCTGAGGACCTGCCGCTGCGTCCTGGTCCGTCGATGGCGGGCAGAGGCGGTGGCGCCGACTCGTAGACTGGCGGGTCGTGACCACCGAGGCGGAGAAGTACGCGGCACTGCTGCGCCAGGTCGAGGCCGACGTCACGTCGCGCTGGGGCGAGGGGCGCTTGCAGCCCACGACCGAGCGAATCGACGCCTTGGTCGACCTGCTCGGCCAGCCGCAGCGCAACTACCGCTCGATCCACATCACCGGCACGAACGGCAAGACCTCGACCGCCCGCATGATCGACGAGCTGCTGCGTGCCTTCGGGCTGCGGGTGGGGCGGTTCACCAGCCCGCACCTGTCGCAGATCACCGAGCGCATCGTCGTCAATGGCGAACCGATCAGCCCGCGCACGTTCGTCGAGGCCTACCGCGAGATCGCGCCCTACCTGGAGCTCGTCGACGGGCAGTTCGACCTCAAGCTGTCGTTCTTCGAGGTGATGGTCGGCCTGGCGTACGCGATCTTCGCCGACACCCCGGTCGACGTGGCGGTCGTCGAGGTGGGGCTGGGCGGCTCCTGGGACGCGACCAATGTCATCGACGCCGATGTCGCGGTGGTGACGCCGGTCGACCTCGACCACATGCAGTTCCTCGGCGACACGGTCGCGTCGATCGCCGCCGAGAAGGCCGGCATCATCAAGCCGGAGTCGGTCGCGGTGCTCGCCGCTCAGGCACCCGAAGCCGCGGCCGAACTTTTGCGCCGCGCGGGCGAGGTCGGGGCGACGGTGGCGCGGGAGGGTCTGGAGTTCGGCGTGCTGCAGCGCCGGATCGCCGTGGGCGGGCAGGTACTCACTCTGCAAGGCCTGGGTGGCACGTACGACGAGGTCTTCCTGCCGCTGCACGGTGCGCACCAGGCGCAGAACGCCGCGCTCGCACTGGCTGCTGTCGAAGGCCTGCTGGGCATGGGTGCCGAGACCGGCACGCTCGACGTCGACATCGTGCGCGCCGGCTTCGCCGCGGTGCGTTCGCCCGGCCGGCTCGAGGCGGTGCGCTCGGCGCCGACGATCCTTCTCGACGCGGCGCACAACCCGCACGGCATGGCAGCGTCGGTCGCGGCGGTCCAGGAGGCGTTCGACTTCCGCCGGCTCGTCGCCGTGGTGGCGGTACTCGCCGACAAGGACGTCGCCGGCATGTTGGGCGGCCTCGAACCGGCCGTGGACGAGATCGTCGTGACCCAGAACTCCTCGCTGCGCGCGATGCCCGCCGACGAGCTGGCGGCGCAGGCGGTGCAGATCTTCGGCGCCGACCGGGTGACCGTCGAAGCGCGCCTCGACGACGCGATCGAGGCGGCGGTTCGGCTGGCCGAGGAGACCGGCGACGACGTGATCTCGGGCGCCGGCGTGCTCATCACCGGGTCCGTCGTCACCGCAGGCGAGGCCCGCGTCCTGCTCGTGGGGCCGTCATGAGCCAGCCCGACGGCGTACCGGCCACCCCCGCACCGGCCCCGGCGCCGGTGCCGACGGCCGAGCAGATCGCCGAGCGTGCCCAGCGCGCCGACAAGGCGACGCGGGGCGCGTTGGCCGGCGTGCTCGGCCTCGAGGCGCTGGTCGTGCTGCTGGTCCCCCGGGCGATCGCGTTCACCGACACCGGGTTGGGCGGGGTCCGTGCCGGGCTGTTGATCGCGCTCGCGATCGTCATGGTGATCGCCGCCGGAACGATGCGCCGGGCCTGGGGGATCGCCGTCGGCTCGGCACTGCAGGTGGCATTCGTCCTCACCGGCGTGTTGCTCGCGGCGATGTTCGTAGTCGGGGCGGTCTTCATCGCGATCTGGCTGTACTTGCTCACCCTCCGGCACGAACTGGTGGGCACGCCGGGCGGGGCACGCATGCTGATGTCCTGACCGTTCAGCACGGTCAATTAGGCTCGCCCGCGTGACGAACCCCCAGCCGCTCGAGCGCACCCTGATCCTGGTCAAGCCGGACGGCGTCTCACGGGGCCTCGCCGGTGAGGTGATCCGCCGTGTCGAGGCGAAGGGGTACCGGCTCGTCGCCCTCGAACTGCGCGCAGCCACCCCCGAATTGCTGGCCGAGCACTACGCCGAGCACCAGGGCAAGCCGTTCTACCAGCCGCTCGTCGACTTCATGCTCTCCGGACCGATCATCGCGATGGTCGCCGAGGGGCAGCGCGTCATCGAGGGATTTCGGTCGCTCGGTGGGGCCACCGACCCGACGGCGGCGGCACCGGGGACCATCCGCGGCGACCTCGGCCGCGACTGGGGGCTTCCGGTCGTCCAGAACATCGTGCATGGTTCGGATTCGCCGGAGTCGGCCGCGCGCGAGATCGCGCTCTGGTTCCCCGAGGTGGGCTGATCGACCGAGGCTCGCGGTCCGACCTGACCTGCGGCCTCGAGCGGGCGTAGTACGGCGCTCGGACCGGCTGCCACAACTGCCCCAACCGCCCCGCGAGTCGCAACCGTCCGGCGACGCATCAGAACTTTACGATCACCACATCACTCCCAGCTCCTCTTCGTGGTGAAAGGTCCCTGCTGCCGTGGCGTTGACGTCGATGTCCCGTCTTTCGCTGGTCTCCCAGCGCGGCGGCGACCTGCTCGGCGGCGACCTTGCCATCGACCTGGGCACCGCCAACACGCTCGTGTACGCGCGCGGGCGCGGCATCATGCTCGACGAGCCGTCCGTCGTGGCGGTCGACACCTCGACGAACGCCGTCGTGGCCGTCGGCATCGAGGCGAAGCGGATGATCGGGCGCACGCCGGGGCATATCAAGGCGGTTCGTCCCCTGCAGGACGGCGTGATCGCCGACTACGAGATCACCGCTGAGATGTTGCGCTTCTTCGTCCGCAAGGTGCTGCGCCGCCGGGGCTCGTTCACCGGGCCACGCATCGTCGTCTGCGTGCCGAGCGGGATCACGAGCGTCGAGCAGCGGGCGGTCAGCGAGTCGGTGTATGCGGCAGGTGCGCGGCGGGTGCACATCATCTCCGAGCCGATGGCCGCAGCCATCGGTGCCGGGCTTCCGGTCAACCAGCCGTCCGGATCGATGGTGGTCGATATCGGCGGCGGGACCACCGAGGCTGCGGTGCTGGCCCTCGGCGGCATCGTCGCCTCGACCAGCCTGCGGGTGGCCGGCGACGCGCTCGACCTCGCGATCGTCGACCACGTGCGCGACGAGTTCGCGCTGCTCATCGGTGAGCGCACCGCCGAGGAGCTCAAGATCTCGGTCGGCTCCGCGTTCCCGGTCGCGGGACCTAAGCAGGCCGAGGTGCGCGGACGCGACATCGGCACCGGCCTGCCACGCAACATCACGATCTCCGGTGATGAGCTGCGCAAGGCGATGGACCCGCCAATCGCACGCATCGTCGCCGCGGTCCGCGCAACGCTCGACCGGTGCCCGCCGGAGCTGGCGGGTGACCTCGTCAGCCGGGGCATCGTGCTGACCGGTGGCGGCGCACTGCTGCGGGGGCTGGACGCCCGCCTGCAGCATGAGCTCGGCATCCCGGTGCTCGTCGCCGACCGCCCGCTCGACTCGGTGGTACTCGGCACCGCGACCGTGATCGAACACTTCGAGCAGCTGCAGAAGGTCGTCGTCGACGGCGCCCGCCGCTAGCGGGACGACAGCGATGCGGCGCCTGACCCGGCGGCAGCGAACGGCAGCGATCGTGCTCGCCGGGCTCTCGGTCTGCTTCATCACCCTCGACCTCGGCGGCGGCAGCCTGCAGTCGGCTCATGCCGGGATGCGCGGCACGCTGGGTGCGCTCTATCGAGGCACCGACGGGGTCGTCGGCCCGGCGCGCCGGTGGGTGCAGGGCCTGCCGACAGCGGGCAGCGACCAGGCTGAGGTGCGCCGCCTGCAGCACGAGGTGGCCCAACTGCACGGGCAGCTCGCCGACCGCGCCGCGAACACCGCGACGACCGCCGCGCTGCAGAAGCTGCGGCTGGCAGCCGATCGTGGCGCGTACTCGATCGCTCCAGCGCGGGTGATCGCGCTCGGCTCGGGTCAGGGCTTCGACTGGACGGTGACGCTCGACGCCGGCTCGACGAGCGGCATCCGTACCGGCCAGACCGTCACCGACGGGGACGGCCTGGTGGGGCGGGTGCTGCGGGCCGACTCCTCGACGAGTGTCGTCCTGCTCGCGGCGGACCCCCGGTCGGGCGTCGGCGTGCGCGACCTGCGGACCGGCCAGGTCGGCATCGCATCCGGCTCGGGCCCTGCCGGCTTCCAGTTCGTGCCGCTCGACCCCTCGGCGGACGTCCGGGTCGGTGACCGCCTCGCCACCGGGCCGACGGGTTCCACCAGCTACGTCGCGGGCCTGTCCGTCGGCACCGTCACCTCGGTGCGGACGGCCGGCGACGGCACGACCACTGCGCAGGTTCGCCCCACGACGTCATCCACGTCGCTTGATCTGGTCGGCGTCATCATGGTCGGCGGCTCGTCCGCGTCTTCCGCGTCTTCGGCGCCGTCAGGGACGACGCGGACCCCGATCGACCCGGGCAGCAGCGACACGGTGGCGCAGCGGTGACCCGGCTGCGCGTCGTCGCCGGTCTCGCCGCGATGCTGACCGCGCTCGTCCTGCAGGCCGGACTGGTGGCGCCGGTGACAGTGCCCGTTCCGGTGAGCCTGCCCGCGGTCCTGATCGCTGCGGTTGCGCTCGTCGACGGTCCCGCAGCGGGCCTGTCGCTGGGCTTCGCGGCGGGCCTGATTGCCGATCTCGGCTCGCGGCATCCGGCGGGCGTCCTCGCCCTCGCCTGGCTGGCGCTCGGGCTCGCCGCAGGTCAGCTGGCGGGTCGGCGCTCGGTGCGGGCCGACGCCGCGGTGGTCGCCGTGCTCTGCGCAGCCACCGCGCTCGGCAGCGGAATGCTCCTGACCGTCCTGCACGCCGATGGCGCGACGGCCGTCGCGGCGCTGCGGGGGTTGGTCCCGGCCGGCCTGGCCGACGCCGTGCTGGCGCTCGCGGTCGTCCCGATCGTGCGGCGCTTCCTCAACGCCGATGCGCTGCGCCCCCCCGCGCCACTCCGCGAGCTCGTGCTCGGCGGCAGCCGTGGCTGACCCGCGCCTCGTGGGCCGCCGCCTCGGCCTGATCGGCGTGCTGGTCGCCTCGCTCGTCGTCACCCTGTTGGGACGTCTCTACTACGTGCAACTTCTCGACCCGAACAAGCCGGTGCAGACCGCGGGATTCGTGCACGACGGCCTGGTGGTCGTCCCCGCTCCGCGCGGCGAGATCGTCGACGCCCGCGGCCGCCCGCTCGTGAAGAACACCTCGGCGCAGGTGCTCACCGTCAATCGCGGCGCGCTACAGGCGCTGCCGGACGAGGGCACCGCGGTGCTGACCCGGCTCGCCCAGCTACTCGGGACGACGGCCGCCCTGCTGGCCAAGGAGATCACGCCCTGCTCGCCGACCGTCCCGGCGCCGTGCTGGACCGGGCAGCCCTACGAGCCGGTCCCGGTCGCCACGACGGTGCCTACCTCGGTGGTGCTCGACGTGAGCGAGCACCGCGAGCAGTACCCCGGGGTCGCGCTGCAGACCGTCACGCTGCCGCAATACCCCGACGGATCGCTCGCTGCGCACGTTCTCGGCTACACCGGCGCGGTGAACGAGGCGGACAAGAAGCAGAACACCTCACTGTCGGACGCCGACACCATCGGCCGCACGGGGCTGCAGGCGCAGTACGACTCGGTGCTTCGCGGCGTCGACGGATCGCAGACGATGCTGCTCGACCCGCGTGGTGAGGTGGTCGGCCAGGGGACCTCACGCGCTGCGGTGCAGGGCGACACGCTCGTGACGAGCATCGACGCGGACGTGCAGAAGCTGGTCGAGCAATCGCTCGCGCAGCAGATCGCCGACTCGCGGGCCAAGGGCAAGCCGGCTACGTCGGGCTCGGTGGTGGTCATGGATCCCAACACCGGGCGCATCCTCGCCGCGGCGAGCTACCCGACGTATGACCCGCAGCTGTTCGTCGGCGGCATCTCGGCCAAGGACTACGCCACGCTGACCGCGCCCTCGGCGAATGACCCGCTGCTCAACCGCGCGATCGCGGGCGAGTACGCCCCGGGCTCGACCTTCAAGCTGATCACGACCTCGTCGGCGGTGACGCACGACGAGCTGTCCCTGACCGGCACCTACCCCTGTCCCGGGTCGATGACGATCGACGGGCGGGTGAAGACCAACTTCGACAGCGAGTCCTTCGGCGCACCGATCAGCCTGCAGGACGCGCTCGGTTACTCGTGCGACACGTTCTTCTACGCTCCCGCCGCGGCCGAGTACTACGCCGACCAGGCGCGGGTGGCGGCCGGCCAGAAGCCCAACGAGTGGCTGCAGAAGACGGCGGCTGCGTACGGCGTGGGCCGCGCGCCGGGCGTGGACCTGCCGGCGGGGGAGCAAGGTGCCGGTAGCTACGCCGACCGCGAGACCCGGCTGGCGCGGTGGAACGCGAACAAGGCGCAGTACTGCGCCGACGCCAAGAAGGGCTTTCCCACCGAGTCGGACCCGGCCCAGCGGCAGTACCTGACCCAGCTGGCGAGCGAGAACTGCACCGACGGGTGGCGCTACCGGGCGGGCGACAACGCCGACATGGCGATCGGTCAGGGCGAGACGACGATGTCGCCGCTGCAACTCGCGCTCGCCTACTCGGCGATGTTCAACGGCGGAAAGGTCTGGCAGCCCACGCTCGGATGGGGCGTCGTGGACGGCAGCGGCAAGGTCGTGCAGACGATCAAGCCGAAGGTCGCGAGCACCGTGCCGGTGCGCCAGGACGTCTACAACTACATCGCGAACTCGCTCTCGTTCAGCCGGGGCTGGGCGGTCTCGGGTGCCTTCGCCTACCTCGACTCGCCGTACCGCAACGAGATCGGTGGCAAGACCGGCACCGCCGAGGTCTTCGGGCACCAGGACACCTCGTGGCTGACCACGTGGGGGCCGGTCTCGCACGACGCGAAGGGCAACGTGAAGGCGCAGCTGGTCGTGGTCGGAATGGTCGAGCAGGCCGGGACCGGTGCGACCGCCGCGGGACCCATGCTCAAGCGGGTCTGGGACGGCCTGTTCGGAGTCGGCCGTCCGTCGGTGCTGCCCGGCATCAAGCCTGCGGCCACCCTGCCGCACCTCACCCCGCAGGTGCGGGTCACGACCGCGCCGGCGCCCGCCAAGCGCGGTGCTGCGACGTCGCCGGGCCTGCCGATGCCGATCGTCCCGACCCACGCCGCACGCACCGGGGCGAACCGATGACCCTGCTCGCAGCCCGGCCGTCCGCGCGTGACCCGAAGGCACCGTTCGCGCTCACGCCCGAGGTGCTGCCCCTCGATCGTCGCGCGCCAGGCTACGACCGGATGCTTGCCGGCGCTGCGCTCGCGCTTGCCCTGATCGGCGCGCTACTGGTCTGGGCGGCGACCCGCGACGTCGCGCGCGCCAACGGGCAGAACCCGCAGGGATTCCTCTACCGGCACCTGCTGAACCTCGTCATCGCGTCGGCGCTGTTCGTCGCGGCGGCGCGGACGGACGCCCGGTTGCTGCGCCTGTTCGGCCCGTTCGTCTACCTCGCGTCGCTCGCCGGCTTGCTGGCGGTGTTCGTCGTCGGATCCACCGTGAACGGCGCCCATGCGTGGATCCGGCTCGGCGGCGGCTTCGAGTTGCAGCCGTCGGAGTTCATGAAGCTCGGGATGATCGTCGGGATGGCGGTGCTGTTCGCCCAGCGCGGTGCCGACCGGGAGGAGCAGCTCCCGCCGCCTACGTCGGACGTCCTGCTCGCCATCGGGTTGGTGACGGTGCCGCTGGTGCTCGTCATGCTGCAGCCGGACCTGGGCTCGGCGATGGTGCTGGCCTCGGCGGCTTTCGGCGTGCTCGTCGCCGCGGGCGTCCAGGCCCGCTGGACCGTCGGACTGCTGCTCGCGGCCGTCCTGGTCGCGATCATCGCGGTGAAGGTGGGGGTGCTTGCCGACTACCAGCTCGCCCGGTTCAGCTCGTTCACCCGTCCGGGCCATGACGTGCAGGGCACCGCGTACAACGTCACGCAGGCGCACATCGCCATCGCCAACGGCGGCTTGTTCGGCCGTGGCCTGTTCAACGGGCCGCAGACCAACGGGGGGTTCGTCCCCGAGCAGCAGACCGACTTCGTCTACTCGGTCGCAGGCGAAGAGTTCGGCCTGGTCGGCGGTGCGGTGATCATCGCGCTGTTCGCCGTGCTGTGCTGGCGTGGCCTGCGCATCGCCCGCTCGGCCGACCCGGCCGGCCGGCTGGTCGCGGTCGGAGTCGTGTGCTGGCTGGCGTTCCAGGCGTTCCAGAACATCGGCATGAACCTCGGGTTGACGCCCGTCACGGGGCTGCCGCTCCCGTTCGTCTCGTACGGGGGGTCGTCGATGTTCGCGCAGGGACTCGCTATTGGCCTTCTACAGGCAGTGCATCGCCGCTCGGCATCGTGACCGGGCGCTGCGTGACCGTCGTGCCGACGCTCGCGAAGATCACCATCACTATCGCGACGGCCAGCACACCCGACAGCGGTTGACCCAGCACGATCACGCCGGCGAGGGCCGCGACGGCCGGCTCCAGGCTCATCAGCAGCCCGAACGCGGCCGCGGAGAGGCGGCGCAGCGCGACGATCTCGAGCGAGTAGGGGATCAGGGAGGACAGCATCGCCACCGCTGACCCGCCGGCGAGCACCGCCGGCTGCAGAAGCTGCGAACCGCCCTGCACGATTCCGGCGGGCAGGACGAGGAACGTCCCGACCCCCAGCGCGATCGCGAGGCCGTCGAGAGCGGCGAACGCCGAGCCCACCCGCTTCGCCAGCAGGATGTACATCGCCCAGCAGGTCGCGGCGATCAGC
This sequence comes from Pseudonocardiales bacterium, assembly GCA_032160545.1. GTDB lineage: Bacteria > Actinomycetota > Actinomycetes > Mycobacteriales > Jatrophihabitantaceae > DATGFB01. The sequence goes on along the minus strand of JAVHVN010000193.1, from coordinate 7,826 downwards.
GCGAGCGCGATGCCCGCGCCGGTGATGCCGTGCCGGTCGCCGCGCAGGGCGAGCAGGGCGACACCGCCCCCCGCGAGGACGACCCAGACCGTGTCCAGCGCGCGACGCGATCCCACGATCGCGACGGCAAGCGGCCCGACGAACTCGATCGTGACTGCGGGGCCGAGGGGAAGCCGGTCGAGGGCCTCGTAGAAGCTCCAGTTCATCCCGGCGAGGATCAGGCCGAACACGACGGCTGCGCGGATGTCGGCCCGTGAGCGCCCGCGCAGGGAAGGGCGGCTGACGGCGAGCAGCACGATCGCGGACAGGAAGATGCGCAGGAACACCACGCCGCCCGGACCGGCCCGGTCGAAAAGTTTGGACGCGAACGCCGAGCCGAACTGCACCGAGGCGATGCTGCCCATGAGCAGCAACTGCGGTGGCGGCGTCCTCGTCACCCTCGTCGCCACTCGTCGATCCAACCAAAGCCCGATCCCTGTCCGCCCCCCCGTCCCCCGATGAGGCCGCCGGGCGGGGGTGACGGTCCGTAGCATGGGGGGCGCCATGCCTATCGACTCGCTGTTTTCCCGCCTGGAGCCGTTGCTTCCGCGCGTCCAGAAGCCCATTCAGTACGTCGGCGGTGAACTCAACGCCCGCACGAAGGACTGGGACGCCGTCGCCGTGCGTTGGGCGCTGATGTACCCCGACGCCTACGAGGTCGGGCTGCCGAACCAGGGCGTGCAGATCCTCTACGAGGTCATCAACGAACACCCGGACGCCCTCGCCGAACGCACCTACGCCGTCTGGCCCGACCTCGAGGCGCTGATGCGCGAGCACGGCGTGCCGCAGTTCACCGTCGATGCCCATCGGCCGGTCGGCGCGTTCGACGTCCTCGGCGTGAGCTTCTCGACCGAACTCGGCTACACCAACCTGCTGACCGCACTCGACCTGGCGGGCATTCCGCTGCACGCGTGCGACCGCGACGAGAGCCACCCGGTCGTCCTCGCCGGCGGGCACGCGGCGTTCAACCCCGAGCCGATCGCGGACTTCGTCGACGCGGCCGTCCTCGGCGACGGCGAGCAGGCGGTCGGCACGATCACCGCCGTCGTCCGCGACTGGAAGGCCGAGGGCCGGCCCGGCGGTCGCGACGGACTGCTCGAGCGACTCGCCGCTACGGGGGGCGTCTACGTCCCGCGCTACTACGACGTCACCTACTTGCCCGACGGGCGGATCGAGGCGGTCCGGCCCAACCGGCCGGACGCCCCTGAGCGCGTCACCAAGCACACGGTCATGGACCTCGACGAGTGGCCTTACCCGAAGACCCCGCTGGTCCCGCTGGCCGAGACGGTGCACGAGCGGATGAGCGTCGAGATCTTCCGCGGCTGCACCCGCGGGTGCCGGTTCTGCCAGGCCGGCATGATCACCCGACCGGTGCGCGAGCGGAGCATCACCGGCATCGGGGAGATGGTCACCGCCGGCCTCGCCGCGACCGGATTCGAGGAGGTCGGGCTGCTCTCGCTGTCGAGTGCCGACCACTCCGAGATCGGCGCCATCGCGAAGGGCCTCGCCGACCGCTACGAGGGCGAGCAGGTCTCGCTGTCCCTGCCCTCGACACGGGTCGACGCGTTCAACATCGATCTCGCCAACGAGTTCTCGCGCAACGGCCGGCGGTCTGGTCTCACCTTCGCCCCCGAGGGCGGCAGCGAGCGGCTGCGCCGGGTCATCAACAAGATGGTCAGCAAGGACGACCTGATCCGCACCGTCTCGACGGCCTACGGCCAGGGCTGGCGGCAGGTCAAGCTGTACTTCATGTGCGGCCTGCCGACCGAGACCGACGAGGACGTGCTCGAGATCGCCGAGATGGCACACGACGTCATCCGGGCGGGCCGCGAGGCGGCCGGGTCCAAGGACATCCGGTGCACGGTGTCGATCGGCGGCTTCGTTCCCAAGCCGCACACGCCGTTCCAGTGGGCGGCGCAGGCCGATCCCGAAACCGTCGACAACCGGTTGCGCAAGCTGCGTGCCGCCATCAATGCCAACAAGTCGCTCGGTCGCGCGGTGGGCATGCGCTACCACGACGGCGAGCCGTCGCTGGTGGAAGGCCTGCTGTCGCGCGGCGACCGCCGGGTCGGCGCCGTCATCGAGCGGGTATGGCGCGAAGGCGGCCGCTTCGACGGCTGGAGCGAGCACTTCTCGTTCGCGCGCTGGGTCGCTGCGGCCGACAGCGAACTGCACGGCGTCGACCTCGCGTGGTTCACCACCCGCGAGCGCGACGGCGACGAGGTGCTGCCCTGGGACCACCTGGACTCCGGTCTGGACAAACAATGGCTCTGGGACGACTGGCAGGATGCGCTCGCAGAATTCGAGCAGGACGACTGCCGTTGGACGCCGTGCTTCGACTGCGGCGTCTGCTCGAACCTCGGCACCGACATCCAGATCGGTCCGACCGGACGGACGTTGTTACCGCTGTCGCCCAAGTCGTGACTGAGCGACCGACCGGCCCACGCCGGTCCGGCGGTGGGGGAGACTCGGCGTCGTGAGTCGCCGCGTCCCCGAAGGCCCGCCTCCGCCGCCGGTCGTGCAGCGGGTCCGGCTGCGCTACGCGAAGCGAGGCCGGCTGCGGTTCACCTCGCACCGCGACTTCGCCCGCGCGTTCGAGCGGGCGCTGCGCCGCGCCGAGGTGCCGATGGGCTACTCGGCCGGCTTCTCGCCGCATCCCAAGATCTCGTATCTCGGCGCAGCACCGACCGGGGTGGCGAGCGAGGCCGAGTTCGTCGAGATCGGCCTGATACGCGAGGTCGATATCGAGGAGCTGCGCGCGGCACTGGACTCCGCCCTGCCGGACGGGCTCGACATCGTCGAAGCCGTGCCGGCCGGGGTTGGCTCGTTCGCCGATCGGATGCAGGCCTCCGCCTGGCGGATCGAGCTGCCGGGGGCGTCCGCCGAGTCGGCCGAGGCCGCCGTCGCTGCCTTCCTGGCCCGGGACGCCGTCGTGATCGAGCGGGTGACCAAGACCGGCCGCAAACCGGTGGATGCGCGCGCCGCCATCGTGGCGATCTCGGTGTCGAGCGCGCCCGACGGGCTGTCGGGCACCGGACGTGCGATACTGGATGTGGTTGTCCGGCAGGTGACCCCCGCCGTACGACCCGACGACGTTCTTGCCGCATTGCGTTCGGTCGCCGGTCTCGCCCTCGATGCGCCGCCAGTGGCGGTGCGTCTGGCGCAGGGACCGCTCGACGACGCAGGCGGGGTCGGTGATCCCTTGTCACCCGATCGCGATCCGCTCGAGACGGCGCCGTAGCCAGCAGACTTCGCCGGTCACCCTCCGGGGACACCGGCCACAACCGCCTTCGTGCGGACGCGGCCTAGAACACCGCGCCCGGAGGTGAGAATGGAGCGATCCGAGCACATGCTCGAACCCACCGATAACGACACGACTACCCACTCTGACGGCGGCCCGACCACGGGTGAGACCGGCAGCGCGAACACCGCGAGCGGCACGGCCGCACCCGTCAAGGCTGCCAAGAAGACCGCGAAGAAGGCCGCGAAGAAGGCGGTCAAGAAGGCCGCCCCCCGCGCCGCGAAGAAGGCCACTGCCGAGCAGGCCACGGCCACCGCTGATTCGGCTGATGGCCCCGCAGCCGCGGGAAAGGCGACCGCGACGGCCGTCAAGGCGACCCGCAAGCGCACGGCCAAGAAGGCCGCCCCCGCCGCCGAAACCACGGCTGAGCCCGGGGCCGACGCAGCGGCAGATACTCCGGCTCCCGCGAAGGCCACCCGCAAGCGCACCGCGAAGAAGATCGCCCAGCCGCCGGCTGCCACCGAGATGCCCGCTGACTCCGTGACCGAGACCGCCGCCGCAGGCGCGGCCGGTTCGGCTCCCGCGCTGGCGGCTTCGGCCGTGCTCTTCGTCCCGCCGAGTGAGCCCCAGACGCGCGCGCCGCGCAAGCGGGCCGCGAAGAAGGCCGCGCCGATCCCCGAGCCCGCGCCGGCCGAGGCCGACATCGCCCGCGCCGAAGACGTCGAGGATGGCGTCGCCGAGCCCGACGACGTCCGCGAGGCCGCCGTCGAAGAGGCCACCGGCGCGCGCCGACGTCGTCGACGCGGCCGCCGCGGTCGCGGAGGTGCAGGCACGGGAGGATCAGCCGGTACGGCCGACGACCAGGGCGACGACGCCGCCCCGGCGCCCCCCGTGCTCTCCGTGCCCCTCGCGGCGGACGGCACGGAGGCCGCCGAATCGGCGGAGACCACGGACGACGACCTTGGTGAGGGCGCCGACGCCGCTGAGGGCGCCGATGGCGGCGCCACGGGCACGAAGCGCCGCCGGCGACGCCGGCGATCCGGCGGCAACGGCGCCGAGGCCGGTGACGACGACCCGCCGAACACCGTCGTGCACGTGCGCGAATCCCGCGGCCGTGGCAGCGATCGGGCCGACCGTTCCGATCGGGCCGACCGGGCCGATAGCGACGACGACGGCGTCAAGGGCGTCAAGGGCTCGACCCGGCTCGAGGCCAAGCGCCAACGGCGCCGGGACGGCCGCGAGACCAGCCGCAGGCGCCCGCCGATCCTCACCGAGTCCGAGTTCCTGGCCCGACGTGAGGCGGTCGACCGGGTGATGGCCGTGCGCCAGACCGGTGACCGCACCCAGATCGCGGTACTCGAGGACGACATCCTCGTCGAGCACTACGTCACCCGTGCCAGCGCGACCTCCTACGTCGGCAACGTCTACCTCGGTCGGGTGCAGAACGTCCTGCCGAGCATGGAAGCGGCGTTCATCGACATCGCCAAGGGACGCAACGGCGTTCTCTACGCCGGCGAGGTCAACTGGGACGCCGCCGGGCTCGAGGGCAAGTCACGGGCGATCGAGCAGGCGCTCAAGTCGGGCGACGTCGTCCTGGTGCAGGTCACCAAGGACCCGATCGGGCACAAGGGTGCGCGGCTCACCAGCCAGGTTTCGCTGCCGGGCCGCTTCCTGGTCTACGTCCCCGGCGGGGGCATGACCGGCATCAGCCGCAAGCTGCCCGACACCGAGCGGCACCGCCTCAAGGCGATCCTGAAGAAGATCGTCCCCGAGGACGCCGGAGTCATCGTGCGTACGGCCGCCGAGGGCGCCTCCGAGGAGGATCTCACCCGCGACGTCGAGCGGCTCAAGGCGCAGTGGGAGATCATCTCGAAGAAGGCCGAGAAGACCTCCTCGGCGCCGACTCTGGTGCATGGCGAGCCCGACCTCGCGATCCGCGTCGTGCGTGACGTGTTCAACGAGGACTTCAAGCGCCTCATCGTGCAAGGTGACGACGCCTGGGCCACGGTGTCCGAGTACGTCGAGGGGGTCGCCCCCGACCTGGGCGAACGCGTCTCGAAGCACACCTCCGAGCGCGACCTGTTCGCCGAACTCCGCGTCGACGAGCAGCTGATGAAGGCCCTCGACCGCAAGGTGTACCTGCCGTCCGGCGGCTCGCTGGTCATCGACCGCACCGAGGCGATGACCGTCATCGACGTCAACACCGGCAAGTTCGTCGGCTCGGGCGGCAACCTCGAGCAGACCGTCACGCGCAACAACCTCGAGGCGGCCGAGGAGATCGTGCGGCAGCTGCGCCTGCGCGACGTCGGCGGCATCGTCGTCATCGACTTCATCGACATGGTGCTCGAGAGCAACCGCGACTTGGTCCTGCGGCGGCTGACGGAGTGCCTCGGCCGCGACCGCACGAAGCACCAGGTCGCCGAGGTGACTTCGCTCGGCTTGGTCCAGATGACCCGCAAGCGTGTCGGCGAGGGGTTGCTCGAGGCGTTCAGCGAACCGTGCGAACACTGCCGCGGACGTGGCGTCATCCTGCACACCGAACCGGTCGACCACCAGCACGCGCCGGCCGTCGCGGACGACGACGAGCAGCCCAAGACCAGGCGCAAGCGCGGGGCGAAGAAGGACGTGCCCACGACCGAGGCCGATCTCGCCGCCGTCGAGGAGCAGCGCAAGGCAGCCCGGGCGGCCATAACCGCCATCCACCGCGCGGCGCACCCTGACGATGTCGACGGCGGCGTGGACGGTCACGCCGACGTTTTCGCCGACAGCGACGCCGACAGCGTGGGCGACAGCGACGCCGACAGCGACCTGCTCGACACGCCGGTCGGCGAGATCGAGACGGTCGCGCCCGGTCTGGCGGCCGAAGTGGCCACGACCGTCCTCGACGCCGAGGCCCGCGGCGAGGCGGCCGAGTCGGAACCGTCCGCCGAACCGCCCGCCGAGCCCGCCCCACCCGCGTCCCGGCCCCGCCGGAGGCGTGCGGCGAGCCGGCCCGCGGGCCCGCCGGTGGCCGTGGGGCAGCACTGAGCCGATGCGTTTTGCCTCGGGATGCGCCCGTCCAGTAATCTGAACGACGGCCCGCGGAAGGTGGGCCCGCGTCGTGTGCGGCCCCGCAGGCCGCGTGCGTCCCCAATCAGCAAGTCGAGGAGTTCCCCGGATGTACGCCATCGTCAAGACCGGCGGCAAGCAGTACAAGGTCGCCGAGGGCGATGTGATCGAGATCGAGAAGCTCGATCTGGCGCCTGGCGCCGAGGTTGCGCTGTCAGCGGTCCTGCTCGTCGACGGCGCCGACGTCACCCACGACGCCGCCGCCCTGGCCAAGGTCGCCGTCACCGCCGAGGTGCTCGCGCAGACCAAGGGCCCGAAGATCCGCATTCACAAGTACAAGAACAAGACCGGCTACCACAAGCGCATGGGTCACCGTCAGAAGCTGACCCAGGTCAAGGTCACCGGCATCTCGGCCTCGAAGTAGAAGGGCAGTCGACATGGCTCACAAGAAGGGCGCGTCCAGCTCGCGCAACGGCCGCGACTCGAATCCGCAGTTCCTCGGCGTGAAGCGCTTCGGCGGCCAGGCGGTCAACGCCGGCGAGATCCTGGTCCGCCAGCGCGGCACCAAGTTCCACCCCGGCACCAACGTCGGTCGCGGAGGCGACGACACGCTGTTCGCGCTGACTGCCGGCAGCGTGCAGTTCGGCCTCTCCCGCGGTCGCAAGACCGTCAGCATCGTTCCGGCCGGGGCCTGAGGGTCCGCAGCCGAAACCAGCCGTACTAGGAGGCGGGCCCCGGGCAACCGGTGCCCGCCTCTCGTTTTGTCAGCAACGTTCAAGGAGGTGCGGGCAGCATGGCGAACTTCGTCGACCGTGTCGTGCTGCACCTCGGGGCAGGTAACGGCGGCCACGGCGTGGCATCGATCCACCGCGAGAAGTTCAAGCCGCTCGGCGGCCCCGACGGGGGCAACGGCGGTCGCGGCGGTGACGTCGTGCTCGTCGTCGACGGCAACACCCACACCCTGCTCGACTTCCACTTCCGACCGCACCAGCGCGCAGGCAACGGCAAGCAGGGCGCCGGAAGCAACCGCAACGGAGCCGACGGAGGCGACCTCGAGCTGCGCGTGCCGAACGGCACCGTCGTGCTCGACGAGCGCGGTGAGGTACTGGTCGACCTCACCGGCACCGGCAGCCGGTTCGTCGCCGCGCACGGCGGTCGTGGCGGCCTCGGCAACGCCGCCCTCGCGTCCACGCGCCGCAAGGCCCCGGGCTTCGCGCTGCTCGGGGAGCCAGGTGAGTCACGCGAACTCGTCCTCGAGCTCAAGAGCGTCGCCGACGTCGGGCTGGTCGGCTTCCCCAGCGCGGGCAAGTCCTCGCTGATCGCCGCCCTGTCGGCTGCCCGCCCCAAGATCGCGGACTACCCGTTCACGACGCTGGTGCCCAACCTGGGCGTCGTGCAGGCCGGGGACACGACCTTCACCGTGGCCGACGTCCCGGGGCTGATCCCGGGCGCCGCACAGGGCAAGGGCCTCGGCCTCGACTTCCTGCGTCACGTCGAG
>JAVHVN010000166.1:0-25794 GCA_032160545.1 Pseudonocardiales bacterium | reverse complement strand
AGGTGAAGTCGGGGTGGGGCAGGAACGTCTGCACGGGTCAGCCCGCCACCGGTCAGCCGAGCAGGTGGTCGACGAAGCACCATCGCCAGGCTTCGCCCGGCTCGATGCTGCGCATGACCGGATGCCGGCGCTGCGCATAGTGCAGCGACGCGTGCTTCTGCGGTGACGAGTCGCAGCAGCCGACGTGCCCGCACGACAGGCACAGCCGCAGATGCACCCAGCGGGTGCCATCGCGCACGCACTCCTCGCATTCGTCCGGCGTGTTGGGCTTTACGACGCGCGGCGCCTGTTCGAGGTGCTCGCACGCGCCAGCGCGGGCCTTCGGTGTCACCAGTTCGTCGTCGAGGCGCGCGGCGGCGTCCTCGACGCGGTCGAGCATCGATTCCTCGATGTCGATGGCCGTCAGCGCCGCGCGCAACACCTCGTCGTCGTACACGCCGCTGTTGCGCGCCTCGATGATCGAGCTGCGCTCGGCGGCGAGCATCTGCATCCGCAGCCGGTAGTACGCCGCCGCGGGCGGCTCGACCTCCGACTGGGAGCGGCCGAGCGATTCCCACAGCTGGTTCGACCGCCGCACCCCACGCTCGCGCAGCTGCTTGATGACCTCCTCCGGGTCGTCCGGGGACTGCACCTGCTCGAGCACGGCGAGGCCCGCACGGGAGGCATCGGTGACCAGGTGCGCCGCCTGCAGGACGTCCTCGGCCGGATCCGGCCCGGTCAGGTGCAACACCCGGACCAGCCAGGGCAGCGTGCTGCCCTGCACCAGCAGCGTCCCGGCGACGACCGTGAACGCGACGAGACCGATGAGGTCCCGGTGCATCGCGGATGGCAGCAGGAACACCGCGGCGAGGGTGACGACGCCACGCATGCCGGCCCACGACACGACGGCGCTCGTCCGCCACGACCAACTCGGCTGGCGCAGGACGCGCAGTGCGGCGGCCGAGGCGAACACCCACAGCCCGCGCACGAGCACCGTCGCGGCCAGCACGATCAGGCAGGCCGGCACGACCTCACTCCACGGGACGCCTTCGGCCCGCACCCCGTCGATCAGCGGCCGGATCTGCAGCCCGATGAGCAGGAAGACCACGTTCTCGAGCAGGAACTGGACGGTGCGCCAGTTCGTGTTCTCGGCAATGCGCGAGGCCGCCGACTGCAGCACCGGAGCCTGGTGCCCGAGATACAGACCGGTCACCACGACGGCGAGCACGCCGGAGGCGTGGATCTGCTGCGCAGGCAGGAACGCGAGGTAGGGCGCCGCAAACGACAGCGTGGTGTCGAGCACGGGGTCGTTGATGCGCTTGCGCACGAATGCCAGCACCATCGCAGCGACGATGCCGACGATCACGCCGCCGCCGGCGGCCCGCACGAAGTCCCAGCCGACCTCCCACACGCTCACCGAGGCGGTCAGGGCGGCGATCGCCGTGTTGAGCGCGACCAGGGCCGTCGCGTCGTTCATCAGGCTCTCGGCTTCGAGGATCGACACGATCCGCCGCGGCATGCCCACTCGCCGGGCGACCGTCGTCGCGGCGACCGCGTCGGGCGGTGCGACGACCGCGCCGAGCGCGAAGGCGGCGGCGAGCGACAGGCTGGGCACGGCCCACCAGGCAACGAGCCCGACCGTGACCGTCGAGAACGCGACCAGGCCGACGGACAGCAGGCCGATCGCGCGCCGGTTGGCCCGGAAATCGACGAGCGACGTCCGGATCGCCGCCGCGTACAGCAGCGGCGGCAGCAGCCCGATCAACACCAGGTCGGGCGTGAGGACGATCTCGAGGATGCCGGGGATGAACGAGATGCCGACGCCGACGACCACCAGGACGAGCGGCTCGGACCAGTTCCACCGGCGGGCGGCACCCGCGACGAAGCCGACCACGACGACGAGGCCGAGGATGTCGAGCGCCGCGTTCATCGCTACATTCTGCCGTCCCGGTGCCACCCGACCGGCCGCGCCGGAGATCGGGCCGGGCTCACCCCGCGATGTCGTGCAGGTGGTGCACCAGATCGTGCATGAAGTAGCGGCCGAACGTGTCGACCGTGAACATCGAGCCGTTCGACCGGCGGCCGGGGCGCTCCCACTGCTCGCCCCGCACCAGCTCGAACGAGGCGGCGATCGTGTCGCCCGCGGTGACGCACTCGGTGGCGACGACCGTGGGGTCCTGCTCCCAGTACCGCTCGGCCAGCGCGGTCTCGTCCTGGTCCCAGTTGTGAAAGACCGGGTCGTCCTGGGCGAGCATCAGGTGCAGGCGCCGGTCGAAGAGGCGGCAGACGTCGCGCACGTGGCAGGCGTACTCGAGCGGCGACCAGACCTGGACGGCCGGCCGGTCCGAGGCCCCCGGTCGCGAGAGCACGGCGGCGAAGGCGGCCGTCGCGGTGCGGGTCCGGGCCGGTATGTCCGCCCGGTCGAGGGCTGCGGCGTCGAACCCGCAGTCGGGGCACGGCTCGTCGATGACCCAGGTCCAGTCCTTGTCGTCCGGCGGCGGGGCGGCGGGGGCAGCGCTCATGAAGCGGACCGTACCGGGCCCGGCGCGGCATCGCCTCGCGTGCGCCGTCGCCCCCTGACCGGCGTTCGCTGGGAGCGGACGGTCCAGGGAACATCGGGCGTTCCCTCGGACTTGAGTGATACAGACTCAATGTTCGAGAAGAGGTACTCATGTCTGAACGTCTGCTTCCGCCGGTCAACCTGCCCATGCTGTCGCTGCCGGACCTCGTCGTCCTGCCGGGCATGGTGGTTCCCGTCGAGCTCGATGACAACGTGCGCGACGTCATCGACGCCGCCCGCGCCGGCGCCGACAGCCAGCTGCTGATCGCGCCCCGCCTCGCCGACCGGTACCCGGTGTACGGCGTGATCGCCGCGATCGAGCAGGTCGGCCGGCTGCCCGGTGGCGCCGCGGCTGCCGTGCTGCGCGCGAGCGAGCGCGCGAAGATCGGCTCCGGTGTGTCCGGCCCCGGCGCGGCACTCTGGGTCGAGGCATCGCCGCTCGACGAGGACGAGCCCACGCCGGCCGCCCTCGAACTGGCCACCGAGTACAAGCGCCTGGTCATCGCGATCCTGCAGCGCCGCAACGCGTGGCAGGTCGTCGACTCGGTGCAGCGGGTCACCGACCCGTCCGAGCTCGCCGACCTCGCCGGCTATGCCTCCTACCTGTCCGCCGAGCAGAAGCGAGACCTGCTCGAGACCGCCGACGTCGAGGCGCGACTCCAGCTCGTCGTGGGCTGGGCCCGCGACCAGCTCGCCGAGCTCGAGGTCTCGGAGAAGATCCGCGATGACGTGCGCGACGGCATGGAGAAGAGCCAGCGCGAATTCCTACTGCGCCAGCAGCTGGCCGCGATCCGCAAGGAACTTGGCGAGGGTGAGCCCGAGGGCTCGGAGGACTACCGCGCCCGCGTCGAGGCGGCCGAGCTGCCCGAGAAGGTCCGGGCAGCTGCCCTGACCGAGGTGGGCAAGCTCGAGCGCGCGAGTGACCAGAGCCCCGAGGCGGGCTGGATCCGCACCTGGCTCGACACCGTGCTCGAGCTGCCCTGGGGCATCACGACCGACGACCGCACCGACATCACCGCCGCCCGCGAGGTGCTCGACTCCGACCACCACGGCCTGGACGACGTGAAGGACCGCATCGTCGAGTACCTCGCCGTGCGTTCACGCCGGGCTGAGCGTGGCCTGTCCGTCGTCGGCGGCCGCGGCTCGGGTGCCGTTCTGGCGCTCGTCGGGCCGCCCGGCGTCGGCAAGACGTCGCTTGGTGAGTCGGTCGCCTCCGCGCTCGGCCGCAAGTTCGTGCGTGTCTCGCTGGGCGGTGTGCGGGACGAGGCCGAGATCCGCGGTCACCGCCGGACCTACGTCGGCGCGCTGCCGGGCCGGATCGTCCGCGCCATCGGCGAGGCCGGGTCGATGAACCCTGTCGTGCTGCTGGACGAGGTCGACAAGGTCGGCTCCGACTTCCGCGGCGACCCGGCGGCAGCCCTGCTCGAGGTGCTCGACCCTGCGCAGAACCACACGTTCCGTGACCACTACCTCGAGGTCGAGCTCGACCTCTCCGACGTGCTCTTCCTCGCGACGGCGAACGTCGCCGACACCATCCCGCCCGCGCTGCTCGACCGCATGGAGGTCGTGACGCTCGACGGGTACACCGAGGACGACAAGGTCGCCATCGCCCGCGACCACCTGCTGCCACGGCAGCTCGGTCGCGCGGCACTGACCGGTGACGAGGTCGTGGTCGGCGACGACGCGCTGCGGCTCGTCGCTGCCGAGTACACCCGCGAGGCGGGCGTGCGGCAGCTCGAGCGGTCGCTGGGACGCATCCTGCGCAAGGTCGCCACGCAGCTCGCGGCGGGGACACAGGCACCGATCGAGGTCGACGCGGGCAACCTGCCCGACTTCCTCGGTCGGCCGCGGTTCACCCCCGAGTCGGCCGAGCGCACTGCGGTGCCCGGCGTCGCGACCGGCCTCGCCGTCACCGGCGCGGGTGGGGACGTCCTGTTCATCGAAGCCACCGGCATGGACGGGACGGCAGGCCTCACGCTCACCGGCCAGCTCGGTGACGTGATGAAGGAGTCGGCGCAGATCGCACTGAGCTACCTGCGCTCGCACGGAGCCTCGCACGGCGTCGACCCGGCGGCACTGAACCGCGCCGTCCACGTGCACGTGCCCGCGGGCGCGGTGCCCAAGGACGGCCCGTCTGCCGGCGTGACGATGGTGACCGCGCTGGCCTCGCTGGCCACCGGTCGTCCGGTACGTGCGGATGTGGGCATGACCGGCGAGGTGACGCTCAACGGGCGGGTCCTGCCGATCGGCGGGGTGAAGCAGAAACTGCTCGCCGCGCAGCGGGCCGGGCTCAAGACGGTGTTCGTGCCCAAGCGCAACGAGCCCGACCTGGACGACGTCCCGGCCGAGGTCCTCGCCGAGTTGGACGTGCGGCCCGTGGCTGACGTCGCGGACATCCTCGCGTACGCGCTCGAATCGGCGCACACAGCGGCAGCAGCCGCGTAGCGGTATGGCACACGAAGGCGCCCCGGGCATCGCCCGGGGCGCCTTCGTTTCCCGCGGTGTTCGCCGGTTGCGGCGAGACCGATCCAGGGCGGGCCGGCGGCTGGATCTCGTCGACTATGCGAAGGCGGGCACGGGGGGGTCCGCTCGGGGGCTCCAGTGCAGCCGGATGCCCTCGCGTCGCAGCAGCCGCCGCAGCAGCAGGACGGTCACCGCCACCGTGGCGGCAGTGAGCAGCGGGGACAGCACCGACTTGAGCAGCACGAACGTCCCGAGGCTCGAGTACGTCAGCAGCCAGACCGTCCCGATCGCGTTGACGGCGTATGCGGTCGCCCAGATGCCCGATGCGAAGTGGAAGAAGCGGGCGTTGCGCAGCTTCTCGCTGAGCGCACACGGGACGGGCACGAAGTCGTGCACCAGCCGTTCGATCAGAGGACGACCGGCGAGTGCGGTCACCGCGAACGACGTCGCGGTGGCGACCGTCCCGGCGACGGGCTGGATGAAGTACAAATAGGCGCTGCCCGTCCAGAGCACCACGCCGGCCCGCGCGGTCATCAGCCCCGCGCCGAGCATTGCCGCACCGACGATGGGACGACCGCGCAGCCGCCGGACGAGCAGCACGGCGTAGTACCAGCCAAGCGCCACGGCGATCGCCCAGCCGAGGCTCAGCACGTTCATCGTCACGTAGAACAGCGTGCTCGGGATGATCGAGGCCACCAGGACCGTCTTGCCGGCGTGGGCCAGGATCGCCGAGGGCCGCGCCATGTCGATGACGAAGCTCCGTTCGGAGCAAGCGGTGGCAGCGGTCACGGTCACACTCTTCCCATCGGCATGAGGTGGTGGACGTGAAGCGCTGAGGTGTGCGCTGAGTGTTCTGCTCTTCGCCGTCCTACGGACCCTCGGGGGACCCCGGCGGGCCGCACGGACACAGCGCCCGCACGGCAGCCTCGGCGGCGGAGCACTCCGCTCGCCGCGCTGTGGCACGGATGCACCGTGTTGCGCCGGTGCGGTCGGCGAAGTACCCCCGCCAGAAACCACGGGCGCAGCGCCGCATGTCGTTCCTGCCGCTGGCCACACCGCTGCGGCGGTCCGGCGGCCGGCCGTCAGGCCGCGCAACCGATCCCGTCGTTGTTGCCGTCCAGCCCGTAGGGGTCCCTGCCGGTGACGATGATGGGCCCCTTGACGTAGCGCGGTCCGTCGCCCTCTCCCCCCGCGCAGTCGACATCGGTGCCTTCCGGGATGCAGGGACTGTAGCCCGGCGTGCAGTCGATCGGCGGCGGTGGCGTCGCAGCGGGCTTGCTCGCAGCGGCCTTGCTCGCAGCAGCGCGGCTCGCGGCCGCCTTGCTCGCGGCCGCCTTGCTCGCGGCGGCCTTGCTTGCGGCGGCGCGGCTCGCGGCCGCCTTGCTCGCGGCGGCGGCCGACGCGTTCCCCGAGGAGTCGGACCCGCCCGCCGCGGACGTCGACTCGGTCGCGAGCAGTGACGCACTGACGTCAGCAGGACGCTTAGCTGACTTGCCGTCGCAGCCGGTGAGCGCACCGGCCGCGACGAGCGTCACGACCGCCGCGGCGAGTAGCCGGCGCCTGGCGCAAGACCTCACGACGTGCGGCTGTGCCCGTCGTGATCGCATGATCCCTCCCGGAGGGCGGACGATCGTCGTCGGGCGCGTCCCTGTCAATTCGGGCGACCGCAGGCGGGCACGTGACGACCGGGCGCCGTCGGCCGCACGACCGCGTCGGGGCGGGTCAGGACTCCAGCAGCCGCCGGATCAGGTGCAGCGACACGACGACGGCGCGGTTGCGGACGTCCGATCGCGCGCCCGGTAGGAACACCTGCCGGGCACTCGAGCCGGCGGGTCCCGAGACACAGATGTGAACGAGTCCCACCGGCTTGCCCGGCGTCGCCCCGTCCGGGCCGGCGATGCCGGTGATGCCGACGCCGATGTCCGCCCCGAACCGGGGACGTACGCCGTGCGCCATCGCCGCCGCGACCTCCTCGCTCACGGCGCCGACGGCTTCGATCAATGCCGCGGGCACGTCCACGAACGCGGTCTTGGCCGAGTTGGAGTACGTGGCCACGCCTCCGAGCACGTACGCGGACGAGCCGGGCCGCTCGGTGAGTCGCGCGACGAGCAGGCCCGCAGTGCAGGACTCGGCCGTGGCGATGGTGAGGCCACGCTCGAGCAGCGCGTCCGCGACGAGGTCGTCGACGGTGCGCCCGTCCGACGAGAACAGTGTCTCGCCGTACTCGGCCGCGATGACCGACTCGAACGTGTCGTACGCGGCCTGCGCAGGTGGCCCGAAGCGGGTCACGATCTCGAGTTCGCCGTCGCGCAGGCAGGTGGTGATCTCCAGGCCGTGCAGCGAATGGTCGTGGGCACGCATCGTCGCGGCCAGTTCAGACTCGGGCGTACCCCAGAGCCGCATCGTCCGCTGCCGCAGCTCGTCGCGCCCGCTGATGGCCTGCTGGACCAGCGGGTCGGCCAGCACCGCCTCCCACATGCCCTGCAGTTCGCGCGGTGGACCGGGCAGGACCACGACCGGTGGCCCGCCCCGGCCGTCGGCCGCCGGCACCACCAGGCCAGCAGCCGTACCGATCGGCGCGACGACGGTTGCGCCCGCCGGGACCATCGCCTGCTTGCGCACTCCCGCCGCGGTCGCGTCGGGATCGAGGCGCCAGCCGCGGCCGGCGCTGAGCCGCTCGACGATCCCGGCGATGTGGGATTCGAGCCCGATGTCGAGTTGCAGCGGACGGCCCTGCACCTCGGCGACCACCTCGGCAGTCAGGTCGTCCGCGGTCGGGCCGAGCCCGCCCGAGGTGATGACCAGGTTCGCCCCCGAACCGGCGAGCAACGCCAGTGACGAGCGCAGGTCGTCGCGACGGTCGCCGACCACGACGACCTGCGACACGTCGACGCCGAGCACGCGCAACTGCTCGGCGAGCCACGGTCCGTTGCGGTCGGACACCCGGCCGGTGAGCACCTCGGTGCCGGTGACGATGATCCCCGCCCGAACGCCCACGCCTCTGATCCTAGGTGCGGGCGGCAGTGCTGCCGGTTCGGCTGCGGGCGGACGCCCGAACGCGCGGAATGCTGCTTCGCGAGGCGCGGCGAGGCAGACTTCCCCCGTGCAGACCGTCGGGGTGAGCTGGCAGGGGTCCTTCGAGACCGCCGCGGTGTGCGCCGCCACCGGCATTGCGGCCGCCCTCTCCTCGACGCGCGCGGTGCGGTGGGCGGGCGCGCTGGCGCGCGAACTCGCAGTCATCGGCGTGCTGTACGGATTGTGGGAGCTCGCCGGCATGGTCGCGGTGACCGGCACCGACGACGCGTTCGTCCGCGCGCGGTGGGTCAGGGACTTCGAACGACACCTGCCGCTGCCGGCCGAGCGCACCATGCAGCACCTCGTGCTCGGTCACCCGCTGGCCGTCCAGGGCGCCAACTACTACTACGCGGCGATGCACCTCTCCACGATGGGCGCGTTCCTCGCCTGGCTGTTCGTGCGGCATCGCGACCAGTACCGCCCGGTGCGTCAGGTGATGGCGTGGACGACCCTGGCGTGCCTGCTCATCCAGCTGATGCCTGTTGCGCCGCCGCGAATGCTGCCCGGCATCGTCGACACCGGCCGGCTGTACAACCAGTCCGTCTACAGCGGCGGGCTTGCCGTCGACCAGCTGTCTGCCATGCCGTCGGTCCACGTGGCGTGGGCGGTGACCATCGGGTACTACGTGTGGCGCCTCAGCCCGAGCCGGTGGCGCTGGATCGGGCCGGCACACGCACTGCTCATGACGTTGATCGTGGTGATCACCGGCAACCACTGGTGGCTCGACGGTCTGGTCGCGATCGCGCTGCTGGCCCTGTGCGCGTGGTCGCTGCGCGGCGCGCGGACGGCGTGGCACGCGCTGCTGGCGCGCCACGCGGTCCGCACCGCTGACGAGGACGAGCCTCAGATCGCGCGGGCTCTGGGGGTCGACTGAGCGACGATCGACGGGTCGCGCGTGACGACGTCGCCCAGGCTCTCGTCGATGCGCTTCATCACCTCGGCGGGGATCCGCACGCCCGCCGCCTTCACGTTCTCGGCAACCTGCTCGGGGCGCGAGGCGCCGACCAGTGCGGCGGAGACGTTGTCGTTCTGCAGGACCCATGCCACGGCGAGCTGGGCCATCGTCAGCCCGAGTTCGTCCGCGATCGGGCGCAGCTGCTGTACCCGGCGCAGCACATCCTCGCTCATCCATCGCTTGATCATGTTCGCGCCGCCCTTCTCGTCGGTCGCTCGCGAACCGGGGGGCGGAGCTGCGCCGGGCTGGTACTTGCCCGACAGCACGCCCTGGGCGATCGGCGACCAGACGATCTGGCCGATGCCGAGTTCCTTACAGGTGGGGACAACCTCGTCCTCGACCACCCGCCAGAGCATCGAGTACTGCGGCTGGCTCGACACCAGCTGGATGCCCAGCTGCTCGGCGAGTTCGTGACCGGCGCGGATCTGCTCGGCCGTCCACTCGCTGACGCCGATGTACAGGGCCTTCCCGGCGCGCACGATGTCGGCGAAGGCCTGCATCGTCTCTTCGAGCGGCGTGAATACGTCATAGCGGTGGGCTTGGTAGAGGTCGACGTAGTCCATCTGCAAACGACGCAGCGAGCCCTCGATGCTCTCCATCACGTGCTTGCGCGACAAGCCGGTGTCGTTCTTCCCCTTGGGATCGGGTCCGACCGGCCAGTACACCTTCGTGAAGATCTCGAGCGACTCGCGCCGCCGGCCCTTGAGCGCCGCGCCGAGGACGGTCTCGGCGGCGCCGTTCGCGTACACGTCCGCGGTGTCGAAGCTGGTGATGCCGGCGTCGAGCGCGGCATGCACGCATCGGGTCGCGACGTCGTTCTCGACCTGCGATCCGTGCGTCAACCAGTTTCCGTACGTGATCTCGGAGATCTGCATGCCTGAGTTGCCGAGGTAGCGAAATTCCATACCGCCATCCTGCTCCCCATCTCCCATTCCGAAACTGTGGCCTTCATGATCAACAGATCTGTTCCGTCGAGATCCGACCAAATCGCTCTCTTGATCATCGTCGAAGTGGGCACCGGCGCGCCGAAGGGCGCGGAGGATCGGTAGATTCGCAGATGGCAGACCGGAGGGTGGGCGCGTGACGTTCGAGCTGGCGAAGATCCTCGAGTCCCGGCACGGTGAGAACTTCCGGCTGCACTCGCGCTACCTGAGCCCGCAGCTGCCCAACGTTCTCGAGACGCTCGGCATGGACCGCTTCTACGTCCGCGGCGAGGGGTGCTACCTCTGGGACGCCGACGGGCGCCGCTACCTCGACATGCTCTCGGGGTACGGCGTGTACTCGCTCGGCCGCAGCCACCCGACGGTCATGAAGGCGCTGCACGATGCCATCGATGCCGACCTGCCGAACCTCGTGCAACTCGATTGCGCCCTGCTGCCGGGCGTCCTCGCCGAGGACCTCGTCGGACGCGCGCACGACGGCATCGAGCGGGTGTTCTTCACCAACTCCGGCGCCGAGGCGATCGAGAGCGCCATCAAGTTCGCCCGTGCCGCCACCGGCCGCAACCGCATCCTGCATTGCGACCACTCCTTCCACGGGCTGACCACGGGCGCCCTGGCGCTCAACGGCGGCGCCGAGTTCCGCAACGGGTTCGGCCAGTTGCTCGAGACGGCGAAGATCCCGTTCGGTGACCTCGACGCCCTGGCGGTCGAGCTCGGCCGCGGCGATGTCGCCGCGCTCGTCATCGAGCCCATTCAGGGCAAGGGCGTCTACCTCGCGCCGGACGAGTTCTGGCCGGCCGCTGCCGAGCTGTGCCGCCGCAACGGCACGCTGCTCGTAGTCGACGAGATCCAGACCGGCATGGGGCGTACCGGTCGCTTCTTCGCGCACGAGCACTACGGGATACGCCCCGACATCATCACGGTGTCGAAGGCACTGTCCGGCGGCTACATCCCGGTCGGCGCGATGCTGAGTTCGGCGAAGGTCTTCGACTCCGTCTACACCTCGATGGAGCGCGCGGTCGTCCACTCGTCCACGTTCAGTACCAATCTGATGGCGATGGTGGCGGGTCTGGCGACGCTGCACGTGATCGACGAGGAGGACATCGTCGTGCGGGCGCGCGAGACCGGCGAGCTGTTCGCCGCCCGCCTCGCGCCGCTGGTCGAGAAGCACGAGATCCTGCACGAGGTCCGGGGCAAGGGGATGATGATCGGGCTCGTCTTCGGCGAGCCGACCTCGCGCGCATCACGGCTGCGCTGGAGAGCGGTCGAGTCGGTGCGCACGGCGATGTTCTCGCAGCTCATCGTGGTTCCGCTGTTCAACCGGCACGGCATCCTCACGCAGGTGGCGGCCGACAACGTCAACATCGTGAAGCTGTTGCCGCCGCTCGTCGCAGGCGAGGCCGAGATCGACCTGTTCGTCGAGGCACTCGACGACGTCCTTACCCTGGTGTCGAAGAACGCCGGGCTGTTGTCGTTCGGCAGGACCGTCGCCAAGGGGTCGCTGCATCGCGTGCGGTCCTGATGGCCGAACACGCACTGGTCACCGGCGCGAGCGGGTTCATCGGTTCGGCGGTCACCCGCCAGTTGCTCGCCGGCGGCGATTCGGTGACCGCACTCGTCGAGCCCGGTGCGGACGCTCGGGCGCTGGACGGTCTGGACGTGACGATCGTCGAAGGCGATCTGCGGGATGCCGCTGCCGTGCGCAAGGCGGTGTCCGGCTGCCGCTCGGTGTTCCACGTCGCGGCGTTGTACCGGTTCTGGTCGCGGCACCCCCGCGAGTTCTACGACATCAACGTCGGTGGGACGCGCAACGTGCTGGCCGCGGCGCAGGACGAGGGCGTCGAGCGGGTCGTCTACACCAGCACCGTCGGCACGCTCGGGCTCGACGCCGACCGGCCGGCGACCGAGTCGGACTACCCCGACATCACGCATCTGTTCGGGTCGTACAAGCGCTCGAAGTACGTCGCCGAACACGAGGTGCTGCGCGCCGGCGCCGAGGGCGTGCCGGTCGTCCTCGCCCTGCCGACGTACCCGATCGGGCCTGGCGACCGCGCGCCCACGCCGTCGGGGCGGCTGGTCGTCGACTTCCTCAACGGGCGGGTCCCCGGTTACGTCGACACCGTGCTGAACGTCGTGCACGTCGACGACGTCGCGCGCGGCCACCTGCTCGCTCGCGATCGCGGCGCAACGGGGCGCAGCTACATCTTCGGCGGCGAGAACTACGCGCTGCAGCGGTTGCTCGCCGAGCTGGCCGCCGTGAGCGGCCTGGCGGTACCGCGGCTGCGCGTGCCGCGATCGCTGTCGCTGGCGGCGGCGTGGCTGTCCGAGATCGTCGAGGGGCGGCTGCTGCGGCGCGTGCCGCACGTCCCGCTCGAAGGCGCGCGCATGGCGACGACCCGGATGGCGTTCGACGACTCCCGCGCGCGCACGGAACTGGGCTACTCGCCGCGGCCGGCGTCCGAGGCGATCGCCGAGTCGGTGCGATGGTTCCTCGAGAACGGCTACGTGTCGCGTCGCGGCTGACGCGTTCACGTTCAGTCGGGCGTCTCGGCGGGCATGACTGAGGCCATGACTCCTGCCGAGGTCCTGGTCGATGCGTTCGGCCGGGTTCGTGAAACCGTGCATCGGGTGCTCGACGGTATCGACCCGCAGCACCTCATCTACCGCCCCGACCCGCGGGCGAACACTGTCGCCTGGTTGGTGTGGCATCTGCTGCGGGTGCAGGACGATCACGTCGCCGACGCGGCCGGACGGGACCAGGTGTGGCTCGCCGAAGGCTGGGTCGATCGCTTCGACCTGCCGTTCGACCGCGACGCGACGGGGTACGGGCAGTCCGCCGAGGACGTTCGCGCTGTTCAGGTCGACACCGAGCTGCTGCGTGACTACTGCGACGCCGTGCACCGGCGCACCGTCGCGTTCGTCAGCGCTCTTGGGGAGGAGGACCTGGACCAGGTGGTCGACGACAGCTGGGACCCGCCCGTCACGCTCGGCGTGCGCCTGATCAGCATCGTCTCCGACGACCTGCAGCACGCCGGCCAGGCGGCGTACGTCCGGGGCGTGGCCGAACGGGCCTGACTCAGCGGGTCCCTGTTCCGGCAGGATGCCCTTATGCGGCGTCCGTGGCGGCTGCTCCGCACCCGGGATCCGAACTGGGTGGCGGTTCGCCGCGCAGTGCGGGCGGCCGTAGTCGTGCCGGCGAATTTCGCCATCGGCTTCGAGGTGATCAAGAACCCGCAGCTCGCGACCTTCGCGGCGTTCGGGTCGTTCGCGTTGCTGCTGTTCGCGAACTTCCCGGGCGGCCACCTGCAACGGCTGGGTGAGTATGCGGCGCTCGCAGTGGCCGGTGCGGGCCTGATCGCGCTCGGCAGCGCGGTTGCCAGGCCGAGCTGGCTCGCAGTCGTGAGCATCGCGGTCGTGGCGTTCGTCGTACTCTTCGCCGGCATCGTCAGCTCGGTCATCAACGGTGCGACCCAGGCGGCGCTGCTCGCGTTCATCCTGTCGGTGATGCTGCCCGGCGGCCGTCCTGCGATACCCGACCGGCTCGGCGGGTGGGCGCTCGCCTGCGCGGTGTCGATCCCGGTCGCCGTCTGGGTGTGGCCGCCCATGGAGCGCGACGTACTCCGGCACCAGACCGCCGCGATGTGTCGTGCGCTCACCGTGATGATGAGCCTCGAACCGCGGGCGGCGGACACGCCCAATCCGCTCGTCGCCATGTCGCAGGCGCGTGTGGCGATGCGCAGTGCCTTCCGTGCCGTCGCTGCACGGACCGCGGCGTTGAGCACCGGTGCCCGCTTGGTGATCAGGCTGGTGGACGAGCTCGAATGGCTGACGTCCGTGGTCGCGGACGCGTGCGCCGATTCACCGCAGGACTGGCCGGACGCGGGCAAGCGGCTGCGCGTGTCGGCGACGCTGGTCCTGACCCGGTGCGCGGAGGTGCTGGAACACCCCGGCACCGGTCCGACGGCTGCGCAGTCCAGCGGGTTGGCGAGGTGCCTGGCCGACCTGGACGTGGCGCGCGGCGGTGTCGCGGCCGAGACGGTGCGCGACCTGCAGCGCAGCGCGCTCGACAGCTCGGCGGGGGAGTTCGACCGCCCGCTGTACGCCGCGCACGAGCTCGGATACGCGGTGGCGCTTGTCGCCGGGACGGTGAGCGCGATCGCGGCCGCGGACTCGCGCAGCTGGTTGGCCCGGCTCACCGGACGCGAGGTAGTCATGGACGAGGCCGGTGTGCTGGCCGCTGCGCAGCGGGTCGCGTCCGGGCACCTCGACCGACGTTCGGTGTGGTTGCAGAACAGCGTGCGTGGCGCCGCCGGCCTGGCCTTCGCGGTATTGCTGGCGCGCTTGGTCGGCGCGCACAACGCCTTCTGGGTCGGGCTCGGTGCGCTGTCGGTGCTGCGGTCGAACGCGCTGTCGACGGGCGCGACCGTATTGCGTGCGCTGCTCGGCACGGCGGCGGGCTTCGTCATCGGCGCCGGGATCGTCAGCATCCTCGGCACGGGTCACGCACTGCTCTGGACACTCTTGCCGCTGGTCATCTTCGTCTCGGCGATGGCGCCGGCCGTGATCTCCTTCGTGGCCGGTCAGGCGGCCTTCACCGTCTTCTCGATCGTGCTGTTCAACATCGTCGCGCCGCAGGGGTGGCGCATCGGCGTGACGCGCGCCGAGGACGTTGCGCTGGGCTGTCTCGCCAGTCTGGTCGCGGGTTTCCTGTTCTGGCCGCGCGGCGCTGGCGCTGCGCTCGCGCTCGCGTACGCCGACGCATACCGATCGGCGTCGGATCTGCTCTCCCGCGCGGTCGTGCGGCTCACCAGCGGCACTGCACCGCCGCCTGACGCCGAGGCCGCGGCGTCGGCGGGGCGGCGACTCGAGGACGCGTTGCGCCAGTACCTCGCCGAGCAAGGGACGAAGCGGGTTCCGCTCGACAGCGTCTCGACACTGGCGACGGGAGCGGCCCGGCTTCGATTCGCCGCCGCGGCCGTCCTGCGGCTGGACGGGACCGATGCCCCGGTGCCGGACCCCGCGCTGGACCCCGTCACGGGCGTCCTGGAGCGCCGGACCGAGCAGGTCACCCAGTGGTACCAGCGCCTCGCCGCCGCTCTCGACCGGCCGTCCGGCGAGCTTCCCCCACCGGGCGCGGCGCCGAACGACGAGCGGTTGCTCGAGGTTGTCCTGCCCACGATCGGCGGATGCGGAGACACCGACCGCGCCGCGCGCGCCGAGCGACTGCTGTGGACGGGTCAGTACGTGGGCGACGTCGACCGGCTGCGCGACGCGCTCGTCGCTCCGGCCGCAGAGGTCGCCGCGGCCGGAGCGCGCCGGCTCTGGTCGCTGCCAACCCGTTGATCAAGAGACGGATTCCGTCGATATTCGACAGGACCGATCTGTTGATCAAGGTTAGAGGGGGCGGAGAAGGTCGTCGGCATCGACGATGGTGTAGGCGTAGCCCTGCTCAGCGAGGAAGCGCTGCCGGTGAGCGGCGTACTCGGCGTCGAGCGTGTCGCGGGCGACGACGGTGTAGAAGTGCGCCTGCCGCCCGTCCGACTTGGGACGCAGCACCCGGCCGAGGCGCTGCGCCTCCTCCTGCCGAGAGCCGAACGTGCCGCTGATCTGCACGGCGACCGCCGCCTCGGGCAGGTCGATCGAGAAGTTGGCGACCTTGGAGACCACGAGCACGCGCGTCTCGCCGCGACGGAACTCGTCGAACAGCCGCTCGCGCTCCTTGTTCGTCGTCGAGCCCTGGATCACCGGGGCGCCGTCGAGCTCGGCGGAGACGTCGTCGAGCTGGTCGAGGTAGGCGCCGATGACGAGCACCTGGTCGTCGGGGTGCTGGTCGACGATCGTCTTGATCACCGGCAGCTTCGTGCGCGCGGTTGCGGCGATCTTGTAACGGTCCTCGGGCTCGGCCGTCGCGTAGGTCATCCGCTCCGCGTCGGTGAGCGTCACGCGGACCTCGGTGCAGTCGGCGGGCGCGATCCAGCCCTGGTTCTCGATGTCCTTCCACGGCGCGTCGTAGCGCTTCGGCCCGATCAACGAGAAGACGTCGCCCTCGCGGCCGTCCTCGCGGATGAGGGTGGCGGTGAGCCCGAGCCGGCGACGGGACTGCAGGTCGGCGGTGAGCCGGAAGATCGGCGCCGGCAACAGGTGCACCTCGTCGTAGACGATCAGGCCCCAGTCCCGGCTGTCGAACAGTTCGAGATGGCGGTACTCGCCCTTCCGGCGAGTGGTCATCACCTGGTAGGTGGCGATGGTGACGGGCCGAATCTCCTTCTTCTCGCCGCTGTACTCGCCGATCTCCTCCTCGGTGAGGGAGGTGCGGGCGATCAGCTCACGCTTCCACTGCCGTCCCGCAACAGTGTTCGTGACGAGGATGAGGGTGGTCGCCTTGGCCTGCGCCATGGCCGCCGCGCCGACGAGCGTCTTGCCCGCGCCGCACGGCAGCACCACCACGCCGGAGCCACCGTGCCAGAACATGTCGACGGCCTGCTGCTGGTAGTCGCGCAGGTGCCAGTCGTCCTGCTTCAGCTCGATCGGGTGCGCCTCGCCGTTGACGTAGCCGGCAAGATCCTCGGCCGGCCAGCCGGCCTTGAGCAACGCCTGCTTGAGCCGGCCGCGTTCGGACGGGTGCACCAGAACGGTGTCGTCGTCGAGGCGCTCACCGAGCATCGGCGCGATCTTCTTCTGCCGAAGCACCTCTTCGAGCACCGCCCGGTCGAGCGAGACGAGCACCAGCCCGTGCACCGGATGCTTGCTCAGCTGCAGCCGGCCGTACCGGTCCATCGTGTCGGCGACGTCGACGAGCAGGGCGTGCGGCACCGCGTACCGCGAGTAGCGCACGAGCGCGTCGACGACCTGCTCGGCGTCGTGCCCCGCCGCGCGGGCGTTCCACAGCCCGAGCGGGGTGAGCCGATAGGTGTGCACGTGTTCGGGCGAGCGCTCCAGCTCGGCGAACGGCGCGATCGCGGCGCGCGCCTCTTGCGCGAGCGGGTGGTCGATCTCGAGCAGCAGCGTCTTGTCGGACTGGACGATCAGGGGGCCGTCGGTCATGCCGGCTGCCGCCGGGCGGCTGCGGCGTTGGTACGGACGGTGCGAAGCATGTGTTCTCCTGCAAAGCAGAGGGGATCGCGGCAAACAGCCATCATCTCAAACCGCCGGGCGTCCCGTCCTGTTCCTCGTGCGCCGGACCCCAGCGCGACGGCGACGGCAGACGGGCTTACGGTGCCCAGATGGCCAGACACGACGCTCCGGAGGCCGAGGGCACCGCGCCGTCTGACGGCGCCGGCTCGCCCGGTGGGACCCCGCCCGCGAGCCCGGTCGGCGTCGCGGTCGACGCCGTCTGCTTCCTCGGTGAGCTGGGAATGCTCGTCATCCTGGCCATCGGCGGGTGGTCCTTGGGCAATGGCGGCTTGCTCGGGATCTGCATGGCCGTGCTCTACCCGGCGCTCGCGATCCTGGTGTGGGCGGTCTGGCTGGCGCCCAGGTCGCAGGACCGGCTGGACGACCCGGCGCGGTTCGTGGTGCAGGTGCTGCTGTTCGGCGCGAGCGGCACGGTGTCCGCGCTCGCCGGGCATCTGCTGATCGGCGTGGGCTTCGCCGTGCTCGCTGTCGCGGGGTTCGCCGCGAGCCGCGTCTTCGAGCGCTGACCCGTCAGCTCGGCTCGTCGCTGCGCTCCGCCGCGTCGGCGCCGTCGAACTCGTCGAGGTCGTCGTCGAGGATCCGCACCGCCGTCAGCCGGTGCAGCGGGAATGACTGCAGCCGCTGGCTCGACGGCTCGTGCCCGCGCACGAAACCGCCCGCGAGCGAGATCGGCAGGATCGTGTGGCGCGATGCGGTGCCGTCGGGGTCGGCGGAGCCGATCAGTACCCGTCGCCCCTCGCGGATCGCCTGGCGCAGCAACGCCATCGTGGTCGCCGAGGTCACGCCCGGAACCTGCTGGACGACGGGATGCACCGTTCGGCTCAACTCGGTGAGCGAGTCGCCGGCGCGAACCCTACGGACGAGCTCTCGCACCTGCGCGTCCGATTCGACCGAGCCGCGCGGGCGGATCACCCGCACCGGCGACCGCGACGGTGCTCGCGGCGCGTCGGCCGCGAGGGTGACGACCTCGCCGTCGGCGGCCTCGGCCGCCGGTGCGTAGCCGGCCGCGCGCAGCGCCTCGAGCACCCGGGGTACCGGCGCGGTGGAGATGACGACGGTCGGCGCTATGCGCCGCAGCTGCAGGGCGGCCAGGGCGCGATCGGCGCGATCGGCCAGGACGCGCGAGAGCAACACCTCGTCGTCGCAGCGCAGGTACGCCGAGGCCGCCCCGGCGCGCAGCACGCCGTGCCGGCGGGCGACGTCGTCGATCAGGTAGGTGAGGCCCTGCGGGATCGGTGTGCGCGACCGCTGCGCGAGCACGGCGTGCAGCTCGCCGGCCGGCCGGCCGGCGTCCAGCGCCCGCCGAACCGACGACTCGGTCACGCGAAAGACGTGCGCGCCGCCGGACGACTCGAGGTCGGCGATCGATGCCAGTTCGGCCGCCAGCGCCGGCTCGGGCGGCCCGGGCACCACGATGGTGAGGTCGGGCTGCACGAGGACCGAGTCGACGGGAACGGGCAGCGCGGCTGCCAGTACCTGCTCGGCCGCTGCCCGCGTGCCGGCCAGCAGGGTGCGGCTGTAGCCGGTGACGCCGCCCGCGGCCGTCACACCGAGCAGGTCGGCCTCGGCGAGCACCGCTTCGACGGCCGCACGCTGCGCCGCCGCACGCCGCGGCGACTGCCAGGCGAGGCGCGCCAGCACCGCAGCGCGATTCCGGGGCGCGGCTCCGGGCGGCAGTGCTGTCAGCGCGTCGAGGACCTGGGCCCGCAGGCTTGGTGCGGTGCCGCGTTCGACGTCGGGGCCGAGGGCCGTGATGAGCCGGTCGCGGTCGCCCCGCCGGTTGACGAGGTGCGGCTGCCGCGACATGGCGAGCCACGCCACCGTCAGGTCGGCCCACCGCGCCGCGCTGTCGCGGCGCACCCACGAATCGAAGTCGATCGTCGGCAGGTACACCGGATCGATGCCGTTCGTCGAGCCGATCAGACCGGCGGCGTGCGCCACCTCGGCAACGACCGCGGCGGTGGACTCGTCGACCCCGAGGTCACGCGCCGCGCGGCGCAGCTCGCGTACCCCCAGCCCCCCGGCGCGCAGGACCGCGGGTGGCCGTGCTGCCCATTCGTTGGCGAGGGCAGCGACGAGGCGCAGCACGTCGAGCACCGCGGTCGTCCCCATCCGGTCGAGTTCGGCCGGCGCGTGGGCGGTCACCGCGACGTCGGGGGGCCGGACCTGCACCTCGCCGACGGGAACCGTGCGCAGCGCCAGGCCGACCTCGCGGGGCAGCTCCACCGTCTGGGTGTCGAGCGCCACGAGCAGCCCTCGAGCCAGCAGCCGGTGTGGTGGTGGCAGCTCGTCACCGGCGAGGCGGTTGGTGTTGCGGACGGTCCCGATCGGCGGGCCGTCAGCGAGTCGGTCGAGGATCTCGCGCTCGTCCGCGTCGACGGACGCGAGCAGCGCGGCCAACCGCTCGGGATCGGCCAGGAGCCCGGCGACGGCCGCACCGGCGCGCGGCTGTGCAGCCGCAGGCAGCCCGAGCGTGCGCAGGACGGGCACCAGCTGGACGTCGCCGGCCATCCGGAACAGGACGGCCGCTGGGCGCCCGAGCCCGGCGGGATAGTGCCCGAGCGACTCGCGCACGGTGGCCACCAGATGCCACCGGTCGGGACCACCCCAGACCAGGCCGAGCGCGCTCAGCGCGCCGATCGCGCGCTCGACCTCGTCCGCGTCGAGGTCCCCGAGCAGGCGGCGGGCGGCCCCCAGTTCGGCGACGTCGGCGCCAGGGGCTTCAGGCAACGACAGCACCAGCGCGTCGAGCACCCGGAGGGCGAAAGCGTCGAGGGCGTCGATCGCGCGCTGCACCGACGTGCGCACGCTCAGCCGGCTGGCGAGCATCGCCAGGTCGGCAGGCGCCGGCAGGGCGAGATCGGGCCGCCGGCGCAGCAGCTCCGCGAGCTGGTCGTCGGTGCGGGTTCGCAGCCAGTCGGTCAGCGACGAGGGGTGCCGCTCGTCGATCGCCAGAGAGGTGCCCAAGGGAGCTCGGTTCAGTGCCCGCCGGCGAGGTGCGGGCGCGCGTCCGGCCCGGGGTGGCGGTAGCGCAGGCGCTCCACCGGCAGCGGAAAGTCCAGTTCGGGCCCGAAGGGCGACAGCGCACCAGGGACGTCGGCTGCCACTTCTGACACGGTGAAGTCGTCGTCGGGCACGATCTTGGCGCGGGTGCGCTCCGGCAGCCGGGGCGTGCTGGGCATTCGGCGTCCTTTCTGGATCGCGTTCTGGATCGATCAGGACTGTCCAGTGTGGCACGGGCCGGGGGGAGCGTCAGGCGCCGGTGACCTCGCGCAGGACACTGCGTTGCTCGCTGCGGGCCCGGAGCAGGGTGCTGCCGATCGCGATCGCGAAGCCCAGCGGCGCCAGCAGGCAGGCGAGATTGAGCCAGAGCGGACGATTGTGGTCACCGAGGAAAAATGGGACGACGTCGACCGCGATGAAGGCGAGCCCCGCCGCGAACAGCGCCAAGCCGACCCGGACGGGCAGTGGCAGCCGGCGGGGGGACGAGTCGGACGTGCGGGGCACCCGGCAAGTATCGCTGGTGAAATAGCGGCGGCCGACCAGTAGCCTGTAGGTGAAGGCACCGCTGCGTGCGGTGCCTTCGGTGCGTAGAGCGATTCCACGACAAGGAGTACCCGGTGCCTACCGGCAAGGTGAAATTCTTCAGCGCGGACAAGGGCTTCGGCTTCCTGTCCTACGACGGTCCCGACGGCGGCGACGACGTCTTCGTGCACCGTGACGCGCTGCCCGAGGGGGTCACCGAGCTCAAGCCGGGTCAGCGGGTCGAGTTCGGCATCGTGTCGGGTCGCAAGGGCAACCAGGCCATGCAGGTCCGCCTGCTCGATCCGGTGCCTTCGGTCGTGCGGGCACAGCGCAAGCCGGCCGACGAGATGGCGCCCCTGGTCGAGGACCTCATCAAGCTTCTCGACAGCGTGTCGAACTCGCTGCGCCGGGGCCGCTATCCCGAGCGGGCCGAGGCGCGCAAGATCGCCGGCCTGCTGCGCGCCTTCGCCGACAACCTCGACGCCTGAGCGTCACAACCGCGGCGCGATCGCCTCGGCGATCCGCAGTGCACTGAACGACTGCTCGCTGCGCTCGGTGCGCACGACCACCAGTACCCGGCCGACGACGAACGCGCACGCCCAGTCGGCGTCGTGGTCGGGCCCGAAGAACCGGGTGCGATAGAGCACCGCTGGTACGCCGCCGGACAGCGTTCGCTGCGGCTGGATGTCGGTGCCGGTGAGCGCGGTGCGGATCAGCGCGTCGTGGGCGCCGGCTGGGTCCGTGAAGGTACGGGGTTGGATGTCGGCGATCGGACGCCCCGATGCGTAGGCGAAGTAGAACCGGCACCCGACCGGGCGCAATGCGGTCAGTACGGTGATGCGCCCGACGCGGTTGCCCTCGAGGTTCGCGACGCTCTCGTCGCCTTCGTCGTGCCGCCCGGCGATGTAGGGGCAGTTCGCCTCACGCTCGCCAGGCGGCACCGCCGCGCCGGCCGGTAGCGCGGCCACCGTCGGCGCCGCGGTAGCCCGGAAGGTCGATCCCGGCGACGGCGTGCGCGTCATCGTCCGGGTGATGGTCGTGGCCGTCGTGGTCGGCGGCGGTGCGGGGGAGGGCGTGCAGGCGGCAACGGCCGGCACTGCCAACAGCAGTGCCGGCCGTCGAATCCACCTCAGCAGTGCCGTAGCCCTGGTGGGGCGGTCGTCGTGCCGCCCCAGACGGCGCTCGAACCGGCGTAGTACGTGCCGGGAACGGCGCCCGAGCGACCGTTGTCGGCGACGGTGTACGCCCACCAGTCGGACGAGTATCCGTTCACAGTGGAGACCACCCCGGCGAACCGGTTCTGGCACCAGAACCAGTTCGCCGAGCCGCCTTCCCAGAGGTAGCCGACGATCTTGCCGCCGGGCGGGTCGTAGACAGGCACGCTGCCGCGCCACATCGGGCAGTACTGCGCGTAGGCGCTGCCGCTCCACGGATGGAACAGCGACCCGCACGCGGGGTTGCCCGTTGCGCTCGCGGACGGTGCGCCCGCCACGACCGCGGCGGTCGCGACCACGGCGGCCCCGGCCAGTCTGGCCAGGGTGATCAGGGGACGTTTCACGCAACACCTCCGTATGATGACAGCTAGGACATCAGACAGACGGAGCTGCGGGCCGATTGATGACGCGACGTGAAAGTGCGGGGCTGCGGTCAGCGCAGGGGAGGGCTGGACGGCGTGAGGCCGGCCGCGTGCGCACGATCCAGCAATGCCGCCGCGGCTGCGAATCCCTCGTCGCCGAGGTCACGCGTGAAGCCGTTGACGTAGAGATCGATGTGCTGCTGCTGCACCTCGGGCGCGAGCTCGGCGGCGTGCGCCGCGACGAAGTCGCGCGAGGCGCCGGGGTGGGCCCACGCGTACTCGACCGACCCCCGGACGACCCGGGTCAGCAGGTCGATGTCGAGCGTGCGCGCGGCGAGGATCGCACCCAACGGAATCGGCAGGCCGGTGTCGGCCTCCCACCACGCGCCGAGGTCGACCAGCGCGTGCAGGCCGTACGACGGATACGTGAACCGTGCCTCGTGAATCACCAGCCCGGCGTCGTACCGGCCGTCGCGCACCGCCGGCATGATCTCGGCGAACGGCACGACGTCGATGCGGGCCGGGCACTGGCCGGCCGCCCAGAGCCGGAACAGCAGATACGCGGTCGATCGATCGCTCGGCACCGCGACCGTGCGACCGTCGAGGTCGGCTCGGTCGGCTCGGTCACCGCGGGTGAGGACGAGCGGGCCGCAGCCGCGGCCCAGCGCGCCGCCGCACGGCAGCAAGGTGTAGCGGTCCATCAGCCACGGCAGCGCGGCGAACGACACCTTCACGACGTCGAACTCCCCGCGTTCGGCAGCGGTGTTCGTGACGTCGATGTCGGCGAAGGTCACCTCGACCGGGGGCGCCCCCTCGACCAGCCCCGACGTCCACGCGTGGAACACGAAGGTGTCGTTCGGGCAGGGGGAGAACGCGAGCCTCACGGCGTCCATGGTGCCTCGCAGCAGATCGCGGCGATCGCGCGACCCAGGGCCGCGAGCGCGCCGGGCACGTCCCAGGCCGCGCGGTTGCGCGGGCCGACGGTGTTGGCGACGGCGCGCACCTCGGCGAGGGGCACGCCGAAGGTGACCGCCGCGGCGGCGACTCCGGCGCCCTCCATGGCCTCGGCGACCGCATCGGGATACCGCTGCGCCAGCGCGGCGGATCTGCCCGCCGTGCCGGTGACGGTGGCGACGGTCAGGACGGCCCCGAGCCTGCCGCCGGTCAGCGTCGCCAGCCGGGCGGCCAGTTCGGGGTCGACCGCGTACGTATCGGTTCCGAAGCCCAGCGCAGAGATCGGCTGGAACCCGTCCGCGGTCTCGGCGCCGAGGTCGGCGAACACCACCCTGGAGGCGACGGCGATGTCGCCGGTCGCCGCCGGGGCGAACCCGCCTGCGATGCCGGCGCTGAGCACGAGGTCGTATTCGGCGCGTGCGAGTTCGGCCGCGGTCGAGGCGGCGGCTGCGGCCGGGCCGACCCCGCCGATGGTGACCCGGACGTCCGCACCGGCGGGCAGGGCCGCCACGACCGCGTCCCGCTCGGCGGCGACGGCGATGACGACCAGCAGTGTCACTTGGTCAGCGAGACCTTGACGAGGAAGCTCCAGACGCTGCCGTCCGGCTTGCCGCCGTGCAACTCGTCGACCTGCACGATGAAGGCGTTGCCGCCGTTCGTCGCGCTCGGGACGCGGTAGGAGTGGCTCGTGTCGATCGCGCCGCTCGCCCCCAGCACCTTCGAGCCGTCGAGCGTGAGCGCCTGGGCCTGCCACCCGCGGCCCTCGACCTGGCGCGGCACGTCGATCATGACCGCCTCGTCGGCCGCGACCGTCAGCACCGGCAGGTCGAGCGAGCTCGACTTCGGGCAGTGCGCGGCGTCGAAGCAGTACGTCGACGGCGTGATGTTCACGACCTTGCCGCCGCCCAGGACGGTGACCTTCGGCGCCGGCTTGCTGCACGCCGTGAGCACGGCGGCGGCGAGCAGCACTCCGGCGGCGGTGGCGGCGCGGGCGCGGGCAGGCATGCAGCTCCAATCGGGCGGGCGGTCGGCGCGTGAGGGCGCCGTCGGCGGCCGGATCGGGGACCCGGCGCTCTCGAGGACCGGCTCACACGCTACCGGGATAGGCCCGCCGGGCCGCCGGCGATGTGTCCCGCTTCATCGCACGGAACCGCAGGATGCCGTAGACCGCCACGACACCCGACACGACACCTCCTACCGCGAAGCCGATGCCGCCGCCGTGCCGGACCGGCAGCAGCACCCCGATCGCTGCCCCGAGTACCCACGCGAGCTGCAGGAACGTCTCCGAGCGCGCGAACGCGCTCGAGCGCAGCGTCTCGACGACGTCGTTCTGGATCAACGCGTCGAGACAGATCTTCGCGAGCGCGTTGCTGACGGCGCAGACGAACATGCCGACGACGGCCATGGTGATGCTGAACAGCAGGCCGGCGAGTAGCGCGGAGGCGGCCGCGACCGCCACGGCCACGATGATCAGGACGTCGGGCCTGGCCATCTTCACCCTCGTGCCGATCGCCGTGCCGGCGAAGTTGCCCACGCCGGCGGCCCCGATCACGGCGCCGAGCTGCCAGGCCGCGGCAAGCCCGTGCTGGGTGTGCTCGATGTAGAAGGCCAGGAAGATCGTGAGCAGGCCGGAGAGGAACCGCAGCACCGACTCGCCCTGCAACGCGATCACCAGGTCGTCGGCGAACCCGCGCCTCGACCAGCTGCGGATACGGACCATCGGCGGGACGCGCGGTTGCCCGGGAGGCCGGGGCGGTTCCTGTGGGTGTCGTGGCGCGTCGACGGCCGAGTCGACCTGCGGAGGCAGGCGGAACGCGAAGAAGGCACAGGCGGCGAAGGCGATCGCAGTGACGGTGAGGCCCAGCGAGTACGAGCCGCTGACCTTGATGATCACGCCGACGAACCCACCCCCGACGATGGTCGAGCCGAGCCCGAAGATCGACAGCCGGGCGTTCGCCTCGGTGAGCGTGAGTCCGGGCGGGACGAGCCGCGGTGCCGCCGCCGCGCGAATGACGCCGTAGGCCTTCGACAGCACCAGCGAACCCAGGGCACACGGGTAGAGGACGAGCAGCTCCTGGGGGTGGCTCGCCATGACGAGCGCCAGCACCGCGCGGCCGATCGCGGTACCCGCCATCGCCCAGCGCCGCCCGTGCTGCAACCGGTCGAGCGCCGGGCCGATGATCGGGGCGACGACCGCGAAGGGCGCCATGGTGATGAGCAGGTAGAGCAGGACGTTGCCGCGCTGCGCGGTGGCCGACGCGCCGAAGAAGACGGTGCCCGCCAGCGCCACGGTGATCATCGCGTCGGTGCCGTAGCTCAGCACCTGGTTCCAGATCAGCGCCGTGAGCCCGGACTCGGACGCCCCGTCGGCCTTGCTCGCGCTGATGACCTTGCGAGTGACCACCCGGGCCGCGCGGTTGGTCTGGGTGATCGCCGCCTTGCTGATCGCGACGGCCGGGCTCGCCGGTGCGGCCTGCTGCGGCTCGGCGCCGTGATACGTCGCGTTGCCGTACGGGTCGGGTTGCGGCGTGGCGTACGGAGGTGTGGGTTGGTACCCGCCGTACTGAGGCCCGTACTGCGGCGGTCCGTACCCGGGCGGCGGCGGATAGCCCGGCGGCGGCCCGTACCCGGG
>JAVHVN010000215.1:0-3144 GCA_032160545.1 Pseudonocardiales bacterium | reverse complement strand
TCCATGGTGGTGGCAACGCCCTCCTTGGCGTCGAGCTCGGCATAGAACTCGGCAAAGCGCTCGCGATCGACGCCGCGCTGGAACGTGTTGGCGCCCGGCTTGAACGGACGCCGCTCAAACCCGCTCAATCGCTCCAGCACATATTGCGACCAACTGATGGATTTGCCGAATTCACCGTCGCTCACCACATCGATGCCGGTTGTGGCCTGCTGCCGGACAATCTCTCCGACCGAGGCGGTCAACTGGCGGTCAAAAGCCAGCTGATCGAACCCTTCCGCTTTTTGCCGCGCACGAAGGGACGCCTGGAGTTCCGGCGGCCGGATAAGGCTGCCCACATGGGTCGTAAGGATACGATCGGTGCTGCGTTTCATTAAGGCGGTTCCCCGGTGTTCTGACGCCCCCATCTAAGGTGGAGCGAGCGGTTTGTCGAATTCGGAACGGGGGCGCCCTACGTCTCCGGATATTTGTTTCCCATGGGCCATGTTAAGCTGCGGGCCGGTATAATCACAGAGTCAATCGCAGGACCATCATGAAGAGCGCTTTTGAAACGGCCCTTGCTGCCCGCGTCGACACGATGGTCGACGCCTGCACGACCTGCGGCAAGTGCTTCGAGGCCTGCCCCATCAAGGAGCCGGCGGGGGTCGCCGGTGCTGACCCGCGGGCCACGATCGCCGGCATCCTCGACATCGTCCGGACGGGCGACGGTCCCGAGTTCTCGCGCAAATGGGCGAGCGCCTGTATCCTCAGCGGCGAATGCATCAAGGCCTGTGATTACGGGGTCAATCCGCGCTTTCTGCTCAACATGGCGCGGGTTGCGATGGCGCGCGCCAGAAACGAACCTGCCGAGCGACGGCGGATTGGGGTCGAGGATTTTCGCAAAGTCAGCCGGGATGTTACGAACCTTTCCAGAATGCAGTTGGCCGATGACATTCTGGTGCGACTTGGACAGCTTCCGACATCACGCACGCCCGGAGCTGACGACGCCCCCGAAGAAATCCCGGACGTCGTGTTTTACACAGGCTGCAATGTTCTCAAGACGCCACACATCGCGCTGCTGGCGCTCGACATCATGGATGCGCTTGGCACCACGTATCACGTCATGGGCGGCCCCAGTCACTGCTGCGGCATCGTGCAATTGCGCCCCGGCGATATCGATACGTCGGGCCGCTTCGGCGAGAATACCATGGACAAACTCGCGCGCAGCAAGACCGGCCAGGTGCTGGCCTGGTGTCCGAGCTGCCTCGTGCAATTCAACGAGGTCACGCTTCCGACCGTAGAGCGCACGCGTGGCGCCAGGCCGTTCGACATGACACCGTTTTTCCTGTTCCTTCGTGACAAGCTCGACCGATTGCGCCCGATGCTGCAGCAGCGCGTCGAGATGCGCATTGCGCTGCATCGCCATCCGGGCGTCCCTGGCGTGATGGAGGCCGCGATGGCGGTGTTGACGGCCGTGCCCGGCATCGAACTCGTCGATCTCCACCAGCCGGCCGTTGGCCTGATGAGCAATTATCTGCGCGCGCTACCCACCTATAAGCGCGACCTGCAACGCAGCGAGCTTGAAGCCGCACGCGATGCAGGCGTTGACGCGCTCGTCACCGTCTATCACGCCGATCACCGCGAATTGTGCGCGCATGAACGGGATTGGCCCTTCCAGGTCCTCAATGCGCTGGAAATCGTCGGCGCCAGCATGGGCCTCCACCATGAGGACCAGTACAAGCGCCTGAAGAAAACACAGGACGTCGAGACAATCGTGGCAGAATGTTCCGATCTTGCCGCGCTACATGGCCTTGATCCCGCCAAGGCGCGGTTAGCTGTGCAGGCAATGCTTGACGACCAGCCGCTGCGGCTGGTGGGGACAGTCTCGTAGGATGGGTAGAGCGGTCAACAACGCACACTATTGCCACACACTTGTAATAGCGAAACCCATCAGCACCGCTCCGGAGGGCCGATGATGGGTTTCGGAAAAACGCGTAAAGAAAGTACGCGAATAGCGCGTCGCAAGACGCGCGTGAACGCGCTGATGTTCCTCCACCCATCCTCCAGGACTTCAGGCATCTACCGCGCCACAATCATCTCCACCACATCATAACCGAGCGCCGCATTGAACCCCTGCGGCACCTGGTACGTCCCCGTGAGCTTCATCCCGAGCTTGAGCTCGGAACGATCGGTGGCGGCGCCATCGATATCGGTATCCGACGCAATTCGCAGCCG
Source organism: Pseudonocardiales bacterium (assembly GCA_032160545.1). Classification (GTDB taxonomy): domain Bacteria; phylum Actinomycetota; class Actinomycetes; order Mycobacteriales; family Jatrophihabitantaceae; genus DATGFB01. The sequence goes on along the minus strand of JAVHVN010000215.1, from coordinate 933 downwards.
CACGTCCGTTCCGCTGTCGGTATTCACAATCAGCCGCCTGCCCTCCTCCTCAAGCCGCGCGATGGTGCCGCTGAACTTCTGTTCAACGATCTGCGGAACCTGCGGACCGAGACTTTGCAGCTCGCGATGAAGGGTTTCGGCGAGCCATTCGAAATGGTTCTCACGATCCCACCCCTTGTATTCATTCATGTGGAACTCTTTGACGATCGCCGGCAGGGGCATGCCCTTGGCCATCATGCTGCGCACCTTCTGCCGTGCCAGCAGCAGGTAGTCGGTGAGCGCGTGCAGGTCCTTCACGTCGCCGAGCGGGCCATGCGCCGGGATCATCACCTTCGGCTTGAGCGCGCTTAAGACTTCGAGCTGCTTGAGCATGCCCATCGTGGTGCCATGGCTGTAGTCGGGCCGGATGTCGGGATGGCGATCGATATAGCCGACGAATCCGGCATGCATCACGCCGCTCTGCGGCAGCCAGATCGCGATGTCGCCGGGATTGTATTTATCGTCTACGTAGATGAGTTCGATCGTCTTGCCGCCCAGGCTCAGCATCATGTTCTCCTTGAAGCTGATGACGAAATCGCTCGGGTTTGCGTCCTTGAGCACGTCGACGCGTTCGCGGAATCGCTTGCGCCATGCCTTGGTCTGATAGGGCTTCCACGACGCCCAGTCCTTGGCGACGCGCTCCTGCACGATCACGTGCGCGGATGGGAGGAAGGCCGGGATGCCGCCCGCATGGTCGCCATGGTTCTGACTGATGACGACATAGCGCACCGGCTGGTTCGTCACCGACTTGATGAAGTTCTGCAGGATGCGGGTTTCCGGCGGATTGTTTCCAGTGTCGACGATCACCACCCCCTGCGTCGTCACCACGCAGGGCGTGGTGGTGGTCGACACCGCCAACAATCCGCCGGAGACGCGCATCCTGCAGGCCTTCAT
>JAVHVN010000144.1:0-2695 GCA_032160545.1 Pseudonocardiales bacterium | reverse complement strand
CCGGACCACGTCGACGGTGTGTCGCCGACCCAGTGGCACGGATAGCGCTGCGCCCCCGCCGTACCCGATCTGCAGAACATCGCGATCTCGTCGTCAGCCAGCACCTCGCGGAGTGCGTCGTGCGTCGCGCGCTGGTACCGGACCGCGTACTCGTTGCGGATCTCCCACCCGGTGCGGCCGTCGGCACTCAGAGCGGACGGCGGCACCTCCTCGGCGAAGTCAGGCTTGAAGCTGACGTTGCCCTCGTCCTGGACGGTCGTCACGACCTTGTCGTGCCACCACGCGACAGCCTTGTCGTCGGTGAAGTCGATGACCATCCGCTCGGGCATGTCGTTGGTCCCCACGATCGTGCCGGCTTCGTCGCGCAGGACGAGCCCCGTCGATGCGAGCTCGTCGCCGGCAGCTGTTCCCTCGAGCACGAAGGAGTTGTGCCACAGGCTGGTGCGCACACCGCGGTCGAGCAGGCGGCGCGCCCATCCCTCCGGGAAGCGATCCCGGTCGATCTCCCACGAGCAGGTGAGGTCCTTGATGACGTTGCCTTTCACCCAGGCGTCGACGTGCACGACGTCCAAGGGGCAGTCCGCAGCCTCGTAGTGCCGCACGACGTCATCGATCTCCTCCGCGCTGAGATACGAGCAGCGACTCGTCCAGACGCCGAAGCCCCACTCCGGGAAGCGCCCCGGCAGGCCTGTCACGGCGAGGTACCGCCGTAGCAGGGCGGGTGCGTCGCCACGCAGAACGAACAGGTCCAGTCCGGCGCCGGGCACTGCGACGGCCGCGACGTCAGCATGCGTGGCGCCGAGGTCGGCAGTCACGGGCGCGCCCGTGTGGGCGAAGACGCCCCAGCCGGCGTCAGTCCAGTAGAACGGCACACTGAGGTACGACGCATCCAGCCCCGCCGCGCCGTGGCACTCGAGGTTGACGCCACGGCGGACCCTCCCGCGCAGGTCCGGTCCTTGGAAGCTCTCCCCGCCGCCGTAGACCCGGGCCTGCGCAGGCAGCGCCGCCGCATGCAGGAAGCCGACGACCGCGTCGGCCTGCATCAGCTGCCCGCTGGAGAACACCGTCGGCTGCTCCAGGCCGGCCATCGTGAGGCCACCAGGGCCGAGGGAGGCCGTCACGCCGCTGCCGTGCAGCGACACGGTGGTCGGACTCGTCTGCCTGACCTCAGCGGCGGTCTCCGGCACGTCGCGGGCCAGCATCGGACTCGGGTCGGGCAGCCGTGAGGTGTCGCCGATGCGCAACCGGAGCACGCCCTCGACAGGAACCGATGCCGTGCACGGGAAGTCAAGCCCACCCGCTGTGCGCAGCACGAGACCCGTGGCGGTCAGCTCGGCCGAGGCCCAGGGGTCGACCTGGTACGCCGGGTCGAGCAGGGGTGACGGCGCGCCGAGATACGCGCGCGTGCGGTCGTCCACCGTTCTCCTTACAGCAGCATGAGGTCGATGACCTCGGTGGTCGGGGAAGCGCCGCCGGGGGGCGCCATACGGAAGGTGCAGCGGAGCTGCTCCTGCTTGTGGTCGAGGACCTTGCAGGTGATCGTCGCGCGGGCCTCACCCTCGCGAACCTCGATCACGTCGCGCTTCACGAAGCGAGCGGGGTGGCGGTTGACGGTGACCTTGTCCCCCACAACCAGCGTCACGGCCTGATCGGTCGCGGTGCTGCCGACGAAGGTGCCGGCGGGAATCTGGTCACCGCGACTGCCACCGCCGCACGCCGCGACCAGCAGGACCGTCGTCAGGGCGAACCCGGCCGATCTCATCGCACGCCAGGGTCGACGTTGATGAGCGTCGTCGACTCACCCGAGACAGAGTCGCCGCGAGCCGTGCCGCTGAAGCTGTTGTGCTCGCCGACCAGCAGACCGCCATAGCCGGTCCCGAAGTAGAGCGTGCGGGTCGACGTGATGTCCTGGTTCTGCGAGATGAGGCGCTGCGAGACCTGCGCCTCCCACGTCTCGACCGGTTGCCCGCACGCGTTGATCCGCACCTTGCCGGTGATGGCGCCGCTGACGGTCGCGCTGGTGGCCGACAGCGGGTCACTCGTCGCGTCTGTCCACGTGACGCCCTTCTCGGCCCGCGTCTGGAGCAGCCGCAGTGGCTTGGCGGGCGTGAAGCTGGCGTTGTCGCCGCCCTGCTCCACCATCGACTCGAGCCCGATCTCGCCGGGGACGTTGGGGTCGGGTGGCGGCGTCACGACGTAGGTCGCCGTGTAGGCGATCCCCAGCAGGCTGTCGTGCACGGAGAAGCGCGTGCGGCCGGCCGGATCGGAAGCGAGTCGCTTCACCGTCTCGTAGACGGTCTGGCTGTACCGCGTCTTCTTCCCGTTCTGCGTGTAGGACCCCGAGATCCGGAACGGAAACTGCCCCTCGGGCACGTCCTGCTCCACGACGTTCGTGGCTTCACGCCGCGGGAACTTGAACGGGTCCTGCGCCGGGCAGGGGTCGAGCGCAGCTCCTGCGCTCGGAACGGGGACGGCTCCTCCCGGGCCGGCCGGCACTGTCCCCGGCGCGAAAGGAACAACGCCGATGCCACCCGGAACCGGCTGGAGCACAGTGCCGGGTGCAGGTGTGGCCTTGCGGTCCGTCGGCGGCTTGCCGAAGGCGACGTTGATGGGCACCGCCTTGCCGCCGAAGTCCAGTCGCTGCTGCGGGCCGCTGCAGCCGGTGGCGGAAACGGCACCGACGAGCAGCAGCGCG
>JAVHVN010000142.1:0-17450 GCA_032160545.1 Pseudonocardiales bacterium | reverse complement strand
ATCTTCATCGGCGGCGTCCAGATGCCGCCCATCTCGCCGGTGATGTGCCAGCCGTTGGCGTAGAACCGGCCGTCCTCGAAGCCGATCGAGTAGGCCCGCGTGCCGGCCGCGACCTCGCGCCGATCGGTCAGTCGGGTGGTCACCGAGATTTCGGGGCCAGAGGCGAGACCGGGCGGGGCGGGCATCGCGCGAGCGGGTGAGGCGTGGGCGGGAGCGGTGAAGACCGTCGTCCCGGTGACAGCGACGAAGAATCCGGACAGCACGGCGAGCAGTCGACGAGACATGAGGCGGACCCTCCGACGTTGGTGGTCGCTTCTCGGACGGGACACCGGGACATCTCCGGTAAGCCGTATCAATTGGACTATTCGCTGTTCGTCGGCCGTGTGTCAACCAAGAGCGAGGCCCCCCAGATCGAGTACTCGGGCCGGCACAGTGGTGGGCTCGATCCGATCCGTATCCGCGTTTGAGGCTGTGATCCGGCCTTCGCTCGGCGCTCCATTTCACTGTCCGGCCGAACGCCGAGAGCTCGTGGCGACGTCGTCCTCGTCAGGCGAGCTCGTCAGGCGACACGGCGGCGAAGGTGAGTGCGGCCGCGGCCAAAAGCACCACGACACCGACCGCGTGCGCCGGTGCGCCGTCGAGCAAGGTGAGCAGCACGACGCCGGCGACCGCGCAGACGACGGCGACGCGTGCATACCTGCCCCGTGATCGATGCGACACGGAACCGCCCGCTGGCGGTGCCTGCGTGTGCGCCGCCGCGGGATCGAATCCGCCCGCGAGTACCAGCCGGAATAGCAGGCCGAGCGACGGTGCGAGGATCAGTCCGCCGACCACGACGGCGACGATCACGGCGATCAAGGTGGCACGGCCTGCAGCGGCCTGGTGCAGGGTGAGTCCGGGCAGCACCCTCGGGCGCTGCGCAGCGGCCCAGCCGGCGACGATCGCCGCCACCGCGAGCGCAGCGCTGAGCCGAGCCAGTTGGAACCGTGAGATCGACACCAGGACGAGCGTGCCGATCCCTGCGCATGCCGAGACGATGACCGCAGCGAGGCCGTAGCCGCTCGTCAGCCCGTCGTAGATGTGCCGGGCGTCGTGGTGCACCCCGACGAGACCGGCTACCGCGAGGGCGCCGGTGAGCACGCCGGTCGCGAGTGCTCGGGTTCGGAAGGCTCGTTGCAGGGCTGCATCGCCGAGTCGCGCGGCGTCCGCGGCCAGGTACACCGCGGCGAGAAACGCACCGACGGCCACGGCCAGACAGCCGATGAGGATCGACGTCGGGTTGATCCAACTGCTCACCAGGTCCCCGGCGGCGTTGCCGACCGGCACTCGCCCGGAGGCGATCGCCCCGACCGCGGCGCCCAGCATGAACGGCGTCAGGGCGGACGAGATCGCGAAGATCGTGTCGATGACGCGCCGTTCCCGCGGCACGTCCGTCGCGGACTGAAGCGCGTACGCCAGGCCTCGGAAGATGATGCCGAGCCCCGCGAGCGAGAGCGGAATGGTGAGCGTCGAGGCCAACGAGCCGAATACAACCGGAAACGCAGTCCATGTGATCGTGAGGACGAAGATCAGCCACACATGGTTGGCCTCCCACACCGGGGCCATCGCGTGATGCGCGTGATCACGGATGGCCCGGCCGTGTGGACCCGGCCCCGAAAGCAACTGCCACAAGCCGGCGCCGAAATCAGCGCCGGCCAGCACGGTGTAGAGCACCAGGCCCGCCAGCACGAACAGCAGCACGATCGTCTCCAGCACGGCTCAGCCCACCGGGGTGACGTCCGACGGCGACGGCGCCGGCAACGGCTTGATCGCGAGATGCCGTAGCGCCCATGCGACGGCTGCGATCAGGACGAGGTAGGTGAGAGCCAGCACTGCGTAGCTCACTGGAATGCCGGACGCCGATGTCACCGCCTCGTTCGTGCGCATGACCCGGTAGACGACCCAGGGCTGGCGGCCCACTTCCGTGGTCACCCAACCGGCGATCAGCGCGACGACCGCCGCCGGCCCGGCGAGCGCCAGTGCCCGGTAGAACCACAGCGTGCCCGGCAGCCGGCCGCGCCGCCACCGGACGAAGAGGAAGATCACCGACAGCAGCGCCAGCAGCGTCCCGATGCCGACCATCAGCTGGAACGCGATGCGCACGACGTTGACCGGCGGAATGTCTCCGGCGGGAACCGTGTCCAGTCCGGTCACCGTCGCATTCGGATTGTGAAAGGCCAACAGCGACAACAGCCGGGGAATCTCGATGCCGTACTGAACACGGCCGTCGGTGTACCAGCCGAGCAGATGCTCAGGCGCCCCGCGCGTGGTCGGCCCCAACCCCTCCAGCGCGGCCAGCTTGATCGGCTGGTCCGTCGCCACGACCCGCGCAGCCCAATCACCGACCAGCACCTGCAGCGGCGCAGCTACCGCAGCTGCCGTCAACGGCACCGCGAGCGCGATCCGGTGATAGCGATCCCACCTGCCGCGCAGCTTGCCGATCGCGTAGGCGCCGGCGACGAGGAAACCGGTCACCATGAACCCGGCCAGATACATGTGGACGAGTTCGTGCCAGAAGTACGGGTTGCCGAACAGCGCTCGCACCGGATGCACGTCGGTCACCTGGCCGTTCTCGAGCCGGAAGCCCTGCGGGTGGTTCATCCAACCGTTCACCGAAATGACCATGAACGAACCGAGCACGCCGGCAATCGCGATCGGAACGCCGACGAGGAAGTGCGCGCGCGGCGACAGCCGGTCCCACCCGTACACATAGATGCCGATGAAGATCGCCTCGAGGAAGAACGAAAACCCCTCGATCGCGAAGCCGAGCCCGAAGACGCTGCCGAAGGTCGAGGTGAAGTCCGGCCATAGCAGGCCCATCTCGAAGCTGAGGATCGTGCCGGTCACGACTCCGGCCGCGAACAGGGTCACCAGCACCTTGGTCCACCGGCGGGCCAGCGTCTTGTAGACCTCGTCGCCGGTGCGCAAGTAGCGCCACTCGATGAACAGAATCATCGCCGGGAATGCGATCCCGAAGCAGACCAGCGGAATGTGCACCATGAAGGACAACGACTGCATCTGCCGCGCCTGCAGCAGGTAGTCCTGCTGCACAGGACTCAAGCCCAGGGCCACCGCTGCACGACTGAGCATCGCCGCCCACCTCGCCGGTGCAGGGTCCGCGCGCTGGGCCGCCCGCCGGCCCACCCTCGGACAATCATGGCATCGCACATCGGCGGCCGTCGAGGCACCGCCGAGCAGTGCGGTCGTGTCGATCAGCCGGTCGCTATCGACGGCTGCGCCGGCGTAGCAACGTGTCTTCAGCGTCCCCGGTCTGGGAGATGGCGACGACGAGCCATGAACCGATGTCGGGTGCTACTGCACCAGCTGTCCATCTCGAAGGGCACACGGAGACCTGCGTGAGGCGCCGCCAGCATCGAACGGTATGATCAAGTCGAACGGGAGTAGTCCCTCGACTGGGTGTCGACATACTGGCCGGCGAAAATTCGGCCCGGTGCCCAGGGCCGCGAGAGCGGCTGGACGAGACGTTCGGACATTGACAGCCTCGGCTGCGGTCCGACGTGCTCCGTTCTTCAGAGTTACAGCGGACCGCAGCCCCATGTGAAGGGCTCCGTGTGCTGAACATCGCCATCATCGCCACCGTCTTCGGACTGATCTTCGTGGCCGAGCTTCCGGACAAGACCGCCGTCGCCGGCCTGGTGCTGGGTACCCGGTTCCCGTGGCGGTGGGTGTTCGCGGGCATGGCCGCCGCGTTCCTGATCCACGTCATCGTGGCTGTGGGCGCCGGATCATTGCTCACTCTGCTCCCGCGCCGGGGCGTCGAAGCCGTCGTTGCGGTGCTATTTCTGATAGGCGCGGTTCTGATCTGGCGGGAGGGAATAGAAGGCGAGCACGAGGAGGAAGCCGAAGTCTCCGCTGTCCCCGACACCGCGGGCTTCTGGAGAATCGCATCCCTCGGCTACGGCGTGATCTTCGTGGCCGAATGGGGCGACCTCACCCAGATCCTGACCGCGAACCTCGCCGCCAAATACAACAACCCGATCTCGGTCGGCATCGGCGCAGTGCTCGGGCTGTGGGCCGTCGGTCTGCTCGCCCTGCTTGGTGGAAAGACACTGCTGAAGGTCATCCCCATCAAATGGATCACCCGCATCGCAGCCGCCGTCATGCTCGCACTTGGCATCTACAGCGTCGTGTCCGTCATCCGCGGCTGAGGCCGCAGAACGACTTCTCCGCCGACCACGCCACGCGGTCAAGATCCGCATCCGGCGAGTTGGGTGCGCGCGTCACTGAGTAGCTGGTATCTCCCGCGAGGAGGCACTGGCGGTCACGGCCGGCGGTCTTCAGCTCTGGGATGACCGTGCCGAGCGACGCGCGCGGCCGTGGTGGAATACCCGGGTGAGCAGGGAGTTGGAGGCGGTCAACCGTCGCATGCTGCGAGCGCGGGATGCGATGGATCGAGACTATGCCGAGCCCTTGGACATCCCCACCCTGGCCGCGATCGCGTACGTGTCCGAGGCGCACTTCATCCGCACCTTCCGGGCGACCTTCGGCGAGACCCCGCACCGCTACCTGCAACGTCGCCGGGTGGAGCGGGCGATGTTTCTCCTCCGCGTCACCGATAGGCCAGTTACGGAGATCTGCATGGCGGTCGGCTTCACCAGCCTGGGGACGTTCAGCCGGACGTTTCGCACGATCGTGGGCGCTTCCCCCTCGGCATTCCGGGCCAAACGTGTTGTGTTGGTCGCACCGACCTGCTTCTCGATGAGCTGGTCCAGACCGAGCAGTTTCGGAGAAGCGCGTGTCGTCGACTGAGCCATAGCGTCGGCGTCACCAATGATCACCCGCGGAGGAAACAGTGTTCAACTCGATCAACATGAGCCACGTCTTTGTGCTGGACCAGGACGAGGCGCTGGACTTCTACATCAACAAGCTCGGCCTCGAGGTGGGCGTCGACATGGACTTCGGCCCGATGCGCTTTCTCACGGTTCGCGTACCCGGCGACCCGGGCCGTGAGATCCTGCTGGAACTGCCCGGGCCGCCGGGGATGGACCCTGCCAGTGGCGAGCAGACGCGCGAGCTGGTGGCCAAGGGTGCGACCGGCTTCACCTTCGGGCTGACGACCGACGACTGTCGTAAGACCTACGAGACGCTCAAGGAACGCGGCGTCGAGTTCACCGAGGAACCGACGGAGCAGCCGTATGGCGTGGACTGCGGTGCCCGGGACCCGTTCGGCAACCACTTCCGCATCGTGCAGCTCGCCGAGCTGGCCTGAGCACGACCGCTGCCGGTCAGCGGACGCCCGCTCGTGTGCATTCGGATTGTCGGGCCAGGAGCGTGCCATCCCGCCCGCACACCGCGATGGTGCTAGGCCGCAACTGATCGAGATAGTCGGCGGGGTCGGCGGGGTCGGCGTCCCAAGCTGGCTCCGTTGGCTACGCCGCTACGAGGTCAGCGCCGCGACATCGGCGCAGAAGTCGGCGCTGGGGAAGTGGCCGTACGACGAGAATTGAGCATCGAGCAGTACGTCGTCCGAGCTGTCGTCTGTGCCCATCGTGTCGATGACGAAGGTCGCTCGTTGCAGTCCGGATTGGCGGTGGTACAGCTTTCCGCTGCTGTCGTACACGCTGAACGTCCCGGAGTCCTTGCCCGAGATGCGGACGATCGTGCCGGTGACCTGCACGTATTCCGTATCGAGGTGCGTCGCGCGGTTGACGGTGAAGAAGCTACGCCCCGTGTCGAGATTCGTGTACGTCGTCGTGTCGAGGAAGTGATCGTGATAGAACGGCACCGGATTCGACCCGCGCAACTGATCGATGAACTGCCCGGTAACGGTGCCACTGACGCCCACTGGTGTTCCGCACCCGTCGAAGGTGTCGGAGTAGTCCTTCGAATACGTGCCGCGATCGGCCGTGCCTGCGAGTGCCGGCGTCGCCGCGATGAAGCTTGAGGCCGCGATGCCCAGTGCTGTGGCTGCGGCAAGTATGCGAGACGTATTCATGGCAGTGCCCTCCGTCCGGTATCTGACAGACGACACGGTCCTCGCTGGACGAGCTTGATCGCCAGCGTGCTGGCACCACTTGCTCGGATGGGATCGTGGTGTGCGTCCGACGCGGCGCGAGACATCCGCTCATCGGCCATGTCCGGACGTTTGGTCACGGAGCAACTCGTATCTGGTGACCCGTCGGGTGAGCCGTCGCCCGCTTCGTAGCGTCGGCCTAGTGGGTCGAACCGAGGCTGCGGCGGTCCGAACGGCTAGCTCCACGCCTGCGCAGCATCTCGAGCAAGAGGACGTTGCCGACCGCCGCGGCGACGAACGCGCCCACACGGAGGAAATCGATCGCCGCGCTGAACCAGGCGGCGTCGTCGCCATTCGAGGTCGTCGATGAGGCGACGAGATCACCGATCCCGCGGATAGCGGCGAACCCGCCATAGATTCCGAGGAAGCCAGCGATGCCACACGGGAGGGTCATGGCCAACGCCGCGATATACCAACCGGCGTACTCGCGCTCATTGCCAATGACCGCAAGAGTGCCCGGAATTGCTACGTACACGCATTCCAGTGCCAACCGGGTCCAGCGCACGACGAGAGTATGCACTGCAAAGCGGCATGGTCGGACGCTATGCCGCCATGCCCGTGTCGCGGCATGTCCGCGCATTGGTGACCATGCGTTGGCCGTACCGTGTGGGGGTGGAGCGAGCAGAGCGATATGCGCGTGACAACAAGATCGAGTGCGGTCTCCGTGTCGTTGAGGGCGAGCAAGCTGGGCTAACTACTCGATGGCACATGGGCTCGCCACTCTGGAGCTAGGTGCGATCGTCCTGACCCCCTACTTGGGTGGCGTGCGGTTCATGCGCAGGGCTGCAATCCGGGTACCCGTAGGGCAGATCGACCGAAGTGAGCAACGCTCGGTCAGCGGACGCGAAGCGTTGTCGGCGATGCCTGGCACGCAGGTGATTTGCGTGCGGACAGGCGCTGCGACGCTTGAGTGGGTCCTGATGCCTGACCAGGCTGAGTGGGCCGCGACCTTGGTTACGCCTGCTTAGCCCGTCGCACGCTCGTCGACGGCAGCGCGCACCCGCTGCGGCATGGTCGGTCGCGTCTCCAAACTCGCTAATGGCTCGCAGTCGAGGTTGGTGACGCCGGTGGGAAGGTGACGGCGGACCCGGACCGGCGGAACTTCAGGACGTACCCCGGGACCCGCATCGTCACAGCGTTCGGCGGCGAGGAGGTCAGCGCCACATCGACAGGTCCGCTGGTCATTGCCCGGAAAGCTGAGATCACTGCCAAGCGCACCGGGTCGGAACCCGCGTAGCCCACGAGCGTCGTCCCGGCATTCATGGTCGCGAACCCGGTGGGACTAAGGCGATATCTGCCGGAGATTGCGTTCACCGTGTCCGACGCGAGAAACTGCCGATCGGCAGTGAACTGCCACGTCGCTTGCGGCGACTCTGGAACAGACAGTGCGCTGTGCCCTGTCGTGATCTCGGTCAGCACCCATCGAGAGCCGACGAGCTGCCGTGCAGGCTGACCTGCCGAGATTGAGGTGCCCGACTGCACCGACCTGTTCCCGTCCGAGCAACTCGACAACACCGCCGCCACGGTGACGCTCAGGATGGCAACGCGCAGAGTCCCCATTAGAAAGCCTTCCCCACACCTACTCGACGCGGTGAGCGGCCTCCCGCGTTCACGACCACCGTCGGGTTCGGCGGAGTTTCGATGAAGGCAACATGGGAGGGTCCCAGATTTCATGCCTCAATGCGGCTTGACCGGACGAATCGTGCGCGTACCTCCGCAGCGAGAACAATTACCTGCGATCTCAGCTGGACGACCTACGTCGACGCACCAGCGTTCTGATCACTTCGGCGACATCCTGGCGCGACCCCGACCAATAGACCACACGCCTTTTTCCGCCGACGCGGTCGCGGGCGATCGACGTCGGCGTACACCGGACATCGGCACTACTGTGCGTATCCGCACATCGGCACGACCGCGCGCCATGCGGCTACTTAGAGACTTCGTGCAGGACCGGTGTCGGGCCACGTCCGGGCGCTTGTGGCTTCGTTCGCATGCAAGCATGGCATCGTGTCCTCGGTGGTGGATGCTCGCGACAGCCTGAGGGTGTGGGTCGCCGTGGAATTCGTCGGCGCCTGTCTGCTACTTGTAGCGACGGCGGCCATGCCATGGGCGAGCTACCACGTACAGGGCGCTTCATCGACCGAGTCATTGCATGCGGACTCGCTGTCGCTCTCCCTTATCTCGGTCGCCACCGTGACGCTCGTTGTCGGTGCTCTGCAGATCATCTGGCGACTAACAGCGTTGGCTTGGACGGCAGCGGTGGCCGGTGCGGTCGCAGTTGTGCTCAGCGTTGTGGAGGCAGCGCGGCGGATTTCGCACGCCAACTCGCTGACCTTGTCGGCAGGTGGGTCTACGAGCTACGCGAGCGGCAGTGCGCTGGCCGTCCTGGGCGCCCTCGCCGTGAGTACTGCAGCCGTCGCCGTGGGCCTCATGCACCGCCCGTCAGCTGGCTAGTCGCATCACCCAGCCGAGGTCACGCTCTGCCACTTGCAGCCGCATGTGAGTGCGGTTGCGCGGCCTGCGACGATGGCGAGGTGGCGATCACGTCCCTCCGATTCGCCGGCTCCGAATACGTCGATCTGGCCGAGCACACATACATGTGGATCTTGATCGTGCGATTAGAGGTCTCGGGCGCGCAGGACGATGGCAAGGTCATCGATGCGATCATCGGCGCACCGCAGTACGGGCACGACTTTGCGGCACCGTTCGATGGCGCAGCAAGTCCCATCGCACCCCGATCTTCACGGCCGCTGGTGGCGCAGCCACATCACTGTCGACCGATTCCGAACATGCGAGGCCGAGCACGCTATGGCAGTGATCCGGTCCTGGGCCGAGGATCAGCCCTGATGGATGCTGGATTCACTCAGCCGCTGGAGGTGCAGCGGCGGCTCAGTGACGTCTACGCGCTACTGCGCAGCGGCCGCGTGTACGAGCTCGATAATCCGCCTGCCGAGTGCGAGCACGACTACGGGTGGGTGATGGGCGGGGCCGGCTTTCATGAGTTCGCGGTAATCGACGGGACGGGTCACACAGCTTCTCTAGTCGTCACGTGCGACGACTAGCCCAACGAGCTGAAACCTACTTAAGCGCTGACCGCGGCATGACCGGACGGTAGGGATTACGAACCAGTAGGAGGCTGGCGACCGCCTCCAATTACCTCCGCACCCGCGTCCACAGCCAGCCGAAGGTGCGCATCCCGGTCTATCCCGGCCCGTGGACGATCACCGGGGTCACTGGAGAAACCGCATGAACAGGTGGCGCGCCATAGGTCATTCGCCCGACTGATCTGTGCGATAGCAGCGTCGTGACCCGTTACCGCCTGCCCTGGCCAGATCGTGTCACCCATCGAGGCATCATCGCACCGTGTCGCGGCATCTCCGGATGGTCAGTGGGCGGGACGGATCGCCTGCCACAAGTCGCCAACCATTAGGCGGCTTTGCTGCGCACGCGCTTGGTCACGACCCAACGATGCTTGCCGATCTTTCGATCCCGCGCGAAGCCGAGCTTTTCGAACGTGGACAGGTCGCCGTGGTACAGGAAGCCGGCCGGAACGGCGTCGGCGGGCTCCGGATAGCCCTCGACGATGCCACCGCCCAAGTCGGCGATCAGGTCCAGTGCTCCGGCCAGCGCGGCAGCTGACACACCCTGCCGACGGTGACCCTTGCCGACGTAACAGCATCCGATGCGCCAGCGCGGCAGGGAGCTGATCGACTTGGTGTACTCGCCACGGTTCTTGATCCGTGGGACCTCCTCCGGCGAGCCGAACTGGGCCCAGCCAAGGCACTGTTCGCCATCGAAAACGAGCGCCGCATGTGCGGTACCGGCGCGCACCCGCTCGAGCTTTCGCTCGCGGTTACCCCGCTTGTCGCCCATCTCACGGGCCGGATGCATGCCGATGCACCAGCACCCACCGAAGATGCCGCCGTTCGCTTCAACCAGTTCGGCGAATGCAGGCCAGGTCGACTCGTCGAGAGACCGCACCGTGTACGTCGACACAGTTCGAACCTATGCGGTCCGGCTGCGTGAGCCAAGACCGGCGCACGCGCACGAGCGGTGCAGGCGCAGGAGCCTTCGGCGAACTCTGGGCGTCCATGTCGTGATCATTCACGGACGTTGGATCTCACGCATGTGGCGGCATGTTCGGATGTTCAGATGAAGCTCGGGTGGTCAACATTTTGGTTCGGTCGCGTCGTAGGTTCGGGTGGACCCAACCGGGTGTCGACCCTGTGGCGTACTCGTGGTGTGACCTCAAGGCGGGTGATGCCCGCGGTGGAATCGGCTTCCCGGCGTTGGGGTCGGCGGAGGCCTTTCAGGACGAGATTCGTCCCCCAGTGGTGTTCCTGAGCCGCGCGGGATCTAGAAGTGCCGTCAGCTTTCCACTAGGACAACCAGGGTGTCCGGATGAACACCGTCGTACTTCATCGCCTCAGCTCCCGCAGGGCTCTCCATGATCGCCTGAAACGCAGCCATGTCATGGATGTTCATGCTCAGACCGACTTGTTTCGGGTTCTGTGGATCGACAAATGTCACGATGTCGGAGACTACGTCGCCGAAGACTTCTGCGCGCTTGGGAGACGAAAGCCAATGGGCGACATCGTCGACTTGGTGGGTGGCGATCACTTTTGGCATGGTCTAGTCCCCGCTTTCGAGTCCGTAGGCATGGCCTGCTGCGAACGCTACGCAAGCCGTCGTGCCGGGGTCAAGCAGCGAGATAACCGCTGTTGCGCCAGTCATCGCGGGCGAACAGGCGGCTACGGCTAGGACAGGCTCGATCCGTGGCCGAGTCAGATTTAAACGTGAGACGTGAGACCGTCCACGTGCATCTCGAAGTACTCATTCGTGCTGAAGGGTCCGACCACGCTCTCGACGAGATCGCGCACCGCGGCAACTGATTCACCCTCCCAAATGCAGATGCCTGTGGTGTGATCATTGGTCGCTGCATGGATGGGCAAGCCAATGCCAGCGGGAAGACCAGCTTCGAGCGCCTTCTGCTCGGCGGCCTCGAAGCCCTCTGGATCATGAATACGATGAATAGCGCCTACGAACATGTCTCCTCCAAACCGGGCACGTGCACCAGATCGTCGCACCCAACCCACGAGATGGCCTCCTTCATCGGCATGAGCGCGCGATCTGCGGCATGAGCGGACGCTGCCACTCTGCGGCATGGAGACCTCGACATCGGCATATAGCCGAGGCTCGAGCTTGTTTCTGGCCCGCGCACACGGACGCGGGCGCAGGCGGAGCAAGTCACCCGCGGAGCTCCGCGCTGAGTTGCTCCGCCAGACGCACCGCCATCTCGATTTCGACTCGCCGGATCGACACGCTTTCGACGTTGATGCCGAACGGAACGCCGAGATCGCGGCAGTAGGTGATGAGGTCGGTAGCCGTGGCGAGAGCCAACCGGTAGGACGCGTCGAGCGCGTCTGCCGCGTGTCTGAGGTCGTTCTCGATCCAGCGCGGAACGTCAACACCCAGCCAGCGCAGGAACTCGAGGGTGCGCATCGACCCGCACACTGAAAATGTGAAGACGATGGGTGCGACGACGGCCCCGCGCTCCGCGCAGGCGTAGTGGTAATCGGAGAGGAGGTTCTTCGCTGCATTGATGTCGTAGACGACCTGGGTCACGAAGAAGCGGTTGCCCGCGTCCTGCTTCGCCAGGAGTCGAAGATGCTCGTCGTCCCGCCGACTGTGTCGCTCGGGTATCGCGACGCCGCCCACGAACAGCGCCGGGCTCGCTTCGCGGCTCAGTGCCTGCGCCTCAGTCAAAGACGTCCCAGACCGGCTTCCGCTGCTGGCCGCTCCGACCAGCACGGTCATCACCTGCGAAGGATCTTGCTCCTCGAACCATGTCCGCAGCTCCGCACGTGAGTACTTGCCCACCGTGCGGTAGACGATGACTGGGCCTGCCCAGTTAGTGAGGT
This sequence comes from Pseudonocardiales bacterium, assembly GCA_032160545.1. GTDB lineage: Bacteria > Actinomycetota > Actinomycetes > Mycobacteriales > Jatrophihabitantaceae > DATGFB01. The sequence continues at coordinate 5,456 of JAVHVN010000142.1, read as the reverse complement.
TGTCCGCGAGGAAGGCCGCTGGGTCGAGGGTCGGCATGAACGGGAAGGGGCGCTCCGCCGGGTTGCGCTCCGCTTCGTCAGCGATGTCGTAGAGGATCAACCCATCGACGTCCAAGGGCCGGAGGCGTGCGAGGGTGGCGTCGGCGATCTCTTGCGCCCGGTCGCCGGCGCTGCTCGCGCGCGGCGGTGTCAGCGCAAACAGGAGGACCTCTCCCGATCTGCTGGCAATCCGGTCGATCAAACTCATGATCGGCAATGTAGCGGCTCGCCAGGAGCCGCGAGACGCGCGACCATCGGCAACATCGCGCACTCGGCGGCATGAGCGGACGCTATGCCGCCATGCGATCTGCGACATATCCGGTCGATTCCGCGAGCGGGTCGTGCGTCGGTCTGAACGTAGATACTGATCGGGTGGACAGTCGCCGGCGCGTAGTGGGTGTGACTCTTGAGCTCACGGTGCAACAGCCACTCGAAGTGATGCTCCAGGTGGCGGTGTCGGGCATGCCGGGGACGAGCATCGACGAAACGTTGTCGGTTCGGTGCAACGGGGTTCAGACACCGACCACCGAGGTTGCGGTGCCCGGCGAGGGACGCGTTCATCTCGTTGTTCCCAGCGTCGGCCAGATGACGATCGAGTATCAGGCCATTGTCACGGGTAGTGCACGAGAGGAGCTGGTCAGCGAGGAAGACCGGGTCGTCTATCTGCGTCCTAGCCGCTATGCGCAGTCTGATCGTCTTAGCGCGATCGCTGCGGCGGAGTTCGCGGGCATCACGGGCGAGCGAGAGCTGCTCGCGTCGGTCTCATCGTGGGTTGGCTCGCGGTTGACCTACGTCGCTGGATCGAGCGGACCGACCGACGGGGCCGTCGACACTTTGCTGCTGCGTCAGGGCGTTTGCCGCGACTACGCCCATCTCGTCATTGCATTGCTGCGCGGGCTCGACGTTCCTGCCAGGCTCGTCGCGGTCTACGCACCCGGCCTGCAACCGATGGATTTCCACGCCGTTGCCGAGGCTGCAGTGGACGGTGTCTGGCGGGTTGCAGATGCCACCCTGCTTGCACCGCGCAGCTCACTCGTGCGCATCGCGACCGGCCGCGACGCCGCTGACACTGCGTTCCTGTCCACCTATGGCGGAGCAGTCGATCTCGTGTCCAGCGAGGTAAGGGCGGTGAGCGATGGGCCACTGCCCTGTGACGATATCCATGCCTCCGTCAGCCTCACCTAGGCCAGGCGTCGCAAGAGCGTCTGCAAGGCATGGTCGGACGCGTCGCTGGCCAACTAAGGCCGGGCCGTATCCCGTGATGCCTAATACGGACGGACAGGGTCGGTGGTGAGATCACCCTCGGACACGCGAACCCGTTCTGTGCTGCGTTGGTTATTCCGTGATCGCCAGACCGGCCGAATCGTCGTCGCTCAACGGCCCAACCTCCCACTGACTACCTGGCTGCTGGCAACCGTCATCAGCTGGTTCATTCATGGCACCGCGTTCACGGTAATCAGCGCTCTCGGCACGATCGCCCTGGTGGTCTGGGCCGGCGACGAGATCGCGCGTGGCGTCAATCCGTGGCGCCGTGCATTGGGCACGGTCGTGCTTGTGGCCGTGCTCATCACGTGGTTCGGATCGGTCTAGGACCAGCGTCCATCCGCACGCGGTCGGCGGCAGAGCGCACACCGTCGCGGCATGAGCGGATTGCCCGATGTCGCGGATCGGTAGCGTCTGGGCATGGCCGACGTAGCGGTGAGCCTCACCTCCGACGAGGCGCTCGTCCTATTCGAACTGCTCCACCGTTGGGAGTGCGCGGGCAAGATCGACCGGCCTTGCTGGCCGGAGAGCAAGCGGCGCTCTGGGCACTCTCTGGTCGGCTAGAAAGCATCCTCGTGGAGCCGTTCAAAGATGATTACCGCGATCTGGTTGACGGCGCTCGGCAGCGTGTTGGCCACGGCGGCGGGTGAGCCGGGCCGGACGGCGGCATGAGCGGATGTTCGTCGCTCGCCGATCTGCGAGCTTGAGGTCTGTAGCCGTGCCGTGGAAACCGCCTGCGACAGACTGGCGCGACGAGCGTCTGGACCCTTACCGCAATCGAGGGGGTATTCACGCAGGATCCAAGTGGGCGGACTGGGACCGTCTACGTTCTGACCCGGACCGTGCACTGGCACACGAAGGGGCATCTGTGGTGGCGCAGATTCTCGGAGCCTCAAGAGCTGCTAGAGCCGTGGATGGTGCTCCCGGGCGGGGCCTTTCACGACTATGTACTGCCAGCGGACGACATCCCGTCGCTCTTGGACTCGTGGGGAGCTGGCCCGCTAGGGACGTTCAACGGCGAGACCCTGACGGTCGAGTGGCTTGATCAACCGGGGTCGAAGCGGATCCGCACTGAGATGGGAGTGCCCCACTAGTACTTTCAGCGGCGGACCCGTTGTTGCCGCCCAAGCCGGACGCCGATACTCATCGCAATGGACATTCTCAGCAAGCTGATCGCTGACGCGCTTGCGGGCGTCACAGGCGGCGTCCTCGGGGGCCGCTACCACCGTCGCCGTCTCACGCGGCTCGCACGCCGTGGGGTCGTTCCTTGTGCCATGCGCCTGGTCACTGGTTCCCAACCCGGTGTGTGGACACGGTGGCGGCTGGGCACAGCAAAACTCGCACCCGGAGTTATCGAGTACCGGGGCCTTACCGTCCCGGTGCTGGTGATATCGCAGACTCACCAGCGGAGTCCGTCCGCCCGAGAACTGCTGACGCTTGATCCAGAAATGCGCATAGTCGATGTTGTGAACGACACGGCCAAGCTCGAATGGGCTCTTCCGACCACATCAGTCGCCTGGGCGCTTCGTAAAGTCAAACCGGTTGTGGGTGGCTGAGCCGACGATCCGGACATCGGCAGACCCAATCGCACCTCATGCGGCATGAGCGGAAGTTCCGAACCTTCGATCTATATGTCCGCTTCGAGTGCCGCACGGGGCCTCCGCCAACTGCGGCGATGCTTTAACGGCGTCCTGGGCCACGGTTGCCGGTGGTCACCCAATGGCTCGACCGTGACCAGCCCATTCAGATTGGCACCGAGCTGTGTCGCGCCTTCGGGTGACAGTCGCATGATGATGCTGTAGGCGCAATCGTGGAAGTTGGCTATCAACTGATCGTGCCTGTCGTAGAGGTCGACGTTGATCGACCACGCGAGGTAGCGACGCAGCAGATCTGCCTGAGCCACGTCCGAGAGATCGAGGTCGACGGTGCCGCGAAGTCGCCGAAGCTTGACCAGACGCTCGAGACGATCTTCGGCGTCCAGTGCGTCCGGCGTGATGACTCGTCCGTAGTCGGTGTGTACGTCGAGTCGCGCAACGGCGGGCCTGGTTCCCAGGGCGCCGAGCACAGCCGCAGACGTACGTTGTGCAAGCTCGCGATCCTTGACGGCTTCCGCGATCGTGAACCACGCACTCGGCACATCGTGCTGCTCGACGTTCGGCTGCATGACGCCATTATCGCGGGCCCAGCAAACCCGTATCCGCTCATCGGCAGTTCCGCGCACGGACGGCGGCAATTGCGGATGTTTAGAGCCCGACCGACTCGCCAACGGAACCGGCGACACTGCCGGCGTTCTTGTTCGAGACGATGATCAGCCGCCAGGGCGTTTCGTTGGCGGCGAGGCGGATCACGACCGCCGAGCGGTTGGCGTAGACCACCAACGCAGCGCGCGCGCCATCGAGACGCTTTGCCCGCGTCTTGACGGTCATGATCTTGCGTCCTGGAGCAGTGTTGCCCGCGAAACCGAGGTCGATCTCCCTGGGAATCAGATCAGCGTGCGGATTGTCGATCACCTCGACACTCTCGACTGATGACTTGGGCACCCTGACGTCTCCGAGTCTCAGGTCAGCGAGCTTCTCCAACCAGTTCAGTCGGAGTACGACCTGGTTCCCGTGCGCGGTCAGTCGAGCCACAAGGGAACGGTAGCGGGCGCTTCAGTTCACGCAGATCGGCAGTTCCGCGAACGGACGGCGGCATTTCCGGTCGTTCTTCTCGTCAGGTTCCGCGAGACTAGCGCATGGACGACGACGGCCAGCAGGTGATCGAGCAGCGCATCCGAAACCGGATCATTGAGTACTTGGAGCTTGCCTCGTCCTTCGATGCTTAGACCGCCTACGAGCGGGCAGCCCCGATCGCGCACGTCCCCTATGAGGTCATCAACCAATGGGAGGACCAACTACCGCACGGTCCAGGCGGGACCGGGAACTACCCGAAGGTTTACACGTCGGACGAGGTCGAGGCGCTACGAAAGTTCCACGAGGTGTGGCAAGAAACCTGGCACGCCGTTCCTGACGATTACCCATCGCTTCAAGCTGTGCAGGCCATGCCCGCCTGGGAACAGCTCAGGCGTGAGGCCAAGGACGCACTCGCTGTCTTCGCACGCCGGGGCAAGCTCGATGAGGACGAGCCGGTGCTCTGAGCCCGCTCGCACATCGGCACGACCGCGCACTGTCTGCGGCATGTCCGGTCGTCTGGACTAGGGCTCCCCGAGCTCGGCGTCGAGCTTCTGCGGCCAGTCTTCGTCGGCCAGGCCAGCGCGGGACCAGCACGTCTCGCCAGTCAGCCAGGGAAAGCTCGTGAGCGTCACGAATTCTCGCCAGGTCGCCCCGACCCCACATCACAACGGCTGCCTGCACTCGCTCGGCGTCGCCTGCCGCCTGGACGAGCGCCCGAATCTTCGCCCGCACTGCCGCGTGCCGGGAAATCGTGCTCGATGCGCCTAGCGAGCCTTGGCGTCAGATCGTTCATCGGGTCACCCTGTCAGACGACGCGCCACGCGCGGCGTGTCCGGTCGGTTCCTCAGGGTTGATTGTCTTCCCGCCGAAGCGTGACGAGCTGGCGACCGAGGCCGAGAACGGACCTCCATCGGGCCTGCGTTCCGTGGGTGACCCGGTATGTCGTTACGTCCTCGCCGACCATCACCGTTTCACTGCCCACGCGAACCTTGCCCGACCACACGGTCACGACATGAGGCCCTGGTTCAGACTCGACCCTCGTTGATTGGCCTGCCCACAACTTGGCTACGCGATGGGTTCCGATGTCGATGCGATAGGGGACGAGAAACCTAAACCAGCTTCGGTCGCGTCGGAGGATGAGTGAGGCCACGGTGACAAGTATCGGCAAGGTCAGCGGCATGACCGGATGTTGACATGCCATCCATCTGGCCCAACCAGCCTTATGTCACTCAGACGAGTTGATCTCCGCCCAAGCACGATCGACGACTGATTCGTATCCGTCGGAACCGATTTCTGGAATCGGCCCATCCAGTGACACGAGCACGCTAGAGAGTGCGTCGATTTTGGCTGGATCGCGGGAGGGAAGGTCGCCGCAGAAGTTCGCGAACGCGATCGCCTCACGAACCGCTACGGCCTCGGCATAGGTCATCGAAAGGCTCACTCTGCCTGTGTTTCGCGTTCAGCATGCACGCCAACGATCAT
>JAVHVN010000211.1:0-11846 GCA_032160545.1 Pseudonocardiales bacterium | reverse complement strand
GCAGCAACGGGTTCGGCGCCCCCTGGTACGTGGTCGCGCCCTCAGGCCAGCAGATCACCAGCCTGAGTGCAGCAGCCGCACCGGCGTCGTCTGCGCCGTCGACTGCCCCGTCGTCCGCGCCGTCGACGAGCAGCGGTTCGAACGCCGGCGGCGGCTGGTCGTGAATCTCGCCCTGAGCGCGCCGACCGGAGGCGGGCCAGGAAGCACTACGCCGGATCGGCCGTCCCGCGACACGGGGCGGCCGATCGGCGGGTGGGCTTTCGTCGGGGTGGCGGTCACCTCTTTCGGGGGCCCGCTGGCGCTCGCCGCGCTGTACGCGCCGGGCATCGTCGCCGACGCGAGCGCGTCGGCGGGGCTGGCGATGGTCGCTGCCGTGGTCGTGTTCACCGTGCCGCTGGCGATCTGGTTGCGGTACGCGAAGCACGTCCACGGCTCGGGCGGGCTGTACACGTTCGTCGAGGCCGCCGCCGGGCGGCGGCTCGCGCTCGTCCAGGCCGGGCTGTGGATCGCCAGCTACCTGCTCTACCTGCTCTACACCACCGCACAGATCGTCTACGACACGCTGCCGGCGGTGCTGCCGGGGGAGCGGCGCTACCAGCATGTGCTCGAGCTCGCGTTGCCGCTGGCGCTGGCCGCCGTGATGATCGCCGGGCGCCGGACCACGTTGGTCGTCACCGGCGCGCTGGCGGCCGGACAGCTCGCGCTCGCGGCAGGGGTGGGCGGTGTCGCGATCAGTCACCTCCACGCGCCGGTGTCGAGTTTCGGTGCCGGAGCGCCCACCGGGACGTTGGCCACCGCGAGCGCGCAGACGGCCTTGCTCTACGTCTGTGGCAGCCTGCCGCTGTTCCTCGGCGGCGAGGTGGCACGTCCCCGCCGGACGGTGCGGCGCGGGCTGATCGGTGCCTATCTCGCGTCAGCGGCCGTCATCGTCGCCGCCGTCTACCCGCTGGCCGGCGACCCGCAGTTCGCGCATAGCCCGATCCCCGGGATGAGCATCGCCCAGCAGTTCGTCGGGCATGACTTCGCGGTGGCGGTCGGGATCGGCGTCGCGGCCAGCGTCGGCGGCGTCATGCTGGTCGAGTACCTCGCACTCAGCCGGCTCGTGCACGCCGTCACGACGTGGTCGCTGCGCCCGATCGTCGTCGGGATCGGCATCGCGCTGGTCGGGTTCGCGCCACTCACCCTGATCGATCCGATACGGATCTACGACGATCTGCTCAAGCCGTCGCTGGTCGCGCTGTGGCTCAGCCAGCTGATCGTCTTCGCCGCCTACCCGCGTTTCGCGGCCCGTCACGGCAGCCGGATGCTGCCCGCCTGGGCGCTGAGCGCCGGCTCGAGCGCCTTCGCGCTCTACGGGCTGTGGGCCACCCTGCACCACTCGACAAGCTGATCCACACCGCGAGCTGAAGGAGATCAATGTGCGCAAGCCAGGATGGGTGATCGCGGGTGTCGTCGTCGCCCTGGCGGGGCTGGTGTTCACGCTGCAGGGAGCCGGAGTGATCAACGGCAGTGCGATGAGCGGCTCGACGTTCTGGGCGATCGCCGGCCCGGTGATCATCGTTGTCGGGCTGGCGGTGGCGGCGGTCGGCATTCGTGGCCGGGTGCGGTGACAATGGCGGCTGAGGGGCGGCATGCGGGATGACTGATGAGGGTGGCGAGCCTGCGGGTGCGCCGGTAGGTCGACGGACGGTCCTGGGCCTGGTCGCGCTGGGCGCCGCCGGCATCGTGGGCGGCAGCTGGGTCCAGAACGGACTGGCTCGGCTGCTCGGGCCGATCGAGGCACGGGATCCCACCGGCCTGGTAGCCCTGTTCCCGCTGGGGGCGGCGTTCCGGTTCTACTCGGTGACGGGGTCCGTGCCGACGAAGACCGCCGCTACGTACCGGCTCACCGTGTCCGGTCTGGTTGCCCGGCCGGCGACGTACACCCTGCCGGAGCTGCAGGTGATGCCGCAGACCGCGCTGGTCAGCGACTTCCACTGCGTCACCGGCTGGCAGGTGCTGGACGTGCACTGGGCGGGCGTGCCGCTGTCGGCGTTGCTGGACCTGGCCGAACCATCCGCTGAGGCGACCGCGGTCCGGTTTCGTTCCTTCGACGGCACGTACACCGAGAGCATGAGCCTGCCGCAGGCGCGCCGGCCCGACGTCATCGTGGCGCTGCGGATGCTCGGCGGCCCGGTCAGCCACGACCACGGCGGCCCGGTACGGATCTACGCCGCGTCGATGTACGGCTACAAGAGCACCAAATGGCTGTCCGGCATCGAACTCACCCACGGTGAGGTTCCGGGCTACTGGGAGCATCGCGGCTACGCCCTCGACGGCACGATCAAGAACTAGCAGCTGATGCCGCGATGACACCACACAACGAGCCGGTTCGGCGCTACCTGGATCGCTTCAGCCGCGCCGAGCGGGCGGTGCACTGGTTCACCGCGGCGCTGATGATCGTCTGCATCGTCACCGCTGCGGTCCTCTACAACGGATCCCTCTCGATCAAGGTCGGGCACCGCCATGTCGTCGAACTCATCCACGTCTACGCCGGCTTCGCGCTGCCGGCACCGATCCTCTTCGGCCTCGCCTCGGCCGCCTATCGGGCCGATCTGGCCACACTGAACCGGTTCAGTCCGTCCGACTGGCGATGGTTGCGGTCCCGGACCCGGCGGGACGGCTCGATTCGCGTCGGCAAGTTCAACGCCGGCCAGAAGCTGAACGCCGCCCTTACCGCGGGGGCGATCCTCGCACTGCTTGGCAGCGGGCTGCTCATGTTCTACCCCGGTCTGGCCCGGCTGTCCTGGCGCACCGGCGCGACGTTCGTCCACGACTGGTTCGCCCTCGCCCTCGGCGTGCTCGTACTCGGCCACATCGCCTATGCGATCAAGGATCGCGAGGCGCGGCGCGGCATGCGCACCGGACGGGTCTCGGCCAGCTGGGCGCACGCCGAGCATGCGGCCTGGGCCGAGGACGTCGACGTGGGGCCGGACTAGGACGTTCCCTGAGCGGGGCGGGTCCAGCGAGTGATGAGGATGCCGCACACCGTCGGCGTTGCTTCGATCAGCTCGTAGCGGTCAGTGGCCATGCTCCCGTCGAAGATCCGGGTGCCCCGGCCGGCGATGCCGGGGTTGACGTAGAGCTGGAGTTCGTCGACGAGGTCGTGGCGCAGCAGGGCGTTGACGAATCCGGCCCCGCCGAAGCACACCACGTCGCCGGCGGCGGTGGCCTGGGCCTGGCGCACGCCGTCGGTCAGTGGTGCGTCGATCACGGTGGTGGCCGGCCGGCGCGCGTCGATGCCGTGCCGGGTGAGGACGAACTTGGGCAGTTCGCTGATGCGCCGCGCGAATCGGTAGTCGGGATCGTTCGGGTGCTCGTCCGCGGCCCGACGCCAGTGATCGAGGTAGCCCTCGGCGAGCATGGGTCGGCTCAGCAGGATGCCGTGGACGGCATCGAAGACGGCGTTGAAGCGCGCTTTGGCGTCGGCGCTCCACGGCCAGTCGGGGCCCCAGTTCCACAGTTGCCAGGTGGAACCGGGGACGCTGCTCGCGACGAGTCCGTCGAGCGACACCTGCATGTGCACGATCAGGCGGCTCACGTCAGTCCGGTTTCGGGTCGTCGCCCGAACAGGGCGAGCAGTCGCTCGGCGTCCGTGCACTGGCCGGCCGTGGGTGGCCTGGTGGTGGCGAAGAGTCCAGCGTGGTCGATGTCCTTGAGTACGACCGGGGCGAAGCTGAGCAGGGTGCTCACCAGGTCCGCGGGAACCTCCTGCCCGCTGCCGATGGCCTGGTTGATGTCCCAGGCGTGGATGGTGAGTTCGAAGGAGCCGGTCAAGGCGATGAGTTCAACTGCGGGGTCCTGCCGGGGGGCGTCGTGTACCGCCTCGGCGAGCCTGCGCAATTCGCGCTGGGCGGGACCGCAGCCGGCCGCCGGCGGTGGGCCCGGCGCGTCGCCGGCGATGAGTTCGCGCAGCGTCGCTGCGGAGTCGGCGACGTGGAACACGAGCGTGCCGAGGTCCCATTCGCTGCAGGGGGTCGGGCTTGTCGGACGAACCCCGGATGCTGCGTGGAGGCTGTTGCCGGCGACGTCCACCGCTTGCGCGAGGAGGTCGAGCGGGTGCGGCATGCCGGTCATGACGTGACCGCGGCCGGTAGCGAGGTCGGGAGCTCGAAGCCGGGGAAGAGGCCGGGGTCGAGGAACACCCCGACGTGGCTGATCAGGCCGCCCCGAGACTCGATGACCTGGATGCCGTGTGCGTGGAAGGAGCCGTCGGCAGCCTGGAGGTAGGTGGCGAGTGCGGGGTAGCCGTTGGCCGAGGTCGCGATCGCGCGACGTGGGGTGCGAAAGACTCGCCGGGTGTGGTGGTCGAGCACCGCGCGGCGTCCGAGGTACCAGGTCCGGATCGGGGGCATCTCGTACTCGACGTCCGAGCGGAGCAGTTGCGCGAGGGCAGCGGTGTCTGCTGTTTCGAATGCGTGCAGGTACCGCCGAAGCAGATCGCTGTCGAGATCGGGATCGGGTACGACGAGGTCCTGGGTCGGCAGGTCGTGCGCCAGCGTCCTCCGCGCCCGCTGGAGCAGGCTTCGCGCGGCGGTCACCGTGATGCCGAGGAACTGCGCTGATTCGCTCGCGGTGAAGCCCACGACGTCGACGAGGATCAACACCGCTCGCTGGCGAGTGGGCAGTGTCTGGAACGCGGCGACGAGCGCCAGCCGCGTGCTGTCGCGGACCGCGACGATCGCCGCCGGGTCATCCGATTGCGCGGTGAGGTGCTGGGTCGGGATCGGGTCCAACCAGGACAGCGTGTCGAGCCGGTCCAGGGTCGCGGTCTCAGAGTCCGTGGTGGGAGCACCGAGGCCCGACGGAAGCACCCGCCGGTTGCTGTTCTTGAGGGCGCTCAGGCAGGCGTTGGTCGCGATCCGGTAGAGCCAGGTCCGCAAGGAGGAGCGCCCGTCGAACGCCTCGTACCCGCGCCAGGCCCGCAGCAGGGTCTCCTGGACGAGGTCTTCGGCGTCCTGAAGCGATCCGAGCATCCGGTAGCAGTGGGCGAGCAACTCGCGGCGGTACGGGTCGGCCAGCTGGGCGAAGTCACCGGCTCGCGCGCCGTTGTCAGCTGACACCGAGTTCCTCCTGCGCGGCCGCGATAGTGGGAGCCTGTGTCGAGGCCTTCTCGGGTGCCGGCCGGCGCCCGGGCGCCAGGAGCCCGGCCGCTGCGCCGGCGAAGGCGAGCACCGCCGCGGCGACAATCGCGGCCGAGAACCCATCGGCGAACTGCGCCGGCGAACGATCGCTGCCGTTGGCGGCGAAGACCGCGGCCAGGATAGCGATGCCGAGCGCGCCGCCCAGCTGGCGCAGGGTGCTGAACGTGCCGGCGGCCTTGCCCAGGGACTGCGGCGGCACGGAGGTCATGACCGCACTCTGCTGCGCCGGCATCGCCATCGAGGTGCCGACACCCGAGATGATCAGCCCGGCGATCGCGGAGTTGTACGAGTCGTGCTGGTGCGCGCTGATGGCCAACCACAGCAGCCCGGCGCCCTGCAGAGCCAAGCCGACCGAGATCAGCCACCTCGGGCCGATCCGGTCCTGCAGCCGTCCGGCGAGCGGCGCGATGAAGAACAGCGGGACCGTCCAGGGCAGGAATCGGACACCAGCGCCGAGAGGTGAGTAGCCCAGCGCGATCTGGAGGTACTGGGCCAGGAAAAAGACTGTGCTGAACAGCGACGCCGTCAACAGCAGGGTGGACAGGTTGCCGGCGGCAAATCCACGGACCTTGAACAGGCGCATCGGCAGCATCGGCTGGGTGACATGCAATTCCCACGCGACGAACAGGCTCAGCAGGATGCCGCCGCCGATCAGGGTGCCGAGCACCTCGCCGCTGGCCCAGCCGGCGGGACCGGAGCGCACCAGTCCCCAGACCAGACCGAACATCGCGGCCGCCGACAAGACCAGCCCGAGGTAGTCCAGCCGGGCCGGAGTCCCCTTGACCTCGACGAGTTTGGAGGCCGCGAACGGGAGGACCAGCGCGATGATCGGAAGGTTGATCCAGAAGATCCACTGCCACGCGATCCCTTGGGTGACGGCACCACCGACCAACGGTCCACCGACCACGGCCAGACCCATGACGGCGGCATAGCTGCCCATCACCGCACCACGCTTCTGTGGCGGGGTGGCCGCGGTCAGCAGGGCCAGAGCGGCCGGCGAGATCAGTGCCGCACCGATGCCCTGCACGATCCGGGCCGCGATCAGCAGCCCGATGTTCGGGGCGAGCGCACAGGCGGCCGATGCGACCGCGAACACCACCAAGCCCAGCAGGTAGGTGCGCTTGCGGCCGAGCCGGTCACCGACCTCGGCGGCGGGGATCATCAGCGCGGCGAAGCTGAGACTGAAGGCGTTGACCGTCCACTCCAGGCTGGACATCGACGCCCCCATGTCGCGATGGATGGTGTCCAGCGCCGTAGCCACGACAAGCTGATCGAGTGCCACCACGAGGGCGGCGACCGCAGTCAGGACGAGCACCCACGCCAAGGAGGCCGGTGCGCTGCGGGTCGTACGCGTGCTCATGGTTGTGCTCATGGTCAATGAGTTCCTTCCGGTCAGGCCTTCCTCGGTACAGACCTCCCCGGACGGGAAAATGCATCGGCGCGACCGATTCCTTTCGGTAGCCGCGAGAGTCTGCCTGGGTATGACCGAATCGAATTCGCGCCGGCTGGTGCAATCGGTGCTGGTGTCGCTCAACGGCGTGACGAGCGAGCCGTCGACGTGGGCCGGGCCGTTCTTCGGACCGGGCAGCGCCGCACACGCACTGGCGGTGCTGAGGGCCAGCGGCGCCATGCTGATGGGGCGGCGAACCTACGAGATCTTCTCCCGGCAGTGGCCGTCCGTTCCGGGTGAGTACGCCGACTACCTCAATGCGATGCCGAAGTACGTCTTCTCCTCGACCCTGCACGAAGCGGAGTGGTCCAACACCACCATCGTGCCCGGCGACGTGACGGCGGGCGTGACATCGCTGAAGCAGGCGGGCATTGGCGATCTGATCGTCTACGGGCACGGCCGGTTCGGCCAGACCCTGGCCGACGCCGGGCTGGTCGACGAACTGAACCTCACCATCGTCCCGGTGTTCGCAGCGGACGGGGCCACGCCGTACCGGACCGGCGGCTCCCCCCAGACCTGGCAGCTGGTCAGCGCCGGCCCGGGTCCTGATCCTGGGCTCGCCGCGCTCAGCTACCGGCCGGCTCGGCTGCCCGCCCCACAGGACTCCCCGGGAGGACGGTGACGTCGTGAGCCGATCGACTGCGACGGTGCCCATCGCACCTGCCGCGCCCGCGGCGCCGGGCAAGGATGAGGCCCTGCACGACGCCCAGGCGTACCGGCGGGAACTGATCGCCCACTGCTACAAGATGGTCGGCTCCGTCCACGAGGCCGAAGACCTCGTCCAGGAGACGTACCTGCGCGCCTGGCGCGGCTGGGAGACCTTCGAAGGCCGTTCCTCGGTCCGCACGTGGCTCTACCGGATCGCCACGAACCTGTGCCTGACCGCGCTGACGCACACCAGCCGGCGGGTGCTGCCCGCCGGCCTGGGACCCACGAGCGCCCACCCGGACTCGCCGCCGGCCGCGGCGGCGGGCGACCCACCGTGGATGGAGCCGTTCCCGAACGAGATCTACCTGACGTCGGCGCGCGATCCGGCCGACATCGTGGCCTCGAGATCCAGCCTCAGGCTGGCCCTGGTCGCCAGCCTGCAGCACCTGCCACCACGCCAGCGGGCAGTCTTCCTGCTCCGCGAGGTGCTCGTCTACCCCGCTGTGGAGGTCGCTGACCTACTCGACATGAGCGTCCCCGCGGTCAAGAGCGCCCTGCAACGGGCACGCGCCACGCTCGACGACATCGCTCCGAACGCCGAGCTGATGAGCGAGCCCGACTCACCCGAGGCTCGACGCATTCTTGAGCGCTACATGAGTGCGTTCGAACGGGCCGACATCGCCGCGCTCACCGACCTGTTGCGTGGCGACGCCACCCTCGAGGTGGTGCCGAGCGGCTTGTGGTTGTCCGGGAACTCGACCTGCGTGCCGTACCTCGCCGACCACGTCCTCACCTCGCCCGGGCTGTACCGAATGTATCCGACGATTGCCAACGGGCAGCCGGCCGCCGTTGCCTACCGGCGCGCGGACACCCGCCAGCCCTTCACCCCGTTCGGCGTGGCCGTCCTCACCACTGACACCCGCCACATCGTCGCGATCACCACCTTCATCGACCCCGCCCTGGTAGAGCGATTCGGCTTCCCATCGACCCTCTGATCAGCCGGCAGATCGTCCCGATTTCTTGCTCGGAAGGACTCGTTCACCATGAAGTTCAGCCTGTACCTCCCCACCGGCACCACGCAGGAGTTCGCCGGCTACACCGACCCGATCGCCGCGTTCGAGACGATCCGCGAGTTGGCCGTGGCAGCGGACGACAGCGGCTTCGAGACGATCTGGGCGCCGGACCACTTCGTGCCCTTCGGCCCACCCGGCGCGTACGTGTTCGAGGTCTGGACGACCCTGGCGGCCCTCGCTCGCGAAACCAGCACGATCAAGCTCGGGCAGCTGGTGACCGGAAACGGCTACCGCAACCCGACGCTGTTGGCGAAGATGGCGTCGACCCTCGATGTCATCTCACACGGCCGGCTCACGTTCGGTATCGGGGCGGGCTGGTACGAGGACGAATACCGGTCCTTCGGCTACGAGTTCGCCGCGGGCCCCGAACGGTTGCGGCAACTGGAGGAGGCCCTGCACATCATCACGTCGATGTGGACCGAGCAGTCCACGTCCCTCGACGGGAAGTACTACCGCGCCGAGAACGTCGTGAACCAGCCCGCTGGAGTGCAGAGCCCGCACATCCCGGTGATGATCGCCGGCGGCGGTGAGAAGGTGACCCTCAAGCTGGTCGCCAAATACGGTGACCTGTGCAACGTGCAGGAGCCACCGGCCGAGGTGGCCCGCAAGTACGCCGTGCTGGCCGAGCACTGCTCGAACCTCGATCGTGACTACGCCACCATCACCAAGACCTCGACCTCGTACTGCATCATCGCCGACACCGACGAGGCGGCGCAGGCGGCAGTGCCGCCGTGGGCGCCGATGGTGTTCCCTGGCAGCCTGGGCACCTACGGATTGGTCGGCACCCTCGACACCATCCGGGAGCGGATCGCCGGCTATGAGCAGGCCGGCGTCGATGAGCTGATCGTCGGGTTCCAGGACGCGCTCAATCCGGACACGCTTCGCACCTTCGCGTCCGAGTTCATTCAGGCATGAGACCGGCCATCGGCCTCCGCTCCGCGCGGAGTCGAGGGCGCCGCGATCGTCCGGGTCGGCCGGCTGCTGGCCATTGCGCCCCGCGAGCAATCGGAGCAGAGTCCAAGCCATCCGGTGGTGCCGCCGGGGCGTCACCCGTGAGCAATGTTGGGGGTGGGCCGTGTACGCACGATCCACGACGATCCAGGCGAAGGCCGGCTCTATCGACGCTGGTATCGCGCATATCCGCGACGAGGTTCTGCCGGCACTCGCACAGCTCGACGGTTTCGTCGGACTGTCGCTGATGGTCGACCGGGATTCCGGCCGGTGCATCGCGACCAGCTCGTGGGCGGATTCGGACGCGATGCAGGCGAGTGGCCGTCAGGTCGGGCCGATTCGGAACAGGGCGGCCCAGATCCTGGGCGGCAGTCCTGACGTCGAGGAATGGGAAGTCGCGGTGATGCATCGCGATCACCCCACCCGTGACGGCGCATGCGTGCGAACGGCGTGGTTGCGGACCGATGCGGATCGCCTCGATGCCCTGGTCGCCGTCTACAAGACCGAGGCGCTGCCCCAGATCGAGCAGTTCGAGGGCTTCTGCAGTGCGAGCTTCATGGTCAACCGCGACGCCGGCCGCGCGGTGTCCTCCGTGTGCTTCGAGACCAGAGCGGCGATGGAAGGCACGCGGGACGCGTCGAACCAGATCAGGACTGCCAGCGCCGGCAAGGCCGACGCGGCCGTTCTCGACGTGGCTGAGTTCGATCTGGCGGTCGCACATCTGCGGGTCCCGGAGATGGCGTAACGCCATAGCGATCGTTCGGCTGACACTGCCGTCAGCGATGCGGCGCATCCTCGATGCGATAGCGCTCAGGGACGAACCGCTGGGTCTCCTTGGGCGGGCGTTGGTAGGGGCGCTGCTGTCGCGCGGGCAGTTCGATGGCGGCCAGCGTCGGCGCCTGATAGGGGAGCACGGAGAGCAGGTGCGCCATCACGTTCAGCCGCGACGATTTCTTGTCGTCGGCATCGATCACCCACCAGGGGCTCTCCGGAATGTCGCTGAACTCGAACATGGCGTCCTTCGCCTCCGCGTAGTCGACCCAGCGCGACTGTGCCTCGAGGTCCATGGGACTTAACTTCCACCGCTTCGCCGGGTCGTCGATGCGGGCCTGGAACCGTCGTCGTTGTTCGCCGTCGGACAGGCTGAGCCAGTATTTGACGAGCACGATGCCGTCGCGGATCAGCGCCCGCTCGATCATCGGGACTGTCCTGGCGAACTCCTCGTACTCCGCCGGGGTACAGAACCCCATCACTCGTTCCACGCCGGCGCGGTTGTACCAGGAACGGTCGAAGATGACGATCTCGCCGGCGGCCGGCAGGTGATCGAGATACCGCTGGAAGTACCACTGGCCGCGTTCGCGCTCGGTGGGGGCCGGTAGCGCGACCACCCGGCAGGTACGCGGGTTCAACCGAGCGGTGATCCGCTTGATCGTGCCGCCCTTACCCGCGGTGTCACGCCCCTCGAAGATCACCATGAGTCGTCTTCCGGTCGCTCGAATCCATTCCTGTAGAGCGACCAGCTCGTCCTGCAGCCGCGCCTCCTCCTTGAGATAACCCTTCTTCGACAGGACTTTCGGCTGCGCGACCTCGGTCATGGCTCCTCCATCCCCTTGCTGGAGCATCCCCCTGCTGGAGCGAACAGCCGGGTGCAGCTCAGGGCCGTTCCGCACTGCTCTTCTTCAGCGCCCGGCGCAACTGAATGATGCGCAACGAGCCGGGGATCGCGACCAGCAGCACGCTGCCCACCGAGGCGATCAACAGCGCCAGAGCGAGCGAGATCCGCCCGCTGAAGCCGAGGAAGTGGATCGTCACCGGTTCCGAGTTCTGCGCGATGAAGACGATCAACGCGATGAGGAGCAACGCCGCCACCACCGCGCCGGTCCAGGCGGCGCTCAGCTTGCCGCGCTGCACGCGACCGCGCTCGTCGATGCCGGGCCGGTGCGGCGGAGGGGCGGTAGGCCCTTCCTCGACACCTGGATAACCGTTCTGCGGTAGCGGCGGCGGGGCTGCCTGGCCCGGCATCGGCTGGCCGGGCATCGGCTGGCCGGGCATCGGCTGGCCAGGGAACCGCTGGCCAGGGAACCGCTGGCCCGGCCCCTCGTCGGGCGTATGGGTCACGGGTACCTCCAATTCCTTGGAACTGGTATGCCCATCTCGGCAGTTCGAGCAACGCGGGTCACCCTCAGATCTCGATGGCGAGGCGTGGTGATGCGCTTCCTGCCCTCCGAAATCTGGATCGACCGACGGTCGGGGGACGGCTCAGTCTGGTCAGGCCAGGCCCCGGACCGTACGCGCCGGGGGCCGGGTGCCCACAATCGAAGCAACCATGTCGAGCGTCTCACGCGTCTCGACGACGTTGTGCGCGCGAAACACCCGTGCGCCCAGCCACGCACAGACCGAGGTCGTGGCCAGCGTTCCGGTCAACCGTTCCCCGACCGGTCGATCGACCGTCTCGCCCACGAAATCCTTGTTGGAGAGCGACACCAGCACCGGCCAGCCGGTGGCGACCATCTCGCCGAGGCGACGGGTGACCTCCAGCGA
>JAVHVN010000101.1:0-2564 GCA_032160545.1 Pseudonocardiales bacterium | reverse complement strand
CGCTCGTACATGAAGGTGTCCATGTCGCGCACGATCGGGTACTCGATGTGGCGGGTCGAGCTGGCGAAGCGCGGCACCGGCCCGATGTCGATCATCTGATGCACCGCCGGGGTGAGCGGGATCGACGCCCCGGCCATGCGGGCGATCGAGGGGCTCCACACGCCGCAGGCCACGACCACGATCTCGGTCTCGATGTCGCCGCGGGAGGTGCGCACCCGCCGTACGCGGCCACGCTCGACGTCGATGCCGAGCACCTCGGTGTTGGCCGAGACGGTCAGTGCGCCCGCCTTGACCGCTCCCTCGCGAAAGATCGTGCCGGTACGCAGCGAGTCGACCACGCCGACGCCTGGCGACGAGAAGCCGCCCACCAGGATCGTCTCGTCGATGAACGGCACCATCTGCTTGATCTCGGCCGGCGTCACCATCGAGACGCGATCGACGCCCCAGGCGTGCGCCGACGACATCCGCCGGTGCAGCTCCTGCATCCGCTCCTCGGTGCGGGCGACCTCGATGCCGCCGCTCTCGGTGAAAACGCCCAGCTCGTCGTACTGGCGCATGCTGTCCAGCGTCAGCGCGGTCATCTCCTTGGAGTGGTCGACCGGGAAGATGAAGTTGGAGGCATGGCCGGTGGAGCCGCCCGGGTTGGGGAACGGGCCCTTGTCGAGCAGGACGAGATCGCGCCAGCCCAGCTCGGCCAGGTGATGGCAGAGGCTGTTTCCGACGATGCCGGCGCCGATCACGACGGCGCGGGCGGTGGGTGGCAGGTCGCTCATGTCGTCTCCGCTCGAGGTTGCAAAGGGGTGCTCAGGTCTGGTAAACAACTCATATATCAGAACCATGTCCGCCCTGCAACTTCCACCCGAACTGCTCTCCGACCGCGCATACGCGGCGCTTCGCGACCGCCTGGTCTCGCTCGAGATCGCGCCCGGAGCGCCGATCGACGAGGAGGCGCTGACGCGTGAGCTGGGCGTCGGCCGCACCCCCGTCCGCGAGGCGGTGCGGCGGCTGGCGCTGGAACGGCTGGTGGTCGTCTACCCGCGTCGCGGCACCTTCGCGGCGGCGATCAACATCACCAGCCTGTCAGACATCACCGACGTGCGGGTGCAGCTGGAGGCACACGCCGCCGAGCGCGCGGCGGAGCTGGCGGATGATGACGACCGTCGCGAGGCCGCCGAGCTGATCGCGACCCTGCGGTCGGCCGAACCCAGCCAGCGCTCGCTGATCGAGCTCGACGCCCGGGTGCATCGCTTCATCTACCGCTGCGCCCGGAACCCCTACCTGGCCCAGGACCTCGACCGCTATCTCAACATGTCGCTTCGGATCTGGCACCTGACGTGGAACCGGTTGCCGCCGCTCGAGGATCGCATGCGCGAGCACCGCGAGCTGCTCGAAGCGATCCGCAGTCGCGATGCCGGGCGCGCGCGGGCGATCGCCCGCGCGCACGTGCTCGCGTTTGCCGAGGAGATGCGGTCGGCGCTGTGAGAGAGGGCTGATCGGAATCGCCCGCCTCGAGCTCGCCTCTCACGACCTGCTGCCCGGCCACCGGCTGCTGCTGCAGCGGGAGGACGAGCACGAGCTGGGTGTCTTCAAGTGGCGGGGCGCCCTGCCCACGCTCGGCCGGTACCGGCGAAACGGTGCCACCACCGTGGTCACCGCGTCCACCGGCAACCACGGAGCCGCCACCGCCTGGGCGGCGGCGCGTGAGGGGTTGACGGCGGTGGTGTTCGTTCCGGACGGCGCGAGCGCGTCCAAGCTGGCGCTGCTCGAGCGGTTCGGCGCCGAGCTGGTGGTCGGCGGCGGCGATCTGGACGCTGCCAAGGAGGCCGCGACGGCGTACGCAGCGGCGAACGGCCTGCCCTTCTTCGAGGACGGCGCCGAACCGGCCCAGTTCGCGGGCTATGCGGCGATCGCGGATGAGATCGTGGCGGCTTGCCCGGAGCCCGGCGCCGTGCTGGTGCCGGTCGGAAACGGCGCGCTGCTGATCGGCATCGGGTCACGGTTGGCGGAGATCTCGCCCTCCACGCGCCGAATCGGCGTCGCGGCGAGCGAGGCGCCGGTGATGGCGCGAAGCTTCGCTGCCGGCCACGTGGTCGAGTCTGACCGCTGTGCGACCTTCGCCGACGGGCTGGCGGTGCGGGTGGCGATCCCGCTCGCGGTGGACGAGCTGCGCCACGCCGCGGCCGAGATGATCGAGGTGTCTGAGCGCGCGATCGCGACGGCGGTGGGCGCGCTTGCGTCGGCCGGAATCCGGGCCGAGGGCTCGGCGGCCGCGGCGCTGGCCGGGGCGCGGTCGATCGCCGACCGGCTGCCGGAGACCGTGGTCGTCGTCGTCACTGGCGGCAACATCGACGACGACCTGTGGGATAGGGCCGTGAACGATCCGGACGGCTTCCCCGGCTGACACCGTTTCCGTGCCTGGCAACGCGGAACGCGGTGCCTGGCACGATCGAACCGCGACGTGTGTCGGGTGTGTGTTCGGCGGTTGTCCGGCGCCGGACGCTCGCTCGCTTGCAATAGGGCGTGGACTGCCGCTCGATGGTGCCAGGCACCGGCCTTTCGGCCGT
>JAVHVN010000210.1:0-7456 GCA_032160545.1 Pseudonocardiales bacterium | reverse complement strand
ACCAGACCGGGTCGAGGCTTATATCGACGACGGGCCGGCACTTCCCCTGCGCCGGGCGCTCCCGAGGCCCGACGTACCCCAGCCACCTGGCCAGCCGTGCGGGTTCGAGTGGTTGGTCCCGCTGCCCGTCGGGAACGAGGCTCGCTCCCTCACCGTCCGCGTCCGGGCACTAGGAACCCAGGGGTCGGCGTGGTACTCGCCGCCTACCCGGATCCGGTACCAGCCGAGGACGGCGCAGCCCGGCCCTGCGCCACTGGATCTGCCGCGGCCGGTGACACGGCCGCCGTCGTCCGGCGACGGCCGCCTCGTGGTGCTCACGCATTCGCTCACCATCGGCGGCGGCCAGCTCTACCTCCAGCAGTTGCTTCTTCGGCTCATGGCCGACGAGGCCTTCGACGTGCTGGTCATCTCACCCAACGACGGGCCGTTGCGGGCGGAACTCGAGGACGCGGGCATCGCGGTACACGTCACACGGGACTACGTCGTGGATCCCTCCCAGTACGCGGGTGCGCAAGTCGAGCTGCGCACCCTCATCCGGGCGTGGGGTGCCGACGCCGTACTGGCGAACACGCTGGGGACATTCCCCGCCGTGGACGTGGCGACCTCCGAAGGCATTCCGACGGCCTGGGCCGTCCATGAGTCCTTCGAACTGCCCGTGTTCCAGTATCTGAACTGGGGCGAGCGGGGGCTCGATCCCCTCGTTGCAGGCCGGATGAGGCATGCGTTGAAGGTGGCTGACCTAGTCGTGTTCGAGGCGCGCGCGACCCTCGAACTGTTCGCCCGAGAGATCCCGGAGCTTCGCGCGATTGTGGTTCCCTACGGCGTCGCCCCCGGCGACATCGCCGCCTTCAAGGCCTCGATCGACCGCAGTCAGCTGCGCCGCGAGGCCGGATTCGCCGAGGACGACATCGTCCTGCTCTGCGTAGGTGTCTTCGAGCCGCGCAAGGCGATCCTCGGGCTGCTCGCCGCCTTCGACGAGATCGCCGCGGTGTACCCCCGGGCGCGACTGCTGCTCGTCGGAGCACATCGATCTCCTTACTCGGAGTCGGTTGCCGGCGCGACGTCTGGCCTACCGTCGCGCGAGCGCATCACGATCGTCGAGATCACCCCGGACATCTATCCCTGGTACGGCATCGCCGACGCAATCGTCAGCGCGTCGGACATCGAGTCCCTCCCCAGGTCGCTGCTCGAGGCGATGACGTTCGGCATGCCCGTGGTGGCAGCGGAGAGCTTCGGCACCTCAGAGCTCGTGGTCGACGGCGTGACCGGTTTCCGCTGCGAGGCAAACTCACACGTCTCGCTGTGCGCCGCTCTGGTGCGGCTGCTGTCGCTCGAGGATGACGATCGTCGCATGATGGGCGCCCGCGCGACCGGACTCGTCACCGAACTCGGCGGGCAGGACTACCACCGCGACTACGCCGCGCTGATCAGGCAGCTGATGACCGCCCGGCGTTCGGCCGGCGATACACCGACTCGGGCAGGAGATCGTCTCGACCATGGCTGACGCGGAGGACTGGCGAACCAGCGGCGAGCGGATGGTGCCAGAACTGTCTGCAGGCTCGGCGCTCGAAGCCGAGCACGTGGCCCGCTACCGCTTCGTGGCGGGACACATCGCCGATTGCGATGTAGTGGACCTCGGCTGCGGAGTCGGTTGGGGCAGTCGGCTGCTCTTGAGCGCCGGAGCCGCCACCGTTACCGGGGTGGACCTCTTCGCGCCGGCGATCGAGTACGCCGAACAGCACTACGCGGGCCCGCAATACCTCGTCGGTGACATGTCAGCAGTTCCGCTACCTGACGGTTGCGCCGATGTGGTCGTGTGCATGGAAGCTATCGAACACGTCCATGACCACGGCGCGGTGCTCGCCGAAGCTCGTCGGTTGCTCCGGCCCGGAGGGCTGTTCTTCGTGTCGTCACCGAACCCGGACGTGTATCCCGAAGGGAATCCGTTTCACGTGCACGAGGTCGGTGCGGACGAGCTGCGCCAGTCGCTGGCGCAATCGTTCTCCACCGTCGCTGGGTTCGCGCAGGAGTTGCTGGTGGCTTCGGTGGTCGGCGACCCGGAGCGCGCGGCATACCGAGCCGGAGTGACGCGCCTCGACACGCAGGCCAATGGCAGCACGGCCCAGTACGCGATTGCAGTCGCTTCCGATGGCGTGCTGCCGTCCTTCGAACCCGAACTCGCGTTGGCAGTGTCGACGCAATTGACGCATCTGCAAGCCGTGCACGCGCAGCTGATTCGTGATCGCGAGGAATTCCAGGACCAGGCCGATGCGGTCGCCGCCGAGCAGCGCCGCCTGCAAGCCGAGATCGCCACCGCGCAGAGCACCGCCACCGCGCTAGCGGACGAGCGGCGAACCTTGGAGGAGCGCCTTGTCCAGGCTGGACGAGCGCTCGAACAGGTCATGGCCGAGCGTGACGACGCTGCGCGGCAGTTGGCCGTCCTCGCCGAGCGGCTCGCCGAGGCCCAGGCCCGGAACGGCGCGAGCGACGCTGCGAGCGACGCCGCGCAGCACGCTTTGGAAGCCGCGTGCCGCGAACGAGACGAAACTCTGTTCGCGCTCCTGCGCAGCGAGCAGGACCGCGTCCACGACGCGGCTCAGCAGCAGTCCGAGACGGACCACCTTGCCGCGGCAGCCGCGGGGCTGGCCCACGAGCTGACCGAGCTCCGGCACAGCTCCAGCTGGCGGGTGACCGCTCCGATGCGCTGGCTCAAGGACGCCGAACTCCGGCGGCGGGCGCGGCCGTGATCGAACGCATCGCGTTCGTGTCGCCGCCCGGGTGCAGCGCGTTCATGGGCGAACTCCTCGATGTCGTTGCGGACTCGGTCCAGGACGCCGGCTTCCCCGTCCTGCGCCACGGGGGCACGGTCACTGATATCGACGACGGCGTGACCGGCTTCGTGGTCGTCCCTCACGAGTACGTCGCCGTGGCCGGCCGTCCACCGGAGGCAGTACTGGCTCGGATGATCGCCCTCGGCGTCGAGCATCCCGGTACGGCCACGTTCGAGGCCTCGCTGGCCACCGCCTACCGGTTCGGGGCCCGCGTCGAGATCAATGCCGAGTCGGTGACCGAAGTACGCCATCGCGGCGTTGCGTGCGAACGGTTCGAACTCGGTTACAGCCCTCGTTGGGACCGCCGCCGTCCGGACGACCGGCGCGACATCGATGTCGTCTACCTCGGCACCGCCGATCCCCGCCGGCTCGCGCTGCTCGCCTCGATCGGCCCGGCTCTGGCCCGCCATCGCTGCGAGCTTTTCGTCCCCCCGCATGAGCCGATGACACAGGCCCGTCCAGACTTCCTCTTGGCCGAGCAGAAGTGGGATGTGCTCGCACGCAGCCGCATACTGCTGAACCTGCACCGCGACGAGTCGGTCGCCTTCGAATGGGTCCGTTGCCTGGAGGCCATCTGCAACGGCGCGGTCGTGCTCACCGAGGCGTCCCCCGACTTCGAGCCGCTCGTCGCGGGAGAGAGCATCGTCGTCGGCACCGCAGCGCGGATGGGGGCGCTGGCGGACGCGCTGCTTCGCGAGCCCGAGCGGTGCGAGGCGATCGCAGCGACCGCACTGGAGGTCGCGATGCACGGACTCGACCCGGCCGGCTCGGCGCGCCGGCTCGTCGACATCGCCAAATCCCTACCGGCCGGACCAGCCGTACGCATCCCGCTCGCTCCAGCAGGCCGGCAACGTGAGCCCGACGACCAACCGATGGCGGTGTGGATCCCGACTGTCCGCGACTGCGCACCGACGCCAGGCCGACGCGGCCCGGCCGGCTCGCTCGCCGCGACGCTTCCCGCCGCGGCGGCGGCACGGCGACCCGCCGTCGATCCATCGGTGTGGCTCGACGTCGTCTGTGCCGGCCGGCCCGGTGACGGGCCGCTCGGAGCGACGCTCGAATCCCTGCACCGCGACGGTGTATCGGTACACGCCGACCTTGGCGAAGGCCGCGAAGTCCGCGACACGCCCGGCCGCGGGCTACGCCGAAATGCGTTGCTCGCCGCGAGCACGGCAGAACTGGTGCTCGTGATCGACCCGGGCGACACCGTGTTCCCCACGACCCTCCAGCGCATCCGAGAGCGGTTCGAGCCCGATGCCGACGGCAACCGGGCCGACGTCGTCTGGACGATGGCCCGGCTCGGCACCGGCCTGGTCAACGTGCTGGTGCCCGAGCCGCGTCGGCTGTGCCAGTTCGACTACCTGACCCGCGGCTACGTCGTGCATCGAGACTGGCTCGAGCGGCTGGGCGGCTTCACCGAGGACCCCGCGCTCGATGACCTGGTCGATCACGACTTCTGGCTACGCTCGGCGCGGGCCGACGCTCGAACGGTCCTGATCCGCGAGGTCGGTATGCAACTGTGGCCGCAGCTTCGGGTCGAACGCGTCGAGACGCCGCAGCGTCGTCCGCGCCCCGCCGGGACCTCAATAGAGTCGGCGTCATGACCGAGGCGAACCATCTTGAAGTCCTGTGGGCCAGGGCGGCGACGCCCCTGGGCGTGAGCCCCAGAATCCATCCCGACGACCTCTTGTGGCCGTTCATCCTGGGACACCCGGCATTTCCGGACCCGGTCGACGCGGCCAACTATTACTTCTCGGACGGTGCCGAGAGCGCTCGCAAACTCGCCGAACTGATCGAGCGGCATGTCGGCCCGGGGCGCACCGGCGGGGCACGGCTTCTCGAGTTCGCGTCCGGCTACGGAATGGTGACGCGGCACCTGCCACGCGCGTTGCCCGGCGTCGACGTCCTGAGTTGCGACATCCACCCGGCCGCCGTCGACTTCGTCCGGGACCAGCTCGGCGGCAAGACCATGCTGTCCGAGCACCGGCCCGAGGATTTCGACCCTCACGAGACGTTCGACGTGGTGTTCGCCCTGTCCTTCTTCTCGCACATGCCGGCCGCCACCTTCGGCCCGTGGCTGGCGGCGTTGTACCGAGCCGTCCGTCCGGGCGGCGTGCTTGCCTTCACGACGCACGGCCTGTCCAGCCGCGCCGCCCTCGGCGACCCGCCCGTCAATGCGGACGGGTTCTGGTTCATGCCCAGCAGCGAGCAGTCCGATCTCGATGGTGGCGAGTACGGCTCCTCACTGAGCACGCCCGACTTCGTGGTGCGCGAGCTGTACCGGCATGTCGGTGCGCCGCTGGCCGAGTACCGCGGGGGCTACTGGTGGGAGCACCAGGACCTCTATGTCGTGGCCAAGCCCATTCCCGCGACCGGCTGACCGGGGCGGTCAGCCGGCGGGGTAGCGCGCGTGCACGGCGGAGAAGATCTTGCGCACGGCCGAGCGTCCCACGGAGTCCGAACGGGCCGAGATCACGACGCCGATGACCTGGGCACCACTGGCGTACCGGATGTGGAAGTGGAAGGGGTACTCGGGAGTTCCGTCGGGGGCCTGCCGGAACCACACACGGCCGGCCGGAACACCGCTTACCGTCGTCGGGCGGTAACCGACGGACGGTTCCCATTGCGGCATCGCTGCCTCGTAGGCCTTCGCCGCAATCGGGTCGGTACAGGCGAACACCGACCCGGCGCCCCCCCAGGTGGCTGTGCTGAGACCCTGGCTCGCACCCGACTTCGCGCCACAGCGCTCGAGCAGCTCCCGCTCACCGGGGTAGATGCTGCCGGCGAGCGCGGCGCTGGCGGGCGTGGCCGGCCCGGTGAACTCGGCGACGCTCGATACACCGCGCAACGCGCCCAGCGCACCGTCCACGGAACTCGCCGATCCGGCCGGGTCGGCGATTCCCAGTGTGAGCGCCACGGCAGAGAGCAGCACCGTGCCGGTCACCACCGCGCGGCGGCGTCGCACGCGCAGCCGCCGGTCGCCGCGGCGGGTTGGACCGGGCTGGCGGTTGCGTAGCAGCGGCCGCTCGATCAAGTACCAGGACACGCTTGCGACTGGGAACGTGAGCGCGAGCGTGATCGCCCATGCCGCCCAGAAGACACGCGTCGGGCCCAGATCGAGCATGTGGGTGAACCTCGCGACCGAAATCATGATCATCAGGTGGTACAGGTAGGCGCCGTAGCTGATCTGGCCGAGAAAGCGCAACGGCAGCCACTCGAGCGGTCGGCGGATCCACCGGCTGCCGAAGGTGAAGCCGTACACCGCGAGTCCGAGGAGTGCCGCGGTCAGCACGCGATCCCGGACGTAAGGCATCACGGCGGCCCCATGGCCGATCGCCGGACCCTGCTGGTAGCCGCGGGCCAACAGCACCATGGCGATGACCGCGATCGGTGCACCCAACGACGCCAGCGGCGCCGGCACCAGCCAGTGCCCCAGAACGCCGGCCCGATGGCGCACCACCAGCCGCGCCAGCGTGATGCCAATCGCGAAGGTGAACAGCCAGGAAGGAAACTGCACGAGCAGCAGCACCCGCATGGAGCTCTGGTCGGGCGCCACGCCCAGAACCTTCCCGGTGTGTCCGTCGACGCTTCGACTCATGGCGTCCACCACGCCGCCCATGGAGCGCATGGCCAGGTAGATCCACAGCGACGTGCCGATGAACGCCCCGATGAGCGTCAGGAGCACCCGCCTGGCGCCGAAGAAGAGCGGAACGACCAGCGGTAGAACGAGGTAGAACGTCATCTCGATGGTGAGCGTCCAGTAGACGCCGTTGAGACCCCGGAACTCCGAGGACGTCGCGGGAATCAGATGATGCACGAACGTCAGGTGGGCGCCGATGTTGAGCACACCGAGCGGGCCCTCGACCGTCGCAGGATCGAGATTGTGACTCGGCAGGAACAACGCGAGCAGCACGACGAGGCTGAGGTAGTACGCCGGCACGATGCGCCGTAACCGTCTCTTGAAATATGGGCCGAAGGCCGGGCGCGCGGCCCCGCGAGCCTCGGCGACGAACCACGGCCGCGCCAGGAGGAACCCGCTCAAGACGAAGAACAGGTCGACCCCCCACCCCCCTCGTGCCAGCATCATCGTCAGATCGGTGCCGAGCAGTGTCACTCGGGGGTTGCCCGCGATTCCCCAGGCGTGCAGGCCCATGACTCCCAGAATCGCCACGGCGCGGAGCCCGTCGATATAGGCCTCGGACGGCGCGGCACGCACGGACCCGGGTGCGCTGTCACGTCGGGGGCCCCGCTCGGGGGTGCTCGGCGCTGCAACCGCCGATACTTCCCAGGACGACTCGTCTGGCACAACGGTCGTGCGCACTCGCACCCCGATTTCGCTCCTGAACGCGACCGTCCGCCGACGCCATCCGAGAACGTATCCGATCAAGCGACCGCGCTGTGTCACCCTGGCCGAAGATCGGCCAGCCACCGAGGCCTGAGTGGCCGAGGCCGGGATGTACCGAAAGGACGGACACCCAACTCGGCTGAGCGCTACTCCTGTTCGGGCTGCGCGTCGATGCCGGCTTCCTTGCGCTGCTCCGGCGTGATCGGGGCCGGTGCCCCGGTCAGTGGGTCGTAGCCGCCGCCGGTCTTCGGGAACGCGATCACGTCGCGGATCGAGTCGC
>JAVHVN010000037.1:0-8798 GCA_032160545.1 Pseudonocardiales bacterium | reverse complement strand
ACCGCGCGGCCTTCTCGGACGCGTCGATGTCGAGGCATCCGGCGAAGTGCATCGGCTGGTTCGCGACGACGCCGACCGGATGGCCCTCGACCCGGCCGAAGCCCACCACGATGTTCTGCGCGAACAGCGCGTGCACCTCGAGGAAGTCACCGTCGTCGAGCAGGTGCTCGACGATCTCGTGCATGTCGTAGGGCTGGTTGGCCGAGTCAGGGATGAACGTGTCGAGGAACGCGTCGTCCGCCTCGACGTCCGCGGACACCTCGGTGTCGTACACCGGGAGCGGGTCGAGGTTGTTGCTGGGCAGATAGGACAGCAGCGCCTTGACGTAGTTGATCGCATCGTCCTCGTCGCTGCCGAGGTAGTGCGCGTTGCCGCTCGTGGTGTTGTGCGTGCGGGCCCCCCCGAGCTCCTCGAGCGTGACCTCCTCGCCGGTGACGGTCTTGACGACGTCGGGTCCGGTGATGAACATCTGCGAGGTCTTGTCGACCATCACCACGAAGTCGGTCAGCGCGGGGGAGTAGACGTGCCCGCCCGCGGCCGCGCCCATGATGAGCGAGATCTGCGGGATGACACCGGACGCGTGCACGGTGCGGTAGAAGATCTCGCCATACAGGCCGAGCGAGACGACGCCTTCCTGGATGCGCGCGCCGCCGCCCTCGTTGATGCCGATCACCGGGCAGCCGGTCTTCATCGCGAAGTCGAGAACCTTGACGATCTTCTCGCCGTACACCTCACCGAGCGCACCGCCGAACACCGTGACGTCCTGGCTGAAGACGCAGACCGGGCGGCCGTCGACGGTGCCGTAACCGGTGACGACCCCGTCCCCGAACGGGCGGTTCTCGTCCATGCCGAAGTTCGTCGAGCGGTGCCGCGCCAGCTCGTCCAGCTCGATGAACGACCCCTCGTCCAGAAGCGCGTCGATGCGCTCGCGCGCGGTCTTCTTGCCCTTGGCGTGCTGCCTCTCGACCGCCCGCTCGGACCCGGCGTGCACCGCATCGTCGTA
The DNA here is from genome assembly GCA_032160545.1 of Pseudonocardiales bacterium. Lineage (GTDB taxonomy): Bacteria > Actinomycetota > Actinomycetes > Mycobacteriales > Jatrophihabitantaceae > DATGFB01. The sequence continues at coordinate 7,795 of JAVHVN010000037.1, read as the reverse complement.
GCGACGCCGCAGGTCGGCGATCTTGCCTGCGGTGGTGTGCGGATCGAGGCCCTGCTGCTCGGAGCCCAGCGGTTCAGCGGTCATGACTGGCACGATAGTGCCCGGTTTCGCGGGCCTCCGCCGCGGAGTGACCGATCTCGCGGCTACTAGCCTGGGGCCGTGGCCGGCCGCGAACCGCTCGACGAGAGCGTCCTGCGCACGACGCTGCGGCCGCGGTGGAGCCGGGTGTCGGTCGTCGCCGAGACGCCCTCGACGAACGCCGATCTGCTGGGCGACGACAGCGCCCCCGACCGGTCGGTGCTGGTCGCCGAACTGCAGACGGCGGGCCGCGGCCGGCTGGACCGCGCGTGGACGTCACCACGAGGTGCCGGGCTGACCTTCTCGGTCCTCCTGCGGCCGCCCGTCCCGGTTGCGTCCTGGAGTTGGCTGCCGCTGCTGGCCGGGGTCGCCCTGTGCGAGGCGGTGGAGGTCGTCACGGGCCTGCCCGCGCGGTTGAAGTGGCCGAACGACCTGACGATCGACGGGCGCAAGGCGGCGGGCATCCTCGCGCAGACCGGCGCCCAGCGCGTGGTCCTCGGCATGGGCCTGAACGTGTCCACCGAGGCTGCCGAACTGCCGGTGCCCGACGCCACCTCGCTGGCTCTCGCCGGGGCACCCGATACCGACCGGTTCGGGCTGCTTGTGGCAATTCTCGGCCGGCTCGATGCGCGGGTCGCGCAGTGGGCCGATGCCGGCGGCGACGCCGAGGCGAGTGGTGTAGCGGCGGCGTACCGGCAGCGGTGCGCGACGGTGGGGCAGCGCGTCGCGGTCACCATCGGCGACGAGACGGTGCGCGCAGACGCGGTCGACGTCGACGGGACCGGACGGCTGGTGCTCGAGTCCGACGGCGTGCGGCGGGCCGTCGCAGCCGGGGACGTCCGGCACGTGCGACCGCGCTGACGGGTGTGCGGCGGAGCCGGTGCGCCGCTGACCGAATGACGCCGGCCCAGGTGAACGCTGGGTTACGCTCGCCGAGGCTGTCGGTCTCACGACTCGCTCCGCTTCTCACCTCGCAGGGAGGTGTCCATGTACCAGCCGTCTGACCTGGTGCTGGATGCCTTGCGCCAGCGGGGTGTGAGCCGCAGCGTGCTCGAGGAGGCCGCGGAGAAGGCCGAGGTGAGCGGCCGCCCGCTGCGTGACATCGTCATCGACGAGGGCATCGTCACCGAGATCGAGTTCGCCGAGGCCCTCGCCGAGGCGTACGGCCTGCAGACCGTCGACCTGACGACGTATCCGGTCGATCTGGCAGCGGCAGCGAGGATTCCGGTCGCGATGTCGCGCCGGCACCGCGTGCTCGGCATCGCGATGGACGACATCGAGATCGTGCTGGCCGTGTCCGACCCCGGCGATGTGCTCGCGATCGACGACATCAGGGCCGCAACCGGCCTGTACGTCCGGGTCGTCGTCGTCGCGCGAGACGAGTTGAACAAGGCCGTCGACCGCTTCCAGCGTTCGGAGAACGACCTCGACGACGTCGCCGCGAGCATGACCGCGGAGAACGCACCGTCGCTGTCCTCCCTGTCCTCGCTGGCGGACGACACCCCGATCGTCCGTTATGTCAACAATCTGATCGAGCAGGCGATCGAGAACCGGGCGTCCGATCTGCACTTCGAGCCGTACGAGCACGAGATGCGGGTGCGCTACCGCATCGACGGCGTGCTGCACGAGACCGACACCGTTCCGAAAGCGGTTCAGTCCGCTCTGATCAGCCGGCTGAAGATCATGTCGTCGCTGGACATCACCGAGCGCCGCGTACCCCAGAACGGCCGAATGACGATCGAGCTGGGCACCCGAAGCGTCGACCTGCGCTCGGCGACGTTGCCGACGGTGTGGGGGGAGAAGGTCGTCCTGAGAGTGCTCGACACCGGCGGCATCGATCTCGATCTCCGGCGGCTGGGCTTCAGCGACAAGAACTACGAGCGCTTCGCCAACTCGTTCGGCAAGCCGCACGGCATGCTGCTCGTCACCGGGCCGACGGGCTCGGGCAAGTCGACGACGCTGTACGCGACGCTGACCGAGATCAGCAAGCCCGAGGTCAACATCATCACTGTCGAGGATCCCGTCGAGTACCGCCTGCCCGGCGTCAACCAGGTGCAGGTCAACCACAAGGCCGGCCTGACCTTTGCCGCCGTGTTGCCGGCGATCCTGCGCTCAGACCCCGACGTCGTCCTGATCGGCGAGATCCGGGACCGCGTCACGGCCCAGCTCGCCATCGAGGCCGCGCTGACCGGCCACCTCGTGCTCTCGACGTTGCACACGAACGACGCGCCGTCTGCGGTCACCCGCCTGGTCGAGATGGGCATCGAACCGTTCCTCGTCGGCAGCTCGCTCGACTGCGTGATGGCCCAGCGGCTGGCGCGCCGGCTGTGCCAGTGGTGCCGGGAGGAGTACCTGCCGAGCGACGCCGAGCTGACCTCCGCCCGCTGGCCCTACGACGAGGTCGGAACGCCCGAGCGACTCTGGCGCCCGGTGGGTTGCCGGTCGTGCGCGGGTACCGGCTACCGCGGTCGCATCGCGCTGCACGAGGTCATGCCGGTGTCGGAGGAGATCGAGCGGCTGGCGGTCGAGCACGCCTCGGCGCACGAATTGCAACGAGTGGCACTGGCCGAGGGCATGGACATCCTGCGAGCGGACGGGCTGCGCAAGGCGCTGCTGGGTGAGACCTCGCTCGCCGAGGTGCTCCGCGTCGCCGTCTGATCCGTCCGACCGGCACTCCGCGCCGCGGGAACGACCGATTCTCCGAGACGAGCCGGGTCATCCGGCTCAAGTGCCGGGGTCTCGGGCCGATTGTGCTCGGTGTGAGATCGACGTAAGGTCTCGCGACACTACGGGGTGGTACTTGACTTCCGCCCCGATTGCAGCAGTCCGGCGGGGGCCGAGCAGTGCTGTCGAAAGGGCAGACCGTGAACGCTCCCGTGCTTTCCGCCGTCGCCGACCAGGAGACCAGCCGGCACGGCGCGCCCGCGGACGTCGACGGGCGGGCCTATCACGCCCTGGACGAGTTGCTGATCACCATGGTCCGCTCCCGCGGCTCGGACCTGCACCTGACCGTCGGCGCACCGCCTTCGGTCCGGGTGCACGGCGACCTGCGTCCCCTTCCCGGCTACCCCGAGCTTCGCCCGGCCGACACGACCGCCCTGCTGCGCCTCGTCACCACGCAGGAGCAGTGGGAGCGCTTCGAGCGCGAGCAGGAACTCGACCTGGCCTACGACCTGCCCGGTATCAGCCGATTCCGCGTCAACCTGTTCCAGCAGCGCAACGCGTACGCCTCGGTGATGCGCGCGATCCCGCACGAGATCAAGCCGCTGGACGAGCTCGGCATCCCGGAGCAGATCAGCCGGTTCGCGCACCTTCCGCGCGGGCTGGTCCTGGTGACCGGTCCGACCGGCTCGGGCAAGACGACGACCCTCGCCAGCCTGCTCGATCTCGCCAACCGAACGCGGCGCGATCACATCGTGACGATCGAGGACCCGATCGAATTCCTGCACCCGCACAAGCGCTGCCTGGTCAACCAGCGTGAGGTCGGTGTCGACACGGAGGGCTTCGCGACGGCGCTGAAGCGCGTGCTGCGGCAGGACCCCGACATCATCCTGGTCGGTGAGCTTCGTGACCTCGAGACGGTGTCGACCGCGATCACCGCCGCCGAGACCGGCCACCTCGTGCTGGCCACGCTGCACACCCAGAGCGCAGCGCAGACCATCGACCGCATCATCGACGTCTTTCCGTCGCACCAGCAGCAGGAGGTCCGCGCCCAGCTGTCGACGGCTCTTCAGGGCGTCGTGACGCAGGCGCTGTGCCGGCGGGCCGACGGCGAGGGGCGCACCGTGGTCTGCGAGGTCATGTTCGCGACGTCCGCGATCCGCAACCTCATCCGTGAGGGCAAGAACCACCAGATCCCGTCGTTCATGCAGTCCTCGGGCGGCGACGGGATGCTGACCTTCGACGCCCACCTCGCCCAGCGGGTGAACCAGTCGATCATCACCTACGCGCAGGCGTTGGAGATCTGCCACCACCCCGAGGACTTCGCCCGGCTCGCAGGACGGCGGTAGATCACCATGACGGCAACGCTCACGCATTCGTTCGAGTACGAGGTTCTCGACGGCTCGGGCAAGCGGCGCAAGGGCAACCTGGAGGCCTCGAGCGAGGTGGCGGCCGCCGCGGCCCTGCGTTCGCAGGGCGTCGTGCCGCTCTCGATCGTCCAGAAGGGCAAGGGGCTGAACAAGGAGCTGACCCTGCCCGGCTTCAAGAACCGCGTCACCCTCAAGGACCTGTCGATCTTCGCGCGGCAGTTCGCGACGATGACGTCGTCGGGTCTGACCTTGCTGCGCTCGCTCTCGGTGATCGAGGAGCAGACCGAGAAGCCGGCGCTGCAGAAGGCGATCCGCGAGATCCGTCATGACGTAGAAGGCGGCATGTCGCTGTCGGCCGCCATGGGAAAGCACGACCGGATCTTCCCGACGATCATGATCGCCATGATCCGCGCCGGCGAGACCGGCGGCTTCCTCGACCAGGCCCTCGACCGGGTCGCCGTGAACTTCGAGAAGGATGCGAACCTGCGCGGGAAGATCAAGGCGGCCCTGACCTACCCGGCGATCGTCATCTGCTTCAGCCTCGTGATGATCACCGGCGTCTTGGTCTTCATCGTCCCGATCTTCGAGAAGATGTTCAAGAACCTCGGTGGCAAGCTGCCGCTGCCCACCCAGATCATCGTCACGCTGAGCCATCAGATGATCTGGATCGCGCCGGTGACCATCGCCGCCGTCGTCGTCTCGACGAGCTCCTTCCAGCGAAAGCTGCGCAACGACTACGCCTGGCGGCTCAAGTTCGACCAGTTCAAGCTTCGCCTGCCGGTCTTCGGAAAGCTGCTCACGAAGATCGCGATCAGCCGCTTCTCGCGCAACTTCGGCACGCTGCTGTCCGTAGGCGTCCCGGTGATGCAGGCACTCGACGTCGTCGGCGGGACCACGGGCAACGCGGTCATCGGCGAGGCGATGAAGGACGTCCAGACCTCGGTGCGCGACGGCCAGCCGATGTCGGCGCCGCTGGTGAGGCACCCGATCTTCCCCGCGATGGTCACCCAGATGATGCAGGTGGGTGAGGAGACCGGGCAGATCAGCGCGATGCTCGACAAGATCTCGGACTTCTACGACCACGAGGTCGAGGTGGCGACCGAGTCGCTGACCGCGGCGATCGAGCCGCTGATGGTCGTCGTCATGGGGGCCTTGATCGGCACGATGGTCATCTGCCTGTACATGCCGATGTTCACCATCTACCAGAACATCGGCGCGAACTGATGTCGCGCGCGGGCCGATTGCTGATCGCGGTTGCCGCCGCGCTGGGCACGCTCGCGCTCGCCTGCGTGCCCGCGCAGGCCGCCACGCCGATCACGCCCGGAGCCACCGCGGTGTCGCTGCCGGCCTACACCGGCACCTCGACGTTGCGGGCCAACCTCACCTTGACCGGGGCCCTGGGCGGGTTGCTGGACGGCCTGATCAACCCGATCGTCAACCAGGATCTCAATCCGCTCATCGGTGCGCTGCAGTCCCTGACGGTCAACACGCTGGTGAACAGCGTTCTCGGGGCCAGCGGCCCCAACCAGGCCGGGACTCCGACGCAGCAGAGCACGCCCGCGCCTGCGACGTTCCCGAACGACACGCTGCCCAGCCCGTGCGGGACGTCGTACGGAATCCCGTGCTACAACGCGACGGCCGGCCTGTCGCCGAACCTCGGCCCCCTCGCCAGCCTGTCCGTAGGGGCCATCAACGGTTACACCCAACAAGTCGCCGCGACGGCCGACGCGACGAACCCGATCTTCGGACGGGCCACGATCGCGAACGTCAACGCCACCGTGCTGCCCACGCTGAGCGGCCTCACCAACCCGGTCGTGTCTGCCGGGCTGTTCAGCTCGAAGGCGAACTGCCCGAACGACAACAGCGCGCCGAGCGCGATGGAGTCGGGCAGCACCATCAAGATGCTCGGCGGCCTGGTGACACTCGACCTGGCCAACGGCGGCGACATCGCGAACCTGAAGGTGAACGGCGTGGCGTACGCCTCGGTGTCGGTACTGCCGGCGATCACGATCGGCAACCTCACCGTTCAGCCGTTCGGCCCGACCGCGATCAAGGTCTCGTTGTCGCTCACCGCCGCGTCGCTGGTCAGCGCTCTGGGGCTGCCGGCGAGCGCGGTGACCGCCCTGCTCGGCTACGCGACCACCTCGACGGTGACGCTGAGCATCATCGCGGGGCCGAACGACGCCGTGACCTCGTCCACCGCGAAGGCCTGGGGGATGGGAATAGCGGTCGACCTCTCGGGATCGATCGGCTTCAACCTGCTCGGCGTCGTCGGCGCGACGGTCGCCATCCCCACGGGCATCGTGAACGGCAACTACGGCAACGTGCTCGATCTGCGCCTCGGCTACACCAGTTGCAGCTCGGGATCGAACCCGACCTCGACTGCCAAGGCGATTCCGCCGGCATTGATCTGAATCGCCGTCAATTCGCTCGGAAAACCGCTCAAGAGCGGGGTATGGCAGCCGACACCAAGAGCGGAACCGAATACCACACGAAAACTTCACATCGCGGCAGCGCCGCACCAGAGATTTCCGGACGACCCCACTCGACCGGAAGACGGAGACCGGCTCGCGAGCCGGGAGCCGGTCGGGCCCCGGCCCGGCACCCCACCACCCCCACACGAGTCTTTGGAGGCTCTCCATGTACGACAAGCTCCGCAAGATCCGCGAGGAGCGGGCCGAGGGTGACCGCGGCTTCACCCTCATCGAGCTGCTGGTGGTCGTCGTGATCATCGGCATCCTGGTCGCCATCGCGATCCCGCTGTACCTGAACTACCAGAAGGGCGCGCACGATCGCTCGGCGCAGTCGGACCTGCGCAACGCGATCCCGGCGCTGCAGCAGTGCTACAGCGAGAACGGCAACGCCTACCCGGCCGGCCCTGCGTTTGTTGGCACCGCGACGGACTACACCGGCACCGTGACCCTCACCTGCGGTACCGACACCGAGACGATCAACTTGTCGGCCCAGACGCACATGACGTACACCCCGGCCATTGTCGCCCCAGCTACGACCGCGGCCAGCTACACGCTGGCGGTGTGGAACACCGGCGGCAAGTCGCACGCCACCGCTGGCACTGCGTACCCGTACAGCAGCGCGGCCGGCGGCACTGTCGGCCCGTAAGGATCCGATCGTTGGGCGGGGGCTGCGGCCCCCGCCCAACGCATTTCGCTCGCCCCACCAGCTTTCCCCCGCTCCGTTCCCCCGCCGGAGGTGTGCCGTGCCGATGCGCCTGACGACCGCGCTCCGGCGCCGCCTCGACCGGCAGGACGGGGACGCCGGCTTCAGCCTCCTCGAAGTCATCGTCGCGTTCACCGTCTTCACCATCCTCTGCGCGACCGCCACGGTCGCGATCGTGAACTCGCTCAACGCGGCACACGGCAGCCAGCAGCGCATCGACGCGGCCAACGTCGCCCAGTCGATCGTCGCGTCGACGCAGGCCGCCGACCGGAACACCGTCTCGAACGGGACGTCGTCCTTCCTCGCCACCGTGAAGCAGAATGAGGACTTCACGGTGCAGCGCACGATCCTCTTCAGCAACGGCGCCACCGTCTGCAGCCCCGGAGCCACCTTCGTGGTCAACGTGGTCGTGTACCAGAAGCAGCAGAACAAGTACCTCGCCCGCAGCGACTCGGTCGTCTCATGCTGACCGCGCTGCGCTGCCGGCTGCGCCGCGTGACCCGGTCAGC
>JAVHVN010000194.1:0-9388 GCA_032160545.1 Pseudonocardiales bacterium | reverse complement strand
GGCGCACTGGTTCTCGACCAGGTCGCCGACCGGGTGTCGGCGCTCGCGGCCGAGCTCGGCGACGACGCGCAGATCGGCTTCCATGGCCACGAGAACCTCGACCTCGCCGTGGCGAACTCGGTGTTCGCGGCGCGCGCCGGGGCGGTGCAGATCGACGGATCGACGCGGCGGTTCGGAGCCGGCGCGGGCAACACCCCGGTCGAGGCGTTCGTCGGCGTCTGCGACAAGCTCGGCTGGCGCACCGGCATCGACTTCTTCTCGATCGTCGACGCGGCCGAGGACGTCGTGCTGCCGGCCATGCCGGACGAGTGCCGGCTCGACCGGATGGCCCTGATGATGGGCTACGCCGGCGTGTACTCGAGCTTCCTCAAGCACGCCTACCGGCAGGCCGAGCGCTACGGCGTCCCGGGCGCGCAGATCCTGGTGCGCGCCGGCGAACGCAAGCTCGTCGGCGGCCAGGAGGACCAGCTGATCGACATCGCGCTGGAGCTGAAGCGGGAACAGGCTGCGCTGCCCGCTGAGCGGACGTAGGCTGCCCGCCGGAGGCCCCGATGAAGTTCCTGGTGCTCTGGCGGCTCGAGTTGAGCCTGCTGTCGCAGGAGATGGCACAGGCCATCGGCCGGATGGCGGACTACGGCGCGGCCCTCGAGGCGGAAGGCACGGTGCTCGCCCGCTATCACGTCGTCGGGGCGCACGGCGGTGCGTGGATCTACCAGGTCGACTCGCACGAGCACTTCGAGCGACTGCTCGCCCGCGCGCCGGTGTTCAACTTCTCGCGCTACGAGATCATCGCGCTGGCGGACATGGCGGCGCCCGATCGTTCGCAGCCGCCGGCTGCGGACGCCGAGCCGTGACCAGTCACTGAGAGTCCGTACCCGCTGGCAGCGATGCCACGCCGTCATGCCGACGACGGATCCGGGGTTCCGGCATTGACGGAATCCGGGCACGAGTCAACAGTGAAACCGACGGCGGGACATCGGGGGGCGTCACCGTGAGCGTCGGTTACGACCAGGCCTGGCCGCGGCGCCAGCTGCTGATAACTCAGCGGCTGCGCCAGCGGCGATGCGACCTCGGGCTGACCCAGAAGCAACTCGTGACGCGGCTCGGGCGGGCGGGAATCCGCACCACGAACCGAGCGCTGTCCAGCCTCGAGCACGGTGCCGGCCTGGACGTCGCCAAACTCCCCGCGCTCGCCGGAGCGCTCGACTGCACGGTGACCTACCTCGTCGGTCTCACCGACGATCCCGGCAGATGGGAGCCGGACCCGCCGCCCGAAACCCGTCCGCTCGAGCGACGAGCGCACGCGCGCCCGGCGCCCCCGGACGGCGACGGCTCGCCGGCGTCGCTGATCCTCGGCGCAGGCGTACCGCCTGCGAGAACGAGCAGAACCAGCAGAGTGGACGGCACGACCAGTCGCTAGCGAAACCGGCCGGCCGGCCGCTCGGAGAGAAGTGCGCATGAATCCCGTGCGAAGCGCGATCGCCGCACTGCTGGTCCCGGTCATCGTGAGCGTGTGCGCCACGGCCTGCAGCAGCGGCTCGGGGACGAAGGCCTCCGGTGGCGCCAAGTCGATCGTCCTGTACACGTGTGCGAGCGCGAACGTCGAGCAGGCCGTCGTCAAGGGCTTCCAGGCCGCCCACCCCGGCACGAGCGTTCAGGTGTTCCGCGCACCGACGGGTCAGCTCAACGCTCGGGTCGCCGCCGACCTGCGATCAGGAGGCATCCGCGCGGACGTCATCTGGGCCTGCGACCCGCTCACGATGCACGGCTATGACAAGCAACGCCTGCTACGGGCCTGGACGCCCGCGAACGCAGCCGACATCCCGGCGGCGTACCGCACACCGAACTACACGGGCATCGACCTGCTCTACGTCGTGCTCGCCGTGCGCAAGGGCGTCGCCGCACCGCAGTCGTGGTCCGGGCTGACGGACCGGTCGCTGCGCAACGCCGTGGCGCTGCCCAGCCCGAGCGTCGCCGCCTCCGCCCTGGGCGCACTCGGCTACCTGTCGTCCGTACCCGGCTACGGCATGAGCTTCTACCGGGCCCTGCACGCGAACGGTGCCCAGCAGGTCGACACCCCGGCGGCCGCACTCACCGGCGTCGAGACCGGCGCGTACAGGGTCGGGGTCACGCTCGCCAATGCCGCCTACGCCGACCAGCGCAAGGGCTCGCCGATCAGCGTCGTGTGGCCGCGCCCGGGTGGCATCGCGATCTACGCACCGATCGGGCTGACCGCGAGGACCCACCCTGCCGATCTCGCCGCCCGGTTCGCCGACTATGCGGCCGGCCTCGACGCGCAGCGGCTCATGGCCCAGCAGGACACCTATCCGGTGCTGCCGGGCCTCGGCGGGCCGCCACTGCCCGGCGGCAGCACGGTGGTCTCGCCCGACTGGCCTTCGCTCTACGACGGGTACCAGGGGCTGCTCGCCCAGTACGTCGCGCTGTTCGGCAGCTGAGCGCCAGTGCGGACCATCATCGCGGCCGACAGGCGCGGGGCCGGCCCCGTCGCCGCCGCGCTGGTGGCGGTCGCCGCCGTCGCCGGGCTCGTGGTCGTGCCGCTGTTGCGGCTGGGGCGGGTCGTCTCCGAGAACGGCGGCGCCTCGGTCGGCCGAGTACTGCGCCAGCCCGGAGTGGCTACCGCCGCGGCGCACAGCCTCCTGCTCGCGTGCGCCGTGCCGCTGCTCGCGGTGCCGCTCGGCACCGCGATGGCGTTGTTGCTGCGCCGGCCCGTCCCGGGCCGCACCGCGTTGCGGCTGCTCGTCGTGCTGCCGCTGGTCATCCCGCAGCTCGTCCTGGGCTACAGCTGGACCCAGGCGTACGGACGCGCCGGGTTCACCGACCAGCTCGTCGGGATCCGCTGGGACGGGCTGCACGGGCCGGCCGGGATCGTCGCCGTGCTCGTCGTCGACGCGGTACCGCTGTGCTACCTGCTCAGCTGCGTTGGGCTGGCGACCCGAGCGCAGCCGCAACTCGAGCGCGCCGCGCACGCATCGGGGGCCGGTAGCTGGACGGCCCTGCGCAGCGTCACCCTCCCGCTGCTGGCTCCGGTGCTGGCGGCCGAGGCGGCGCTCACCTTCGTCGCCACCCTCGAGAGCTTCGCGGTGCCCCAGGTGCTCGGAGCCCCGAGTGGCTTCGCCACCCTGACGACGCGCATCTACTCCGACCTCGCGCTGGCTGCTTCTCCGGACGCGTTCCTCGACTCGGTCACGCTCGCGCTCGGCCTCGTCGTGGTCGCCGCCGTCATCCTGCTTCCAGCCGACCTCGTGCTCGGGCCGCGGCTGCGCGCGGAACGGACCAGGCAATCCGCCGGCCCGGCGACCGCCGGGCGGCTGTCCGGCGGCACGCTCGCCGGTGTGGCCGGGCTCGCGGGCTACGCCGTGCTGAGCGTGGGGCTGCCGACGCTCGCCCTGCTCGGCGCGTCGGTCACCAGGGCGATCGGCGTGCGGGCGACACCGTCGAACTGGACGCTGGACAACTTCCGCGCGGCGCTGGACAGCGCGACCGCCGGCGCGCTGTGGAACAGCCTGCGGCTCGCCGCACTGGCCGCGACCCTCCTCACGGTGCTCGGCATCCTCGTCGCGGTTCTGGAGCGGCGCCGCGGCGCCCGGCTGCTCGCGACGGTGACGACGCTCGCCTTCGCCGTCCCCGGCTCGACCCTGGCGGTCGGCCTGCTCATCGCGTACGGCCGGTGGTTCGGCGCCGGGCTGGGCCTGATCCTGCTCGCCTACCTCGCGAAGTTCTGGGCGCTCGCGCACCGCACGCTGTCGGGGGCGGCGGACCGGTTGCCGCACGGTGAGTGGCAGGCCGCCCGGGTCAGCGGCGCCACGCCCGCGCATGCGGCGCGCAGCGTGTGGCTGCCCGCGATGGCGCCCGCGTTGGCCGGGGCCTGGGCGCTGGTGTTCATCTCGGCGCTGCACGAGGTGACGATGTCGAGCCTGCTGTACTCGTACGGCAACCAGACCCTGGCGGTGGCCGTGCTCGACAGCCAGCAACTGGGCGACGTCCGCGTGACCGCGGCCCTGTGCGTACTGCTCACCGGGGTGCTGCTCGCCGCCCTCGTCCCGGCGTGGGTGGCCGTCCGCCTCGCAGGAGCTCGGCGTGCCTGACGCGAGCCGCGTCGAAGCTGTCCCGGACGCCATGTCGTGCACGGACCTCGGTGTCGACTACGCCGGCGTCCCGGCGCTCGACGGCGTCGGTCTCGAGGTCGCGGCGGGGGAGTTCGTCGCCGTGCTCGGCGCCTCGGGTTCGGGAAAGTCGACGCTGCTGCACGCGATCGCCGGACTGCTGGATCCGGACCGCGGCGAGATCCGCGTCGGCGGTGTGCTCGTCGCCTCGCCCCGGGTCCGGGTGCCGCCGGAGCGCCGGGCCGTCGGCATGGTGTTCCAGGACTTCGCGCTCTGGCCGCACCTGTCGGTGCGCGACACGGTCGCGTACCCGCTGCGGCGCGCGGGCTGCTCCCGCCGCGACGCGGCAGCGCAAGCCGGTGACCTGCTCGCACGGCTCGGGATCGAGCAGCTGGCCGCGCGCCGTCCCGCGCAGCTGTCCGGCGGCGAGCAACAGCGCGTCGGCCTCGCGCGCGCGCTCGCTCGCAACGCCGGGCTGTACCTGCTGGACGAGCCGACCGCACATCTCGACACGCACCTGCGCGCGGCGTTCCTCGCGACCGTGGCCGAGCGGCGCCGGGAATCCGCGGCAGGTGCGCTGTTCGCGAGCCACGACGCAGGTGAGGCGCTGGCGGTCGCCGACCGGGTTGCGGTCGTCGCGAAGGGGCGGCTGGCGCAGGTCGGCCCGCCGGCGACCGTGTACGCACGGCCCGCGGACAAGGGGACCGCCGATCTCACCGGCCGGTGCTCCGTGCTCACCGCGCCGGTCCTCGCGATCGAGGACGACGGGGTGTACGCCGACCTCGGCGAGGGGCCGCAGCGCATCGCAGGCGGCGGGGTGCCCGCCGACCCGCGCACGGCGCGGCTGCTCGTGCGCCCTGACTGGGTGCGCGTCGGCGGACCGCTGCGCGCCCGGGTCGCCGCCGTCGCATTCGCCGGCCCGCACACGGACTACCTGCTGGCCAGCGCCATCGGCGAGGTCCTGCTGCGCCTGCCGGGCCCACCTGCGCACGCGGTCGGGTCGGCGCTGCCGTGGGCGATCGACCGCGCCTGGGCACTCGGCGACGTCGAACCTGGGCCCGCCGGCTCAGCCGAGGGCGAGGATCGCGCCGGCGTGGTCGAGCCGGTCGTTCACGACGTCGAGGTGTAGCCGGGTGTAATGCCGCAGCGCGGCCAGTTGCGCCGGATCGAGCCGGTCGCAGACCCACTCCCAGTGCATCGAGACCCAGTCACCCACGGCGAACTCGCTGACGAGGCCCACCCCGTCGAGCGTCCGTTCGACCGTCTCGAGCGCCGGCTCGCCCAGCCGCAGGCGGCCGTCCTCGAACAGCAACGGCCGGGACTCGACCATCAGCTGGTCCGGGCGCACGTCACGGACCCGGCCCCAGCGGATGCGGCAGCGGTCGAGCACCATCAGCGCCTGCTCGTAGCGGCGATCGTCGCCCAGCAGGCCGACCCAGGGGTAGACGCAGAACACGTGGTAGCTGTGGTGCGGCCGGCCTCCCGCCAGCACGGCATCGGCCAGCTTGCCGAACTGCAGGCCGGTCTTCGCGCGGAACCGGTCCTGCATCGAGTCGCCGAGATTGCGCACGCCCACGCGATCGAGCAGGCTGTTTCCGACCCAATAGGCCTCGACCACGCGGCGGTCCAACGGGTCGCGCACTCCGGTCGCATTCGCGATCAGTTCCAGGTACGGCCAGGCGCCGTTGAATTGACGCGCAAGATCGCGGATGCCCTCGTCGACCACCCGCGCCGCGCCGTATTGGAACAATGCCTGCGAATCGGGGGGCCCGCACGCGCCGTGGTAGTTGGGCGGGAACGCGTAGCGCACGAACAGCGTCGCTCCGGCGGTCACGCGCCGAACACCTCCTGGGCCGCCTGGGCGTCCTCGGCGCTCAGGCGCTCGAGCGCGAACCCGCTGTGCACCAGGACGAAGTCCCCCGGAACGAAAGGCCCGGGCAGCAGCGCGAGGTCGACGTCCCGGACGACGCCGGCCAGCTCGACCTGGGCGACAGAGCTGCCCTCGCAGACGGCCGCGACCCGGCCGGGAATACCCAAGCAGATAGCGTCCACCCCCCGATCGCCGGACGATTTTTTGGACGCTACGCGCGCCTGCCGGGCCCCGTCCACCGGTTGCCCGGGAATGATCGATCGCTATTCCTCGAATTACGGAATCCAGGAACTCGTAACGACGAAATGATTGATTCCTGGACGGCGAATGACCTTGTTGACGTCCGAATTGCCGCAGCGTAGAAACAAATTCCAGGCCGCGCAGGTGGATCGACGCTCGATTCCGGCGGCTCAGGGACCGGGGGGTCCCGGAAAGCCGCGATCGATGCTCAGCGACGCAGCCGTCAAAGCCGAAGAAACCCTCATCCACGTGCTGTGGATCAACGCTGGGCTCAGCTGTGACGGGGACTCCGTCGCGTTGACGGCAGCGACCCAGCCGACCATCGAGGAGATCGCGCTCGGTGCCCTGCCCGGGTTGCCGAAGGTGGCCGTGCACTGGCCGCTGATCGACTTCGAGTGTGGCCCCAACGGCGGGGCCGACGACTTCCTCGAGTGGTTCTTCAAGGCCGACCGCGGCGAACTCGAGCCGTTCGTGCTCGTCGTCGAGGGGTCCATCCCGAACGAGAAACTGCATGACGACGGGTACTGGTGCGGCTTCGGCAACAACCCCGCAACCGGCCAGCCGATGACGACGAGTGAGTGGCTCGACCGCCTTGCGCCGAAGGCGACGGCGATCATTGCCGCCGGCACCTGCGCGACGTACGGCGGCATCCACGCGATGGCCGGCAACCCGACCGGCGCGATGGGTGTGCCCGACTATCTCGGCTGGGACTGGAAGTCGAAGGCCGGCATCCCGATCGTCTGCGTACCGGGTTGCCCGATCCAGCCGGACAACCTCTCGGAGACCATCACCTACCTGCTGTACATGGCCACCGGCCAGGCCCCGATGATCCCGCTCGACGACGCGCTGCGCCCGAGCTGGCTGTTCGGCAAGACCGTGCACGAGGGGTGCGACCGCGCCGGCTACTACGAGCAGGGCGACTTCGCCACCGAGTACGGCTCACCGAAGTGCATCGTCAAGCTCGGCTGCTGGGGCCCGGTCGTGAAGTGCAACGTCCCCAAGCGCGGCTGGATGAACGGTATGGGCGGCTGCCCGAACGTCGGCGGCATCTGCATCGGCTGCACGATGCCCGGCTTCCCGGACAAGTTCATGCCGTTCATGGACGAGCCGCCGGGCGGCAAGCTCTCGACGACCGCGTCCGGGCTGTACGGAACGGTGATCCGAAACCTCCGGCACATCACGACGCAGACGGTCGACAAGGAGCCGAAGTGGCGGCACTCGGGCCGCGAGCTCACGACCGGCGCCAAGCGCACCTGGTAATCGCTCGCGGTTCCGGCACGTCCGACAGAGAGGCGACGCGATGACGTCGACAGTTCCCGCCGAGCACGCGACCAGCGATCTCGTCGAGATGGCCTGGGATCCGATCACGCGAATCGTCGGCAGCCTGGGGATCTACACCAAGATCGATTTCAAGCAGAAGGAAGTCGTCGAGTGCCACAGCACGTCGTCGATCTTCCGCGGCTACTCGATCTTCATGAAGGGCAAGGACCCGCGCGACGCGCACTTCATCACCAGCCGCATCTGCGGCATCTGCGGCGACAACCACGCCACGTGCTCGTGCTACGCGCAGAACATGGCCTACGGGGTGAAGCCGCCGCACCTGGGCGAGTGGATCGTGAACCTCGGCGAGGCGGCCGAGTACATGTTCGACCACAACATCTTCCAGGAGAACCTCGTCGGCGTGGACTACTGCGAGAAGATGGTCTCCGAGACCAACCCGGGAGTGCTCGAGCGCGCCAACGTCACCGAGGCCCCGCACGCGGGCGAGCACGGGTACAGGACGATCGGCGACATCATGCGGTCGCTGAACCCGTTCACCGGCGAGTTCTACCGCGAGGCGCTGCAGGTCAGCCGCATGACGCGCGAGATGTTCTGCCTCATGGAGGGACGCCACGTCCACCCGTCGACGCTGTACCCGGGCGGCGTCGGCACGGTCGCGACGATCCAGTTGATGACCGACTACCTGTCCCGGCTGATGCGCTACGTCGAGTTCATGAAGAAGGTCGTGCCGATGCACGACGACCTCTTCGACTTCTTCTACGAGGCGCTGCCGGGCTACGAGCAGGTCGGCCTGCGCCGCACGCTGCTGGGCTGCTGGGGATCGTTCCAGGACCCGGATTACTGCAACTTCGAGTACAAGGACATGACCGAGTGGGGCCGCAAGATGTTCGTCACGCCGGGGGTGGTGGTCGACGGCAAGCTGGTCACCACCGACCTCGTGGACATCAACCTCGGCATCCGGATCCTGCTCGGCAGCTCGTACTACGAGGACTGGACCGACCAGGAGATGTTCGTGAACCGGGACCCGCTGGGTAACCCGGTCGACCGGCGGCATCCCTGGAACCAGCACACGAACCCGCGACCGCAGAAGCGGGACCTGGACGACAAGTACAGCTGGGTGATGTCCCCACGCTGGTTCGACGGGAAGGACTACCTCGCGCTCGACACCGGCGGCGGGCCGCTGGCCCGGCTCTGGGTCACCGCACTGGCCAACCTGGTCGACATCGGCTACATCAGGGCGACCGGCAGCAGCGTGCAGATCAACCTGCCGAAGACCGCGCTCAAGGGCCCGGTCAGCCTCGAGTGGAAGATCCCGCAGTGGAGCAACGCGCTCGAGCGGAACCGGGCCCGGACCTACTTCCAGGCCTACGCCGCGGCGGCCGCGCTGCACTTCGCCGAGAAGGCGCTGGCGGAGATCCGGGCCGGCCACACGAAGACGTGGGAGCCGTTCGAGGTGCCCGACGAGGGCATCGGCTGCGGCTTCACCGAGGCCGTCCGCGGCGTGCTCAGCCACCACATGGTCATCCGGGACGGCAAGATCGCGAACTACCACCCGTACCCACCGACCCCGTGGAACGCCAACCCCCGAGACGTCTACGGCACCCCCGGCCCGTACGAGGACGCCGTGCAGGACCAGCCGCTGTTCGAGGAGAACGACCGCGAGCACTTCAAGGGCATCGACATCATGCGGACGGTCCGCAGCTTCGACCCCTGTCTGCCCTGCGGCGTGCACATGTATCTCGGCGGCGGCAAGGTCAAGAAGGTGGTGCACACACCGACCGGGCTCTGCTGAGATGGTCGAGACCACGGTCGACCTCGAGACCGGCGCGAGCGCCGAGGAACTTCTCGGCGAGATGCTGGACCTCCACGGCGA
>JAVHVN010000155.1:0-10028 GCA_032160545.1 Pseudonocardiales bacterium | reverse complement strand
GTCAAGGTGGGGGAGCCCATCGCGGTCATCGGCGCCGTGGGCGAACAGGTCGGCGATCTTGACTCATTGCTGGTCGAACTGGGCGTTGGGCCGTCCGGGGCCGAGGACGGGCTCAACGAACCACCAGCCGAGAACGCGACCGCGCCGGCAACCGACGCTCCGCCTGCCACCGGGCCCGCGCTCCATACCATGGCCTACGGCTCCGACGGACGCATCTTCATTAGCCCGCTCGCACGGCGGATGGCTCGCGAGGCCGGTCTCGAGGTCGCCGCAATCCGTGGCACGGGGCCCGCCCACCGCATCATCCGCCGTGACGTCGAAGCAGCGATCACGGACAAGGGCACGGCGACCAGGAAGGCGTCTGCCGCGCAGGGTTCGCCGGTTGCGATCACCGACTCGGGCGAGGACGTCCGTCCGGTCGCGGCAACAACATCGGCCTCAGCGGCCTTCCACGACACTCCGCACTCACGCCGGCGGCGAACGATTGCAGCGCGGCTCACCGAGAGCATGCAGACCGCACCGCACTTCTATCTTTCCGGTGCGCCACGAGTCGATCGCCTGTTGCGGTTGCGACGCGGCCTGAACGAAACCGCCGGTGCGCGCATCTCCGTGAACGATCTGGTGATCAAGGCTGTTGCGCGGGCGCACGAGGTGGTTCCGGCGATGAACGTGATCTGGACGCCGGATGCAATCCGACGTTTCTCGAGCATCGATGTCGGCGTAGCGATCGCGACGGAGTCAGGCCTTGTTACTCCGGTAGTGCGCAATGCAGGGTCGCTCAGCGTCAGCGCGATCGCGTCCATCACCAAGGACTTCACGCAACGAGCGCGGGCCGGGCGCTTACAGCTGTCCGAGCTCGACGGTGGGTCGGTAGCCGTGACGAATCTCGGTATGTTCGGGACGCGCGACTTCGCAGCGATCATCAATCCGCCACACGCGTCAATCCTCGCGGTCGGGGCAGCCGTCGAGGAGCCGGTCGTCAAGAACGGAAAGGTTACGGTGGGGACGGTGATGCACGTGACCTTGTCAGTCGATCACCGGCCGGTGGACGGAGCGGTGGCTGCGCAGTGGATGCACGCCTTCGTCTCGCTGCTCGAGAATCCGGTCACCATCCTCGCCTGACCGACCTCGGAATACCCGGCGAACCGCTTCTTTGGGCCCGCGTACATGCCTACAGGTTGACCCACGGACCGGCGTCTTCGGTTGCGCTTCTTCAGCTCTCGCACCTCGGCCGACTCCGAGTTGGTGACCCGGGGCCGATCCCGTCCTCGATGTCGGCCAGGTTCAACCAGCGACGCTGGACAACGACTCGGAGATCCGAAGCGCGGCCGATCATGATCTTCACCCGCGGCACCGGGTGGCCGGGTCCAGCGGTAGCCGGTCTGTCTCGAGTCGCATGCTGGGGCCATTAAATGACCATGAAGCCAGGGCACCAGCAAGGTGAGCGACGTTCCTGACGAATCGGCGGATTCACGCGTCAGGGCATCGCTCCGTTTGGAACACCTGAGCCCGCCGAGTGGAAAGTAACCGGCGGGCTCAGGGCTGGCGGGAGTACGGGGGTGCGTACTCCCGGGCCACAGCATCGCCGCCGTCAACGCGACGCGCCAGAGGTCTAGACGAACTGTCAACGCCAAAGGCCGCCGACCGGTGCCTCAATCGGCGGGCTGAGACGACTGTCGCACCGTGGGAGCCCCCACAGACGGCGCGGGCGCAGCGTGGTCCGGAAGAAGCTGCCGAGACCGGTACCTAGGTCCTCAGTCCGCCAGCGGAGGTCTGCGGTCAGCATCCTGATCGTCGAGCTTCTTGCGCAGCGCGTCCAAGATCCTCTCCTCCCTGGTCCGCCGACGCCGGCCTGGGACCGGTCGTGCCCGGCAATCAACTGCGTCAGGGGCTGGGCATGAACGCCGCACAACCACGCTCGTACAACACCGTTGCCGTCGCTGATCTTGTAGTCACGGACCTCGCTGCCGCACCGGACGATCGTCGCCATAAACGGGACGCTGTCATGATGTGTTGAGCTGAGCTGAGGCCTCGTCCCGTTAGCGATGTGTGAGTTTGTGCACCGCGCAGCACGCAGTGGCCCGCGCGGGGGTTTCGGATGTCCGGGGCCGCCAGGTTTCGGCCTGATCGCCGCCATTGTCGTGGTCAAAGGCGCCTCATCCTTGCCCGGTTCGGTTCGACTGAGGCGGTTTTGGTTCCTACGGTGCCTAACCTCCCCCGCAGGGGGAGGGGGCCCGCCTTGGAGGTGGTGTTCGTTTGTGGACGGTGCGGTACCTCGCTGGTAGTGAACCCGGAGAAACGTCAGGGCCGGTCGCGGGTACGGGATTGGGCTCGGCTGGCCGGGGGCGACGAGTACTGCCCGGACTGCGCCACCCACGCGGAGCGGGCCGAATCGAAGGCGCGTGACGCGGAGACTCGGGCACGGATCAACGCTCCGGGCCCCGGCGAATACCCGCCGCTGCTGCGGATCAATCGCCTGCTCAAGTGGCGTCGCCGGGATGAGACGCGGTAGGTGCGCGAGTTCAAGCACGACGACATCACCGACCGGGCCGCCGCGCTGACCTACTACGGGGTGTTGGCGCTGTTCCCGGCGATGCTGGTATTGGTCTCCGTGCTCGGGCTCCTGGGCAAGTCGACCACCCAGAAGGTGCTCGACAACGTCGGCCACGTCGCGACCGGAGGGGTGAACAGCTTCCTGCACAGCGTGGTCAGCCAGGTACAAGGCCGCGCAGGCACCGCGGGTATCGCCGGCATCATTGGACTTGCCCTCGCGCTGTGGTCGGCTTCCGGCTACGTGGCGGCGTTCATGCGCGCCGCCAACGCCACCTACGACGTCGATGAGGGAGGACCGATCTGGAAGACCGCGCCGGTGCGACTGCTCACCACCTTCGTGCTGGTCATCATGCTGCTCATCGCCGCGGCGATCGTGGTGCTCACCGGGCCGATCACCAAGCAGGTCGGCGGCGCGTTCGGGATCGGCTCAACCGCTGTGCTGATCTGGGACATCGCCAAATGGCCGGTGCTCATCGTGCTGATCAACATGATGGTCACCCTGCTCTACACGGCCACACCGAACGTCAAGCAACCCACCTTCAAGTGGATCTCCGCCGGCGGCCTGCTCGCCGTCGTCGTCGTCTGGATGATCACCTCGACGCTGTTCGCGGTCTACGTCTCATTCTCCGGCTCCTACAACAAGTCCTACGGCGCGCTTGCCACCGTGATCATCTTCCTGGTCTGGCTGTGGATCACCAACATCGCGATCCTGCTCGGCGCCGAATCCAACGCCGAAACCCAGCGCGAACGAGCCATCCTCGCCGGACTACCCGGGGAGGTGCCGTTTGCCGAGCTACGCGACACCCGCAAGCTCGACGACCCGGCGAAGGACCGCGTCGACCACGCCGCGGCCGCGGCGGCGCCGGACGATGCGCGGCACCGGACAGTGATCAGCAGCTACGCGCACCGCCGCCGTCTTGTCTGATTACGCTGATCGGGCATGCCCCCTCACAGACGACGCACCGATCGTCTGCAAGGCGCCGGTCGATCAGGCCGGGATCTACCCGGGCGTCGACTGTCCCGGGTACACCACCGGCACCAGCGGGTCGCCGTGGCTTTCGGACTTCGATCCGGCCAGCAAAACGCGTGTGCTCACCGGTGTGATCGGTGGCCTGGACGAAGGCGGCTGCTTGCCGGACACCTCCTACACAAGCCCGTAGACGCTCGACGCCGCGGTATTGCTGAAGCGCGCGGATAGCAACGCCATGGCAGACGAAGCGCCCGCACCCGCCCGCGACTGCTGACGGCCGGCACGCCGCAAGGCAGAGCGGTGTGACCGCGGCGGCCAGGTGGCCGTCGATGCCTTGTGTTCCTGCTCGGCGTGCTGATCGCGTCGTCGGGAGCGGGGTGAGCCGCTAGCCCACGATGAGCGTGCCGTGCATCTGGGAGTGATAGCTGCAGTGGAATCGGTAGACGCCGGGCTTGGTGGGAGCGGTGAGGGAGGCGGTTGACCCGGCGGCCACGGGTGACGTCGAACGCATCGCCGGTGTCGGCGGTGACGGTGTGCGCTTCACCGTCTTGGTTGTGGACCTCGATGTTCTGCCCTGGGCTGACCTGGGCGATGATGCTGAACCTGAAGTCCTTGATGGTGATGGTCGCGGCGGGAGTGGTCGCTTGTGCGGCTGCCGAGGCGGTTGAGCGCGTGGAGGCCGTCGGTTGTTGGCTGGCGCTAGGGGTGCTGGCGGTCGTTGTGTTGCTCGAACTGCATGCGGTGAGCAGACCTGCGAGCAGGAGCATTGTTCCGAGGACGTTATAGCGGGTCATTGCGGGTCCCGTCTTGACTATGCGTGTACCGGTGCGCGCACGGATCGTCGGCGCGGGTGGGGGTGGGCTGATGAGGTGCCGTTCGCCGGTGCGCGGCCACGCGCACGGCTGGCGACGCTGATGGCCAGGATGATGAGGAGTGGTCCGGTGTTGGGGTCAGTGCTTCGTCCGGTGTAGAGCTCGCCGAGGTCCTGTCCGACGATCCAGAACACGAGCGCCAGTGCGGCTCCGAGGGTGGAGGCGGTGAGCCGGCTCGGTCCGGGTCGAAGGGCAGCGATGCCGACGGCTGCCATGAGCGCGATGAGGGTGAGCAGAAGCGCGTTGCCGCCGGCGCTGAGGACGTGGCCGGCGGTTCGGTCGGCTGCCGCGAGCCATCCGGGCGCTGCGGCGCGGCCGGCCGCGAGTTGGGCGGCAAGGTTGGTGGGACGGTGTTGCGGCGGAAGCGACTGCAGGAACGCCCCGCCGATCCAGACGGCTGCCCATGCCGCAGGGAGCCAGTTCGCGGGCGCGTGCCCGCTGGCGTCGGGGTGGACTTCTGATGCGGGCCAGACGGCGACGGCAAGCAGCGCGTACAGTGCGACCGCTCCGGGCGCGCCGGTGATCAGCGTGGCGTGGCCGCTGGCCAGTCCGCCGAGCCCTTCGCCGAGCCACCACACCCCGATAGCCCAGGCGATCGAGGCGGTCAGGGCTGCTCGCACCGTGCGCGGGATAAGTAGGCCGATGCCAAGCAGGATCTGGATGGCCGCGAACATCGTGTTGAACGCGGCGGGCGCGGTCGCGACGAGCCCGGCGAAGAAGTGGACGGGCGCGGCAACCCACGACGGTTGACCCTCCGCGCTCGGGGCGAGTATCTCTTCGGCGAAACCGGGGCCGAACATGAACGGCTGCAACTGGAGCGCACCGTCCAGCAGCCACAACGCTCCGAGCGCGCATTGAATATGTCGGCGGGATACGGACGCCAGCGGGATCCGCCGGTGACTTGGCGGTTGCCGCCGTGCCGCGTCCTCAGCCATTGGTCCAGCAACCGAGGATGTCGGAGGCGATCTCGTAGGCGAAGTCGCTGCGCTTCTGAGACTGCACACCGAACACGGGCGGCAACCGGCTGGCATCGACCTGCAGGACATGGGCGTCCTTGCGGAGCACGACCCGCCCGTCGCCGGTGCCGTAGGCGCCTTCGCCGAGCCCGGAGAGCTCGGGAGGGTTGCCAAGCTCGCGCCGTAAGGCGGTGTAGTAGCTCGTGGTCGTCGCGGCGTCAACCAGGTCCTTCACGGAGACGACGACGGAGCCCATCGGCAGGGCGTAGGTGCAGGCGTACAGGTGGTCGGTGAAGGTCGCGCCGGCTCGCGGCAAGGAGGCCAAGTGAGCCACCTGCTGGACGTCGCGGCGGGTCTCGTCACCGCACACCATCAGGGCCGAGGGGGACGGTTTCGCCGCAACGCCCGTGGTCGCCCCCCGGGTTTCGGCGGCTCCCATGATCGACCCGCCGGGCACCCTTGCGCCGGCCGACGTCGGCGGGCCTGCCTTGGACGGCTCCGTGGGTGTGGTCCTGGCCGAGTGCGACGTGGCGCATCCGGCGAGCAGTGCCACGCTGACCAGGGCGGCGGCGACGGTACGGTTCCGATTTCTATTCCGGTTCATGATCAGCATCCCGTTCTTGGTCTTCATGCCGTGTGCGAGGAGACCAGTGAGGCGTAGACGACGATGTTGTCTTCGTAGCTGTGGGTGGTGAGGTTGAACCTGCCGCCGCAGGTGATCAGCCGTAGCGCCGCGTGATCGGTGTTCCCGTAGACCTCGGGGGTCGGGAAGCGGTTCTTCGGATATTCGACGACCCGGTCGACTCGGAATACGGCGGTGGTCCGATCCGCGCGGCTGATCGTGACGACGTCGCGTTGACGGAGCGCGCCCAGCCTGAAGAAGACGCCGGGCCCGTATCGTGCCGAGTCGATGTGGCCGAGGATCACCGATGGGCCGAGCTGTCCCGGTGCCGGGGAGTACTTGTACCAACCGGCGAAGGAGTCGCGACCCAACGGCGGAACTTGCACCGTGCGGTCCGCATTGAGTTCGAGCGGTTCGATCGCCGAGGACACGTCGATCGCAGGTATGTCCAGGCGGACGGGCGGCGACGCGGCCAGAACGGGGCCGTGATGCGCAGTCGCTGACGGTGATTCGTGCCGTGACCCGGAACTGCCACCGCCTTCGGGAGTCACGACCGCCTGGGTGGCTGCGGAGGCCGGCGGTCGAGGCGCGTGCTGCTGTCCGCGCAACGCGACTGCCAGAGCGAGAAGTCCGAGAACAGCCAGTGCTGCGCCCGCCGCAGCGAACACGCGGCTGCGGCGGACGTAGATGCTCATGTCACTGACAACCGGCTCGTCGCGGAGCCGTGCTCAGCTCTGGCGTGCGATGCGACGGCTGACCGTGAAGGCACCGCCCGCGGCGAGCACCATACCGCCCCCGATTGCGAGCAGAGCCTCGTCCTGAACACCAGCGGTGCTGCCGCCGCCGGTCTGCGGTGCGCCACCGGGCACCACGCTCATCTGCGAAGCGGCGAGAGTGCCACACAATGCCGGTGAGGTCGCCGCGAGCGGCAGGGACGGAACCAGATCGCTCTTTTCGGCCTGCGCCTTCGCGCTCAGCGTCGCGGGGTCCAGGCCGTGCACGACGACGACCGCGGTGCCCGCCGTCAACGACGAAATGGTCGCCGCATCGAGGGTGATGGTGCGGGTGTAATCGGCGTTCGAGCCGCTCGGCGCCACGGTGAGGGTGGTTCCAGCCTTCGGGCTGCTGTCACCACTCGTGGACAATGTGGTGCCGATAGGGCCGTAGGCCGGTGCGCCTTCGGTGGTGCTGATGACCCCGTCGCCGTTCGCGTCCGCCGCCGCGGTCGGGCACTGGCCCTTGCCCTTGATATGGATGTGCTGCACGTGCGGGTAGGGGCTGCCGTTGAACGTCGCGGCCAGGCCGCTGAAATGCTCGGTGATCGTCGCCTGATCGCCGTTGAGCATCACCATGATCGAACCTGAGCCCGACGAATGGTTCAGCGCGCTCAGCGTTGCCTGATAGTTCGTGTCCGCCGTCGAGGCGCCAGCGCTTGCGGTCGGCAACGCGAGCGCGAAGCCCGCCGCACCGAGCGCTGCGACCGGCATCGCCAACTTCAGATACTTCGAATTCATGAATTTGTCCCCT
This sequence comes from Pseudonocardiales bacterium, assembly GCA_032160545.1. Classification (GTDB taxonomy): domain Bacteria; phylum Actinomycetota; class Actinomycetes; order Mycobacteriales; family Jatrophihabitantaceae; genus DATGFB01. The sequence goes on along the minus strand of JAVHVN010000155.1, from coordinate 2,528 downwards.
TCATCGACCGGAGAGTCCCGGGTCGTACCTATGCCAATGGTTCGACTGCGGTGCGACGATCGGTTCCACTCCGGCGAACTACCCGCTCGGGACAGGCAGAGATCGATCCAAAGTGCGAACGGACGCACGAAGTGGCGGCTTCGGATTGGCCGGGTTCCCGCCTCGCTGAATCTGCAATCGAATGCCGACCGGCGCGTTGTGGAGTGCGCTGATCGGGCCGAGGCCGGGGCTCGACGAAGGCCCGCACGTGCCGTGGCGATTCCCGCACGCCCTCATCAGGTGGTACTGGCTTCGACAAGCTCCGCGGCGGAGGGAACCGCGGGCGCGGTTCGCGCGAACTACTGGGTACGAGGCCCGGACTCCTGCGCCGGCCGAGCATGCACGCGGAGGTAGCACGTGGGCCGAAAGAAGGTCGCCGTCGTCGGTGCCGGCGTCGCGGGACTCACCGCGGCGTACGTCCTGCAACACGACGCCGACGTGACGCTGTACGAGTCCGACCCGCGACTCGGTGGCCATGCCGACACCCATGACGTAGTCGCTTCGGACGGGCGGCTTCTCGGCATCGACACCGGCTTCATCGTGCACAACCGGCGCGCCTACCCGACGCTGCTGCGGCTCTTCGACGAGCTCGGGATCACGACGCAGGAATCGGACATGAGCATGTCGATCTCGTGCGCAGGGTGCGGGCTCGAATCCGCGGGCGGGCGCGGGCTGCCCGGACTGCTGCCGTCGGCGCGGACGGTGGCGCGCCCGAAGTACCTTCGCATGCTCACCGAGGTGGCGCGCTTCCACCGCCGCGCCAGAGCGCTGCTCGATCGCGGCGAGGACGGTCAGTCGCTGCGCGAATTCCTCGCCGCGGGCCGATTCTCGCGGTACTTCGTCGCACACTTCATGACACCTCTGGTCGCGGCGGTGTGGTCAACCGCGCCCACGCAAACCGGTGACTACCCGGCCCGATACCTGTTCGTCTTTCTGGCGAATCACGGAATGTTGAGCGTGACCGGCTCGCCGACGTGGTACACGGTGACGGGCGGCTCGGCGCGCTACGTCGAGCGAGCCGCGAAGGGTCTGACCGCGGTCCAGACCGCAACTCCTGTGCGGTCGGTCACCCGCATAGCAGGCGGGGTCGAGATTCGTGACGACGCCGACGAGCTGGCGAGATACGACGGCGTCGTCATCGCCACACATCCCGGCCAGGCACTGACGATGCTTGCCCAGCCGACTGCGGCAGAGCTTGCGACGCTCGCGGCCATCGGCTACACGGTCAATCCGGCCGCGCTGCACACCGATCCATCCGTGCTGCCGCGGACGCGGCATGCCCAGGCGTCCTGGAACTACGCACTGCCTGCCTGCGACGCCGACGCGGCACGCGTCCACCTGAGCTACAACATGAACCGGCTGCAGCGCCTGGACGTCGAGGAGACCTATGTTGTCACGCTCAACGGCGACGACCGCATCGATCCGGCCCGTGTGATCGACCGGATGGCCTACGAACACCCCGTCTACACATTGGATTCCGTCGGCGCGCGGCAGCGGCTACCCGAGCTCAACGATGGCACCATCGCCTACGCCGGCGCCTACCACGGCTGGGGATTCCACGAGGACGGCTGCCGGTCCGGCGTCGAGGCCGCGGCGAGTCTCGGGGTGTCTTGGTGAGCTGTGTCTACGACGTCTACATCACGCACATCCGGGCCGACCAGGTACGGCATCGGGTGCGGCACCGCAGCTATCAATGGTTCGTCGACCTCGACGACCTGCCACGGTTGCCGCGCGCGCTGCGTGTGCTCGCGCGCTTCGAGGCCAGCGACCATTTCGGCGATCCGCGACGCAGCATCCGGGACAACGTCGATGCGCTGCTCGCCGGACGCGGCATCGACCTGCGCGGGGGCCGGACGACGATGCTGGCGAACGCCCGCTCGCTGGGCTACGTCTTCAACCCGCTCTCGCTGTTCTGGTGCCACGACCAGGACGGCAGGCTCACGTGCACGATCGCCGAGGTCCACAACACCTACGGCGGCGCGCACTGCTACGTCCTTCAACCGGACGACGCCGGTCGCGCCGTGACTGAGAAGCAGCTCTACGTCTCGCCGTTCTATCCGGTCGACGGCTACTACCGGATGAGCCTGCCCGAGCCGACTGAGCGACTCGCCCTCACCGTGACGCTGCATCGGCCAGGCGAGGAGGCCCCATTCGTCGCCTCCGTGCGTGGGGTTCGTCGCGCAGCGGGGACCGCAGGCGTGCTTCGCGTGGTGCTACGGCATCCACTCGAGACGTATCGAATCCGCGCGAATATCTTGCGGCACGGCGTCGTGTTGTGGTGTAAGGGATTGCGCGTCCAACCCCGCACCGACAGCCAGAGGAACGGGTGACCCTCAAGCCGACGATTGCGCAACGACTCCCCGCAATCGTCCGAGAGATCGCAGGAGTCGAGCTCGTCGCGGCGCGTTCGACAGCCGCGGTATGAGCTCGTACCCGTCGTCCGCGCTCGCGCATGCCCTGCCATGGGCCGCCGGGGCGCTGCTCTCAGT
>JAVHVN010000147.1:0-5311 GCA_032160545.1 Pseudonocardiales bacterium | reverse complement strand
GGACGGCGAACGCCTGGTCGCGGGCGATGAACGGCGCTGCCGCGTCGAAGACCGGGTTCGGGGCAGTGGCGGGGACCGACCCGGTGACTGCGCGCAAGGCATTGATCGTCCCGTACCCGTACGCGGGATCGCGCGAGGTTCGATGCCGGTCGAGCGTGGCGAGGACGCGGGCGAGCACCTGACGATTGGTGTCCTTCGGGAACTTCGACCACACCAGCGCCAGCACCGCCGACGCGATCGCGGTGGCCTGGCTCGTCCCGTCGCCCGAATAGGCGGAGCCGGCCACCCGGCTGAGCGAGGGGATGTTCACCCCCGGGGCGGTCAGGGTCAGGTACGGGTGGCGCGAGGAGAAGTCGGCGACCGTCCCTGACGAGTCGACCGCACCGACCGAGACGACGCCGAGGCAGACGCCGGGCTCCTCGACGGTGTTCGTGCTCGGGCCGTTGTTGCCCGACGCCGCGACGACGATGGCGCCCTTGCGGATCGCGTAGTAGATCGCTTCCTGCTCGTCGGCGGGGCACGGGTCGCCGCCTGCCACCCGCCGCCGACCGCCGCCGAGGGACATGCTGATGATCTTGCCGCCGTGGTCGACCGACCAGCGGATCGCTTGCGCCAGATGGTCGTCGTGGGCCGCGTCGGTCGTCCCGATGAGCGGGACGGCGATCGGCAGCACCTTCGCGTCGGGCGCGATGCCGGTGATGCCGAGGATCCCCCGCTGGCCGACCATGATCGACGCCATCGCCGTACCGTGCCCGAAGTCGCTCGACTCACGGTCGAGCTGGCCGTCGCCCGATATCCCGAAGTCGATGCCCGGCAGCACGTTCGCGGCCAGCTCCGGCAGGCTTGCGGTCACGCCCGTGTCGATCTCGCCGATCGTGACGCCGCCGCCGCGCGCGCCGCCCGACCAGAGGTTCTCGATCTGCCACTGGTCGAACCAGTACTCGGGAGCGTCCGGCGGGCCGGGTGCCGCGGCGGCAGGCGCGGACCCGAGCGCGATCAGGGCTGCCGTCGTCGCCGCGACGCCTGCGAGGACGCGCCTCACACGGCACCGTCCACCCAGTTCACGACGAGCGGACCTACCGCGTACGCCGTCGCCCGGACCGGGATCGTCATGGCACCGCGGTGCTGCGACGCGGTGTTGTCGAAGTCGAGGACCGTGTACTGCCCCGTGGCGTCGATCGTGCCGTTGACCTGCAACAAGCCGGCCGGGTCGTCGGCGACCAGCACCGACAACCGGTCGGCGGCATCGGCGCTCAGCGTGCCGCGCGCCGAACCGGGAACGGCGCGGTGGTCGGGCAGCGGGCACCGCGGGTCGGCGCCGGCCCGCAGGCAGGACTGCAGTGCGGCGACCACGGCGCTCTTCGCCTGCGTGCGGCCGCCGGGTGTGGCGACGATCGCCAGCGAGGTGAGGCCACCGGAGGACAGGGTGATCACACTGCTGCCCGGGTCGACCTGCAGGTAGGGGGTGTCCATGCGCACCGGCGCCGCACCCGGGAACACCAGCACGTCGTCGGACGGGATCGCGGCGCCGACGATCGCGGCCCGTGACTTCGCCTGGCCGAGCTGCAACCGGGTGCGGGCGGCGACCGCGGAGAGCCGCCACGAATAGCCGTGCTTGCGGACGTCGATCGAGTCGTGGGCCGCGATGTGAGTCGTCCCGAAGTCGAGGGTCCAGTCGACCTGCACGGTCGCCTGGTCGCCCTGCCGCTGCACCGCGCCGATGGTGAGGTTGCGGATCGGCGCGATGGCCCGCTGCTCTTTCAGCACGGTCGCGGTGAGCAGCGTGTGCGGGCCGGACGGGATGTCACCGAAGCCGAGCGCGGCCGCGGCATCGGCCCGCTGCAGCGCGGCGAAGTAGCCGCGGACGGCGCCCTCAGGTCCTGAGGTCTCGGCGTAACCCTGGTACGCGACCAGGCTGCCGACGGCTATGGCGGTAACGGCTGTGATCGCGACCAGGACCGCGAGCCAGAACAGCCCACGTCGGCGGCGCGCCGGGAGGATGGTCGGTGGGGTCATCAGTCAATCCGGCGGCGTCCGGAGAACGCCCGCCCCAAGGTCACCTCGTCGGCGTACTCGAGGTCGCCGCCGACCGGAAGGCCGCTCGCGAGGCGAGTGACAGTCAGGCCCATGGGGTTGATCATGCGCGCCAGATATGTCGCTGTCGCCTCGCCCTCGAGGTTCGGGTCGGTGGCGAGGATGAGTTCGGTGACCACGCCGTCGCGCAACCGGGCCAGCAACTCGCGGATGCGCAGGTCGTCCGGGCCGATGCCGTCGATGGGGCTGATTGCGCCACCCAGCACGTGGTACCGGCCCCGGAACTCACGGGTGCGCTCCACCGCGATGACGTCCTTCGGCTCCTCGACGACGCAGATGACGGCCGGGTCGCGGCGCGGGTCGGTGCAGATGCGGCACTGCTCCGCCTCGGCGACGTTGCCGCAGACGGTGCAGAAGCGGACCTCGTTCTTGACGCGGATCAACGTCCCGGCAAGTCGCTCGACATCGGCCTGCTCGGCCGCGAGCAGGTGGAAGGCGATGCGCTGCGCGCTCTTCGGCCCCACACCGGGTAGACGGCCCAGCTCGTCGATGAGGTCCTGGACCGCACCCTCGTACATCACAGGCCTGGGATGCCCAGACCGCCCAGACCCGCCGCACCGGTGACCGGCCCCATCTTCTCGGCTGCGATCTCGCCCGCCGCGCGGGTGGCGTCGCGCACTGCGGCGACGACGAGGTCCTGCAAGGTCTCGATGTCGTCGGGGTCGACGGCACGCGGATCGATCGTGATCGAGGTGAGCTCACCGGACCCCAGCAGCGTGGCCGTGACCAGGCCGCCTCCGGCCGTCCCGGTGACCTCGGTCGCCGCGAGTTCGGCCTGCGCGACGGCCAGCTGCTGCTGCATCTTCTGCGCCTGCTTCATCAGCTGCTGCATGTTCGGCTGGCCGCCGAATCCCCCGCCTGCGCTCACGCCTGCGCTCCTTCTGCCCGGTTGTCCGCGAGGCTCCAACAGTACTTCCTGCGCCGATGTGCGAAAGCCGAACGACGCCCGTGGCGGCGGTGGGATTCGAGAGCGCGGACGGCGGTTCGTCCGCCGCTGACGGGCGTGGCCCGGACCTAACCCGTGCCCTCGACCGGACGGGCGCCGAGCTGCTCGTGCAACAGACGCAGCGCCTCGGCCTCGGGGTCGGCAGCGCCCGTACGGCCCGACCCGGCGTCGTCGGGCTCGGTGTCGTCGCGCGGGTCGGGCTCGGGCTCGGGCTCGGCCGCCGCGCCGCGCGGGGCGGATCGCGGTGCCTGGGCCGCCTGCTCCGCTGGCGGCGGGGCACCCGAGCCGTCGACCGCTATGCGCCACGAGCCACCGACCACGTTCGTCAGTGCGTCGCGCAGCACGCTCGTGTTGCTGTCCTCGCCGATCATGCGGGCCAGGGCCGCCGGCGCGCCCAGCGTGACCAGCTCACCGGACACACCGGTGATCTGCGCGTTGTCGAGCAGCGCCCGGGTTCGCCGGCTGGTCTGCTTCACGACGTCGAGGACCTCGGGCCACAGCCGCCGCAACGCAGTGGCGTCGAGATCACCGGGGGAGCTGTCCGCCGCGGCCCGAGTGGGCACCGCCGGCGGTGCGGGCGGCGCAGGGGCGGCCTGCGCGGGCGGTGCGGCGGCCGGTGCGGCCTGCGCGGGCGGTGCGGCCTTCACGGGCGGTGCGGCCTTCACAGGCGGTGCGGCCTTCACGGGCGGTGCGGCGGCCTGATCCGGACGCGCCTCGCCCAGCACCGCGTTGCGCCGCTCGAGCCGCTCCAGGCGCTGCAGGATCGCAGCTGAGTCCGCGGTCGCGTCGGGCAGCTGCATGCGGGCGCAGAGCAGCTCGAGGACGAGACGAGGTGCGGTCGTCCCCCGCATCTCGATCAGCGCCGTGTGCACGATCTCGGCGTTGCGGGTCAGCGTCGCACCGCCGAGCCGCGTCGCCTGATCGGCCATGGCGGTGATCGCGTCCTGCGGCGCGTCGATGAGACCGCGCGCGGCCGCGTCTGGCACGGCGTCGAGCAGGATCAGGTCGCGGAAGCGGTCGAGCAGGTCGGCGGCGAAGCGCCTCGGGTCATGCCCGGCCTCGACGACCTGGTCGACCGTCCCGTACACCGCGGCGGCATCGCCGGCGGCGAGCGCGTCGAGCATGTCGTCGAGCAGCGCGGCGTCGGTGACCCCGAGCAGCGCGACCGCGCGTGCGTACGTCACGCCCTCGGGCCCGGCACCGGCGAGCAACTGGTCGAGGATCGACAGCGAGTCACGCGCAGAACCGCCGCCGGCCCGCACGACCAGCGGCAGGACGGCCGGCTCGACCTGGATCGCCTCGGCCTTGCAGATCACCTCGAGGTGCGCGCGCATGACGCCGGGCGGGATGAGGCGGAACGGGTAGTGGTGCGTACGCGAGCGGATGGTGGTGAGCACCTTGTCGGGCTCGGTGGTGGCGAAGACGAAGACGAGGAAGTCCGGCGGCTCCTCGACGAGTTTCAGCAGGGCGTTGAAGCCCTGCGTCGTGACCATGTGCGCCTCGTCGATGATGTAGACCTTGTAGCGGTCGCGGACGGGTGCGAAGAACGCGCGCTCGCGCAGGTCGCGGGCGTCGTCGACACCACCGTGGCTGGCCGCGTCGATCTCGATGACGTCGATCGAGCCCGGCCCGTTCGGGGCGAGTTCGCGGCACGAGTCGCAGACGCCGCACGGGTCAGGCGTCGGGCCCTGCAGGCAGTTCAGCGACCGGGCGAGGATGCGCGCGCTCGAGGTCTTGCCACATCCGCGCGGGCCGCTGAACAGGTAGGCGTGGTTGATGCGGTTGTTCGCGAGCGCGTGCCGCAACGGCTCGGTGACGTGCTCCTGGCCGATGACCTCGGCGAAGGTGGCCGAGCGGTACTTGCGGTAGAGCGCGAGATTGCTGCCAGAGTTTCCCGCCACGCGACGACTGTAGTCAGCCGCACCGACGCACGCCCGGGCGCCAACCACCCCCGCAGGGGGCGAGGAGGGAGGGACCCCCCGCGCACCCGCCAGAGCCTGCTTATCCTTGCTGCCTTCCGGCCCTGGGGAGGTTCACAGGATGAGCGCCGCACGGGGGGTCGGGGGCCGAGTCTACGGGAGACCGGCTCGGCGACGGCCGACAGCGGCCCGTATCCTCGTCGGCGGAGGATTCGCCTAGTGGCCTATGGCGCTCGCTTGGAAAGCGGGTTGGGAGCAATCCCTCAGGGGTTCAAATCCCCTATCCTCCGCCAGCGTGCTGTTACGTGAACTCTGCGGAGCCTTACTCCTCAGAGCCGGTTCGAGTAGAGCC
>JAVHVN010000136.1:0-93097 GCA_032160545.1 Pseudonocardiales bacterium | reverse complement strand
ACGCATTCACGGTCGGCGCCATGCCGCACAGCGTCACGCGCATGGTTCCCACCGGCGGTGGCGCTGCCGGCGTTACGCCCTCGCCCGGTGCCCTCGCACTCCCACCGGTCAGCGTGGTGAACACGCGAAGCCATGACAGTTGACGCACCCGCCGGCAGCACCGAGCCGTGGGCGGAGCAGCGGGCTCGCACGATGCCCGCACGACGCTTCGTGAACGTCCTCGTGCGAGGGATGCCGCGAACCCCGATCTTGTGTCGGATCGGCACGCCGCGCTCGGCCGCAGTCCGGGTCTCGACAGCGGAGCCGGACGTGGTCTCGGCCTGCGCCCTCATGGCTCGAATGAATCCCACGTTCGCGAGGTTCAACAGCATCCGCATCGGTGCCAACGGCGAGTCCGATCCGTCCGACCTGCCGCTAGCCTGGGCCGGCGCGCGCGCAATCAGGCTTATGCCAGATTGACCCTCCGCGTTCTGGAGAACACGCATCCCGGTGCCGTCCGCTTCGCGCTCAAGGACGGCGACGAGGCGCCCGGCGGATGGAAGGCACTCCGGCGCCGCGCTTCCTTCGCTGGTAGGAAAATGCGTCCGCCGAATCCCCCGGATCGAGCGGCGACGGCGACTCTTGATCGCCGGTCGCGCCGGTAACTTATTCTCTTCGGAATGACCGAGCTGGGAAAGCTACCTGGCCTGCGCCGAGTGGGCGCATGCCTCGCATTGGTTGCCGTCGGACTTCTGGGTACAGCGTGCGGCGGGGGCAGTAAGGCCGCCGTGCCTACCGTCGTCGTAACACCGCCGACCAGCGCCATTGGCTCATCGACCGGCTCCGCAACCAGCTCAATGCCGACGAGTGCGCCTACGCCACCGGCCAAGGTCGTGCGGGTCACGTCCAACCTCGTCGACGGCGTCACGGTGGGGGTCGGCGAGCCCATCGTCCTCAACTTTGCACCCACCCCCACGGACTCGACGGCCTTCACCAAGGCAGTCACCGTCACGGTCAACGGCCAACCGGCGACCGGCGCGTGGTATTGGGAGAAGCCGTACGCCGACCAGCCGGTTCAGGCGCACTACCGGCAGCAGCAGTTCTGGCCGGCCCACGCCGCGATCGAGGTGACCTTGCCGATCGGCGGGTTGTCCGCGGGCACGGGCCTGGTTTACGCGCGCGGGCTTACTTCGGTCAGCTTCAAGACCGGTGACAGCCACGTGTCGACGGTGGACAACTCGACTCGATTGATGACCGTGACGAGCAACGGCGTGGTCGTGCGGACCGTCCCGGTGTCGCTGGGCGCTGCCAGCACTCCCACCTACAACGGGACGAAGGTCGTCATGCAGAAGGGCGAAGACGTTCCCGGCACGGACACGCTGCGGGCGAACGGCACGGTCATGATGTCCGGCCCGGGCTATAGCAACGATCCCGTGCCGTGGTCGGTGCGGGTCACCGCATCCGGCGAGTACGTCCACGCCGCCGGCTGGAACACCAACATCGGTGTCCGTGACACCTCGAACGGATGCACCAACCTCAAACCGGCCGACGGTGAGTGGTTCTACAACTTCAGCGCGCTGGGAGATGTCGTCAAGTACGCCAACACCTCCGGCAGCAAGATGAACCCGCTGGACGGTCTCGGCGACTGGAACATCACGTGGCCGATGTGGTCCCGCGGCGGACTGCTCCTCAACCACTGACCCTGCGCGCCGCCGGCAACGCAACCATTGGAACGGGGCCTCACGGCGTGTCGCCTGGGTCAGCCCAGGCCGAAGGCCTCGGTCACCACGTCGTCGACAACCACGACGGTGACCCGTGTCGGCCGAAACTCGGTCGTCACGGCACCGCCCGGGACAGTCGATCGAATCTGACCGCCCGAATGCAGGACGATCGCCCGTGCCTGGGCGAAGGGCAGGCCCACGAGCGATTGGAGGTCCAGTTCGCTCAGGGCGAGCGGCACGTCGCCGAGCGGACCGTGTTCGACGGCCCGCCCGCTGTAGTGATCGCGAACCTTGTCGATGAAGCCGCTGACCAGGCTGACCACCTTGTTGGCGGCCGTACCGTCCGGTGCGATCGAGCGAGGACGCGTCGGTGCAAGCTGCTCGGCGCCAAGAACCCCTTCACCGAGGGATGTCAGCTGTTCGGCCGTCAGGGTCCGTGCCAGCGCGGAGATGCAACGGTCTTGTTCGTCGACGTGCGCGGCGAACGCGATCGCGATCCGGTGTACGAGGTCTGTCGCCTGCGCTTCGTCGAGGTCGTCCTCGAGCTCCTTGAGCTGACCCTCGATCGCCCGGTCACGTGCCTCTTCACGGTGTGCCAGCTCCGCGCCGTCGGACAACCGCTCGCGCAGTGCCGGGAACAGGTACTGCTCCTCAGCGACGAAATGGCGCACCAGGTCGGTCACGAGCCGTTCGCGGAGGGTGGCGCCGTGCTCACCGGCCCGCACGAGCGCTGGATCCTCGAGCGCCGCGGTGATCGACCTGTGATCGCTGCTCAACACGGCAGGCAGCGAGCTTGATCCGTCCGGTTGGCTCATGCCGATCGCTCCTCGACCCGGTGACGTGGCGATCTGCCGACCGTAACGCACCATCCCCACCGCTTCGGCCCTCGAACTGTCGGTCCGGGCCGCCGAACCGGTGAACAGAGAGCCAAAGCGCGACGCCCGCTACGGCGCCGTCGCGGTTGCCGGCGGGCCGGCCACCTCGGCGCCGGACGACACGTCGGCACTGCTCGTCGAGGGGGCGCCGGTGCCGGTGCCGGTCGGTGGCGGCGTGGGCGTGGTGGTCGGCACGGGGTTCGAGGAGACCGGCGGTACCGGCGGCGGGGCAGCCGATCTGCGTGCCGGAGCCGAGTGGGTCGCGGTGGTGCGGGCAGCTGCCGACGAAGGGCGTGGCCTCGTCGCCGAGGTGACGGGTTGAGTGGGCCCTACAACAGCGACCTGGGACGAACCATGGACGATCGCCGGCGTGCTGACGCGGGCCTTCGTCGGCTGTCCTCCGTCGGCGGGTGGCGAGCCTCTGCCCACAGTGAAGGCCAGCGCCGCTGCGCCCGCGACGAACGCGAGCAGCAGGAACGAGACCAGCGCCAGGCCCACCCGGCGGCGGCGCCGAGGAGTGTCCCCAGCCCCGATCACGACAGCGCCCAGAGCGGACGTGGGCGCATCTGCCTCAGCGGCGGCCGGGGCGGTAGCGGGCACGGCGACCGGGTACGCCCCGGAGACGGGGTCGCCGCGGAGGATGCCCACGACCCGAGCGGCCGACGGCCGCTGCAGCGGGTCCATTGCAGTCATCTCGGTCAGCAGCTGCGGCCATGGCGCGGGCAGGTCCGCGGGGATGTGCGGCGGTCGCGACAGCCGCGCCAGCACCGCCTCCATCGGCGGCCCGTCGAACGACCGCAGTCCGGTCAGCGCTTCGACCAGCACCAGCCCGAGCGCGTAGATGTCGGCCGATGGCTGCACGTCACCACCACGTGCCTGCTCTGGCGCGAGGTATGACGCAGTTCCCAGCGTGAAGTCCGCGCTGGTGAGCCGCTCGCTGCCGAGCAGGCGAACGATGCCGAAGTCCGAGAGCCGGGCGCGTCCGAGGCCACGGCGGCCGTCCGAGTGGTCCGAGCCGGCCGAGCCGTACGCGCCGGCCGAGCTATCCGCGTCGGCCCAGCCGTCCGACCCGAGCAGGATGTTGGCGGGCTTGACGTCCCGGTGCACCATGCCTTGGCTGTGGACGTAGGAGAGCGCATCGGCGATCTGGGCGCCGATGACCCGTACCTCGGCCTCGGGCAGCGGCCCGGCGCCGAGCCGGTCCGCCAGCGTCGGGCCGTCGACGAGCTCCATGACGAGATAGGCCGGCGACTCGGTCATGGAGGCGTCGAACAGCGTGATCAGGTTCGGATGGTTAAGCCGGGCGAGCGCACGCAGTTCGTTCTCCCGCCGCTCCGTGCCACCGTCGGTGTCCGGGGTGTCGACGGCCGAGCGGAACACCTTCAGGGCGACGTCGCGACCGAGGACGATGTCGTGGCCGCGCAACACCTCGGCCATGCCGCCCGAGCCGATGCGGGCGGTGACCCGGTACCGGCCGCCGAGCATCCAGCCATCGGCCGGCGGCGGCTGCACGCCCTGCAGGAGGGTCGACTCGCCTGTGCCGCCGGTGACCGGTGTCATCGCAGCGGTGTCGAGGCCGACCTCACGCTCCGGAATGACTCCTCCAGCCCCCGATCGGGCTGCGCCGCGGCGCAGCTGACTCCCGGTGGATGTACCCATCGGTTCATCGTCGCTACCCCGCGCTAGCGTCCTGGGATGACGTCAAGAGCCCTGGTCGCGGAGGTCCAACTCTCGGACTGGCGGCGGCGCGTGGCCGAACTGTACGCACGGGTGCGGCACGAGCCCGACCCGGTCTCAGCCCATGCGCTGTGGCGCGCCGAACGGGACCGCCTGTTCGCACGCCACCCCCAGACCCCCCTGCTGCCGGACGACCCGTTGCGCGCGAGCGGGCTGCCCTACTGGCCGTACGACCCCGCGCTACGCCTCGAGGCGGCGCTCGTCCCGGCCGTCGAACCGGTTCGCCGCGCCGTTCCTAGCGCGAGCGACGGCGAGATCCTGATGCGGCTGGCCGGTCGGGTCGGATTGGACGCGCTCGGCGGCGAGCTGGACGTCTGGTGGCTCGAGCAGTACGGCGGCGGGCTGTTCCTGCCTGTACGGGACGCGACTGCGGGCGGCGCCAGCTACGGCGGCGGACGGTACCTGCTGGACACGGCGAAAGGTGCTGATCTCGGCGCCACCGGCGACCGGCTCGTGCTGGACCTGAACTTCCTGTACCACCCGTCGTGCCGATACAACCCGGCGTGGGAATGCCCGCTCGCCGGACCGGGAAACACCACCTCGGTCGCGCTGCAAGGGGGCGAACGGCTCTGACGAGGCTCCCTGGCCTGAGCCCGAACCGTGCCGTGCCGCCGGGACCGCTGTGGCGGATGCGAAGATGGCGCGCATGGTGGCGGCCGAGAAGCAGCGCAGCGCTGCGTCCGCCATGACCCGGCGATTCTCCGGCATCATGCCCAACCGGATGCTGCGCTGGCGGCGTCCGGTGTGGTGGCAGGAGCTCGCCATCATCGCGATCGGATACTGGCTGTACACCGTCGTGCGCAACGCCGTGCCTGAGCAGGAATCGATCGCCCTGCGACACGGCCGCAGCGTGCAGCACCTGCAGGACGCGCTGCATCTGAACTTCGAGCTGTCGTTGAATCACTACGTCGCGGCCAACGAGTGGCTCGCGCAGGTCATGGACTACTACTACGCGACGCTGCACTTCATCGTGACGATCGCCGTGATGGTGTGGCTGTTCGTGCGCCGCTCGCACGTGTACCGCGGTGCGCGCACCGCCCTGTTCGTGACCACGCTCACCGGCCTGCTGGGCTTCTACCTCTATCCCCTGGCGCCACCGCGCCTGCTGCCGCAGTACGACTACATCGACACGCTGGTGAAGTTCCACACCTGGGGCTCGCTCGCTGACCCGAAGGTCGCTGAGCACTCGAACCAATTCGCCGCGATGCCGAGCCTGCACATCGCGTGGGCGCTGTGGTGCGGCATCACGATGTACCAGTGCGCCCGGCCGACCTGGCTGCGTTACCTCGCGCTGGCGTATCCGGTGGGCACGCTGCTGGTCATCGTCGGAACTGCGAACCACTTCATCATCGACGCGGTGGGCGGTGCCGTCGTGCTGGGGTTCGGGTTCCTGGTCCAGTGGGCGCTGGCCGGCCACGGCGCGTTCCGGCCGCCGGTGGACGCGACCGACTACGGGCTGCCCAACCCGCCACTGCCGGCGCTGCCCCGCTGACCCGCTACGGCATCTCGCCGTAGAACAGGTCCTCGACCACCCGGCGCGCGCGTCGTGCGGCTCGGCGGTAGTCGTCCAACAGCTGACCCGGCTCGAAGCCTGCCGGGTATCCCATCGCGCGACCGAGGGCCTGGAGTCGCTGCCCACCGTGCGGTACCTGGTCTTCCGGCTTGTCCCGGACGAGCATCAGCGCATTGCGGACGCGCGTGGCGAACCGCCACGCGCTCGCCAGCGTCTCGGCCTGTCCCGCCGTCATGAGCCCGGCCGCTTCGGCGGCGGCGAGTGCATCGAGCGTGCGCGGCGTGCGCAGACCCGGCACCCCGCAACCGTGCGCCAGTTGCATCAACTGCACGGTCCACTCGATGTCTGCGAGCCCGCCGCGGCCCAGCTTGGTGTGGGTCGTCGGGTCGGCACCGCGGGGCAACCGCTCGGCGTCGACCCTGGCCTTGATGCGGCGGATCTCGGTCAGGTCGGTCGCAGAGATCCCGCCCGCCGGGTAGCGGATCGGGTCGACCACGTCGACGAATCGACGACCGAGGTCGGTATCGCCGGCCACGGGACGCGCGCGCAGCAGTGCCTGCGCCTCCCACGGTGAAGACCATCGCGCGTAGTAGCGCGCGTACGCGTTCAGAGATCTGGCCAGCGGCCCGTTGCGCCCCTCCGGTCGCAGGTCGGCGTCGACGCCGAGCGGGGGGTCACTCGAGGAGGGCGCGCTGAGCAGGGCACGCAGCCGCCCCGCGACGTCCTGTGCGATCCGCGCCGGGTCGAGGCCGGCGTCCGGCACAGCGTCGAGCTCTTCGTAGACGAAGACGACGTCCGCGTCGGAGCCGTAGCTGACCTCGGCGCCGCCCAGCCGGCCCATCGCGATCACCGCGAACCGGATCGGCAGCGCGGCGAGCCCGCGTTCGGCACGGATCGAGTCCTCGGCGACGTCGAGGGCGACCTGCAGCGTCGCCTCTGTCGTGGCGCTCAGCGCCTCGCTGACCTCGCTCACCTCGAGACGGCCGAGCAGATCGGCGAATGCGATGCGCAGCAGTTCGTGCCGGCGGACGCCACGCGCCACGGCGACCGCCTCCGTGGCGCTTGCCTGCCGGGCGGCCGAGTCGGCCATCTCCTTCTCGATGTCGGCGCGGGTACGCGGCACCAGCTCACCGTCGTCGGCCAGCATCTGCAGCGACTCCGGCGCCCGGCCCAGCATCCGGCCCACGTACCGGCTCGCGCCGAGCAGGTAGGCCAGCCGCGAGGCGACGGCGCCCTCGTCGCGCAGCAGCCGGAGGTACCACGGCGTCGCCCCGAGCTCGTCGGACACCCGGCGGTAGGCGAGCAGGCCTGCGTCCGGATCGGGAGAGTCGGCGAGGTCCGACAGGAGCACCGGCAAGAGCGTGCGCTGCAGCGCGGCACGGCGGCTCAGCCCCGACGTCAGGGCCTCGATGTGCCGCAGCGCGGCATCCGGATCGGCGAACCCGAGAGCGGCCAGCCGTCGGCCTGCTTCGCGAGGAGTCAGGCGTAGGTCAGAGGCCGGCACCCGGGCCACGGATTCGAGCAGCGGGCGGTAGAACAGCTTCTCGTGCAAGCGGCGCACCTCGCGCGCGTGCAGTGCCCACTCGGCCTCGAACACCGTGCGGGCGTCGCCACGGGCGTCGGGCCGGTACCCGAGCGAGCGGGCCAGCCAGGCCCGTTCGACCGGATCCTCCGGCACGATGTGCGTGCGACGCATGCGGTGCAACTGCAGCCGGTGCTCGGTGGCGCGCAGGAACCGGTAGGCGTCGCCTAGGCTCACGGCGTCGTCCATTCCGACGTAGCCGCCGTCGCGCAGGGCCTCCAAGGCGCGCAGGGTCGAGGGGACGCGCAGTGTCTCGTCGCCCCGGCCGTGGACGAGCTGCAGCAGCTGTACCGCGAATTCGACGTCGCGCAGGCCGCCTGGGCCGAGCTTGATCTCACGGGCGGCCACCGCCGCGGGGATGTGCTCGACGACGCGCCGCCGCATCGCGCGGACGTCCGGGACGAAGTCCGGTCGCTCGGCCGCGGTCCACACGAGCGGGGCGAGTGCCTGGTGGTACCGGCGTCCCAGCTCGAGGTCCCCCGCCGCGGGACGCGCCTTCAGCAACGCCTGGAACTCCCAGGTGCTGGCCCATCGCTGGTAGTAGGCCTGATGACTGGCGAGCGTCCTGACGAGCGGCCCTTCCTTGCCTTCGGGCCGCAGCGCCGCGTCGACCTCCCAGGCCACCTCACGACAGACTCGCATGAGCTCGCCGGCGAGCTTGGCGGCCGAGTCCAGGGCCGCATCGCCGTCGCCGCCCCCGGACGGCTCGGCGACGAAGACCACGTCGACGTCCGAGAGGTAGTTGAGCTCTCGGCCGCCGGTCTTGCCCATCGCGATGACTGCCAGCCGGAACGGCCGGGCGTCATCCGGCAGTGCTCGCGCGGCAACGGCCAGCGCCGCCTTCAGCGTGTGTCCAGCGAGGTCGGCCAGGGCCTCGGTCACCGCGACGAGGTCTAGCTCGCCGGTGAGGTCGCGGCCGGCGATGGCGAGCAGCTCGCACCGGTAAGCCCGGCGCAACGCGGTGATCGCCGGCGCGCGCTCGAGCGTCGCGCGCCGTCCCTCGGTGCCGGTGATCGGACGGGACGCGTCGGCGCCGACGGCGCGCGCCAACCGGTCGGCCACACCCGCGGCGTCGTACGGCCCGACCAGGGCGCGCCAGTCGTCCGGATGGGTGCCGAGGTGCTCGCCCAGCGCCCGTGAGACGCCTAGCAGGGCGATCAACCGTCGGCGCAGCTGGCGGTTCTCGGTCAGCTCGGCACGCAGGTCGGCTGCGCCACCACCCAAGCTGGCGGCAATGACGGCGAGAGCTTCGAGCGCGGCGTCCGGGTCGGCACTGCGGCCCAGGGCCGCGACGACCGACGCGGCGCCGTCGTCGACCGGCTCGTTGCGCTTGGCGTCCCACATCCGCAACGTGGGCGCACACAGCAGTTCGGCCGCCCGCGCGCCGTCGACGAACGACAGCCGGGCAAGGCGCAGCGCGGGCCGCCCGTCAGGGCCTTCAGTCATCGCCGGGTGAGTGGCCGTACGGCCGCGGACCCGGCATGGGCAGCGGGCTCGGGCCACCCCGCGCCTGCGTGAGCTCGGCGGCGAGGGCCGCGCGGATCTGCGCAGGGTCGGTGATCGGAGCAGCCGTCGAGGTGGGCACGCCTCGCGCCGGACGGACCCCGGACGGGTCGCGGGCCAGCTCGACGAACGCCGTGGCGAACGGCTGCCAGACCTCGGCGACGTCGTCGTGCGCCGCGTCCGCCCTGGCAAGCAGGGAATCGACGTCGGAGCCGTCGAGCAGCTCGGCGTCCTCTGCCGCCCAGGCGCGCACGATCGCCGGCGTCGTCTCGATGTGGAACTGGATGCCCCAGGCCAGCCTGCCGAGCCGGAATGCCTGGATGTCACAGCCGGGCGAGCTCGCGAGCTGGATCGCCCCAGGCGGCAGCACGGTCACCGCATCCACGTGCCACTGGATGACGTCGGGCGTGATCGGCATCGGGCCGAACAGCGGGTCGGTCGACGCCGCGGCCCGTTTCGCGACGAGCTGGGCGCCGAACTCGGGGCCGGCGGGATTGCGCTCCACTTGCCCACCCGTGGCTGCGGCGAGCAGCTGCTCGCCGAGGCACACCCCCAGCGTTGGCACCTCGCGGGACACCGCCTCGCGCAGCAGCGCGCGCAGCGCGACGAGCCACGGGTGGGCCGCGTCGTCGTTCGCGCCCATCGGGCCGCCGAGTACGACCAGCCCGTCGATGCCGTCGACAGCGCCGGGCAAAGCCTCCGGCTGCCAGGCCTGGCGGACGTCCAGCTCGGCGCCGGCCTCGGCGAGCCAGGCGCCGAGTCGCGCGGCAGGGTCGCTCGGGTCGCACTCGACCACGAGCAGGCGAGGGCCGGACATGTCCCCGATCGTAGTGAGCCGAGCCGGTTCCGAGCTCAGAGCGACGGCAGGTAGCGACGCAGCTCGAACGGGCTGACCTCGGCGCGGTACTCGACCCACTCCTCGCGCTTGTTGCGCAAGAAGAAGTCGAAGACGTGCTCGCCCAGCGTCTCGGCCACCAGCTCCGAGTCCTCCATGGCCCGCAGCGCATCGGAGAGGTTGTGCGGGAGCTCGGCGTAACCGAGGGCCCGGCGCTCGGTGTCGGACAGCGCCCAGATGTCGTCCTCGGCCCCCGGCGGAAGCTCGTAGTTCTCCTCGATGCCCTTCATCCCGGCCGCGAGCAGCACGGCGAAGGCGAGGTACGGGTTGCACGCGGAGTCCAGCGAGCGCATCTCCACACGGGTCGAGTTCGCCTTGCCCGGCTTGTACATCGGCACCCGGACCAGCGCCGAGCGGTTGGCGTGGCCCCACGATACGAACGTCGGCGCTTCGACGAGCTGGCCGCGCGCGGCGTAGCCCCACAATCGCTTGTAGGAGTTCACCCACTGGTTGGTGACGGCGGTGATCTCGCGGGCGTGTACGAGCAGTCCGGCGATGAAGGCACGGGCCGACTTGGAAAGGAAGAGCTCGTCCGAGCCGTCGTGGAAGGCGTTGCGGTCGCCCTCGAACAGGGACAGGTGGGTGTGCATGCCGCTGCCCGGCTGGTGGCGGAACGGCTTGGGCATGAACGTCGCGTGCGCACCCTGCGCGATCGCGACCTCCTTGATGACATGCCGGAACGTCATGATGTTGTCGGCCATGGTGAGCGCGTCGGCGTAGCGCAGGTCGATCTCCTGCTGGCCGGGTGCCACCTCGTGGTGGCTGAACTCGACCGAGATGCCGAGCTCCTCCAGCGTGCTCACCGCGGCCCGCCGGAAGTCGTGGGCGACGTCATGGCTCGTCATGTCGAAGTACCCGCCGTTGTCGATCGGCTCCGGCTCGCTGCCGTCGCTCGGGCGGTTCTTCAGCAGGAAGAACTCGATCTCGGGATGGGTGTAGAACGTGAAGCCGCGATCTGCCGCCTTCGACAGGGTGCGTCGCAGCACGTAGCGCGGGTCGGCCCAGGATGCCGAGCCGTCGGGCATGTGGATGTCGCAGAACATCCGGGCTGAGTCGGGCGTCGCCCCGTCCGGCTCGGGCAGGACCTGGAAGGTTGCGGGGTCCGGGCGCGCGATCATGTCGCTCTCGCTGGCCCGGGCGAACCCTTCGATCGCCGAACCGTCGAAGCCGATGCCCTCCTCGAAGGCACCGTCGAGCTCGGCCGGCGCGACGGCCACGGATTTCAGCGTGCCGAGAACGTCGGTGAACCAGAGCCGCACGAACCGGATCTGGCGATCCTCGAGCGTGCGGAGGACGAACTCCTGTTGGCGATCCACGATGCTCCACTCTGACCGGCTACGGTTACCGGCAGATTACGCGGCGCAGAGCGTCCTCAGTGCAGGGCGCTGCCCGCCACCCATTCGCTCCACGGGACGCTCCAGTCCCCGTTCTGCCACAGCTGGACCTTCGGGCCGCCGGTGTTCACCACCTGGACGACGTCACCGACCCGCGAGGTCGTGTAGAACCAGTGCGCATTGTCGTAGTTGAGGTTCAGGCAGCCGTGCGAGAGGTCCTGGTGGCCCTGTGCCCAGACGGTGCTGTCGAGCTGGTGCAGATAGATGCCGTCGGTGCTGATGCGAGTCGCTTGATAGATGTACTCCTTGTAGCCCTTCGGCGAAGTGACCGGCAGGCCGTAGGTCGAGGAGTCCATCAGCACCGGGTTGGCGTGCCCGATCACCGTGTACGTGCCGGGCATCGTCCACAGTGGGATCTGCTGGCCGTTGTTTCCGGTGACGTAGCCGCCCTGCCCCATCGACGTCGGCATGGTGCGCACCAGCTTGCCGTTGAAATAGACCTTGACCAGGTGCGTCTTGTCGTCGGCGATCGACACGTGCTTGTCACCGATGCGGAAGGAGACGCTCTGGTCGGCCTGGCCGTAGAGCCCGGGTCCCACCTGGACGCCGTACACCTTCGCGGTGACGGTCACCTTCGTCCCAGGCGCCAGGTAGTTACGCGGGCGCCAGTGCACGTTCTGGGCGTCGGCCCAGTACCAGACGCCGTCGACGTGGGGCGAGGTGGTGACGATCAACGCCTTCTCGGCGGCCTTGCGGTCGGTGACCTGCTCGTCGAAATGCACGACCGGCACGATGCCGATGCCATAGGTGGCGCCGTTCTGCAACGACTGGCCGCCGGTGTCGTTCAGGTACGGCATCGTCATGTTCGACGGCGTCAGCGTGGTGACGGTGACCGACTTGCTCGTCGTCTTTCCGTCGGCGTTGTGGGCGACGGCCTTGAGTTGGTAGGTCTTGCCGTACCCCAGCACCTCGGTGCTCGCCCACGAGGTCGCGTCGGAGGAGAGCGCGCCCGTGACCTGCTTGCCGTCGGGCGCGAGCAGACTGACCGACAGGAGCGTGCCGTCCGTGACGGTGACGGCGAGCGGAGTCACCGGGTTGGCGTCGCTGACCTTGGCCGGGGTCTTGATCTGCGCGGCCGGTGCCGCCGACGATGACGAGGTGGACGGCGTGAGGGTCGGCAGCCCCGGCGCGTCGTCATGCGTGCCCTGCTGAGCGACCGGCGAGTCCTTGACCGCATTCGAGCCCGAGGTGCAGGCGGTGAGCGTCAGGGCAGCGACCGCCACGGCGGCGACACCGACGGCAATGCGACCGGCGGCACGCGAGCGCGAGCGCAGAAATCGCTGCGTGCCCGGCGGTGTCGCGAACTTCGGGGACACTGACCCTCCTGGAACCGGCCGCCTCATGGCGCCTCGTGCACGGTCTCGACAATTGTCGCGTACGAATCCCGGCTGACAGGCCAAGAACGCATCACGATTCGATCATTAGGTAAGACGCGTCTCGAGGCCCTTCGGTTGCACGCCGAACCGGGTCCGTTCTTCGAGCGCCCGCTCGTGATCGAGAATCAGTGTGCCGCACGTCAGGGACATCTCCGGCCAACCGGACGGCGACGCAGGCGAAACCCTCAGTTACTCGCCAGTTTCACGGGGTGTGGGCATACCGGCCCACACAGCCCCGAAGGACCAGAACGCCCCGCAGCCCGGTCGCACGGTTGCGCAACAATGGAGACGTGCCCACCCTCCGGCTTGCTCTGGCGCAGGTCGACTACACGGTGGGCGACATCGCCGGCAATGCTGCCATGGTCCTCGACCGCGCCGCGGAGGCCCGCGCCGCCGACGCCCACATCGTCGCCTTCCCCGAGATGACCCTCACCGGCTACCCACCCGAGGACCTGGTCTTCCGCCGCTCGTTCCGGGCCGCGTCGTGCGCCCAGCTCGAGAAGCTGGCCGGTGACCTCGCCGCGGCCGGTCTCGGCGACCTCGCCGTCATCGTCGGTTACCTCGACGACGATCGCGGGCCTCGCAACGCGACGGCGTTCCTGCTCGGTGGGACCGTGCAGGCCCGCTACTTCAAGCACCATCTGCCGAACTACGGGGTCTTCGACGAGCGCCGCTACTTCGTCTCGGGGACGGACTTCGTTCTCGTCCGTCATCTCGGCGTCGACATCGCGCTCACGATCTGCGAGGACATCTGGCAGGACGGTGGCCCCTTCGCGGTGGCGCGGGCCGCCGGCGCCGGGCTGGTAGTGAACATCAACGGCTCCCCGTACGAGCGCGACAAGGACGACCTGCGCCTGCCGCTCGTCCAGCGGCGCGCCGCCGAGGCGGGCGCGCCGGTGCTCTACGTGAACACAGTGGGCGCGCAGGACGATCTGGTGTTCGACGGCGACTCGATGGTGGTCACCGCCGGCGGCGAGGTGCTGATCCGCGCGCCGCGGTACGCCGAGGGCATCTTCTACGCCGATGTCGACCTGGCTGAGGCGCCCGAGGTCCCACCGGCGGTCTCCGACGGCCCGATGGCCGTCGTGCGGGCCGACCTGGGCACATCCGCTCCCCCGCCGTTCGAGCGCGTGCGTGGCTTCGTCGCGGAGCCCCTCCCCGACGAAGCCGAGGTGTGGGGTGCGCTGGTCATCGGCCTTCGCGACTACGTTCGCAAGAACGGCTTCGACTCCGTGGTGCTGGGCATGTCCGGAGGCATCGACTCGGCGGTCGTCGCGGCCGTCGCGGCCGACGCCATCGGCGGGGCGAACGTGCACGGCGTGTCGATGCCGAGCGACTATTCCTCCGAGCACTCGAAGTCCGACGCTGCCGACCTCGCCGAGCGCATCGGTGCCTCCTATCGGGTGGTCCCGATCGGGTCGATGGTCGACGCGTTCGTGTCGTCGCTGCACCTGACCGGCATCGCCGAGGAGAACGTCCAGGCGCGGGTGCGCGGCACCACGCTCATGGCGCTGTCGAATGCCGAGGGTCACCTCGTGCTCGCGACGGGCAACAAGAGCGAACTCGCCGTCGGGTACTCCACGATCTACGGCGACGCGGTCGGGGGCTTCGCTCCGATCAAGGACGTACCCAAGAGCCTGGTCTGGCGCATCGCCCGGTGGCGCAATGCGCTCGCCGAGGCGAGGGACGAGACGCCGCCCATCCCGCCGAACTCCATCGCCAAGCCGCCGTCAGCCGAGCTGCGTCCGGGCCAGCTCGACACCGACTCGCTACCCGACTACGAGCAGCTCGACGCGGTCATCCAGCGTTACGTCGACGGGGACGAGAGCGTCACCGAGATCGCCGGCGACGGTTTCGACGCCGAGCTCGTCCGTCGAGTGGCCCAGCTCATCGATCGGGCGGAGTGGAAGCGGCGGCAGTACCCGCCCGGGCCGAAGATCAGCCTCAAGTCGTTCGGCAAGGACCGTCGGCTGCCCATCACGAACCGGTGGCGCGAAGGCGGGAACGTACCGGAAGGGCCGCCTCCGGGCACCTGATCGGGCACGGCGCCGGCGTGAGTGTCATCTCATCGACTCGGTAGAGACATCTGCTTGAAATACGCGCACCATGGACCCGTCCACCTGACGTGCCCGGGGACCGGCAAGCCGGCCTCGAGGAGATAAGTGAGGCAACCCATGAGCGAGACGAGCCTGTACGGCGGCGTGCAGAACCGGCGGATAACCGTCCGCGACCTGCAGAACGCGAAGGATCGCGGCGAGCGCTGGCCGATGCTCACCGCCTACGACTACTCGACCGCGCGCGTCTTCGACGCGGCCGGGGTGCCCGTGCTGCTCGTCGGCGACTCGGCGGCGAATGTGATCTACGGCTACGACACGACGGTGCCGGTCACCGTCGACGAACTGCTCCCGCTCGTTCGCGGCGTCGTCCGCGGTACTTCTCGTGCCCTTGTGGTGGCTGATCTGCCCTTCGGCACCTACCAGGCCTCGCCGCAGCAGGCGCTCGAGACCGCGTCGCGATTCATGAAGGAGGGCGGCGCCCAGGCAGTCAAGCTCGAGGGCGGCCAGCGCGTCGCCGGTCAGGTCGAGCTGCTGGTGTCCGCCGGCATCCCGGTCATGGCCCACATCGGCCTCACGCCGCAGTCGGTGAACCAGCTCGGCGGGTACCGCGTGCAGGGCCGCGGCGACGAGGGGGCGCACCGGCTCGTCCAGGACGCGAAGGCGCTGCAGCAGGCGGGCGCGTTCGCGGTCGTCCTCGAGGTGGTGCCGTCCGAGGTCGCCGCCGAGGTCACCCGGGTGCTGCACATCCCGACCATCGGAATCGGTGCCGGCCCCGCGACCGACGCGCAGGTGCTCGTCTGGCAGGACATGGCCGGCCTGCGCGGCGACGGGAAGCCCGCGAAGTTCGTCAAGGAGTACGCCGACGTGGCGGGCGTCCTGCGCGACGCCGCCGCGCGCTTCGGCGACGAGGTCCGCTCGGGCGCGTACCCGTCGGCCGAGCACGAATACCACTGAGCTTCACGCGCGCGCGAATCGCACCGTTCGCGCTCCGACATCCGCACTGACCAGACGCACGGCGATGCGCTCCCCCACCGGGAGGGCATCGCCGTCGCATCTGGCGCGCACCGCAGGACGGTCGAGCAGCACGGTGCCGGACGAGTTCTCCGCGTCGATGACCATGGCTGTGAAGGTCTCTCCGACGCGATCGCGTAGCAGCCATGCCTCGGTCGCGTCGACCACCGCGCGGTCGGCCGCATGCGCGAGCTGGTCCGCGTGCTGCATCTCGGTGGGGAGCGCCGGGAAGCCGTCGATCACCCACGGCGGCACGTCCGTGCCGGCGTGGACCGCGACGCACACTTCGGTGCCGAACCGGTCGACGAGCCGCCGAAGGGGCGCGGTCACGTGTGCGTAGGGTGCGCCGATGCCCGCGTGCATCGTCTCGGCCGGCACGCGTCCGTTGAACGCGACATAGGCTGCTCCTCGCAACAACGCCGCCGCGTGTTCGATGAACGCCACGTGCGTCGGGTCGGTGCGGTCGAGGGAAGCGAGCACGTCACCCGGGCGCGAATGGTGATGCCACGGAACGCCGAGTGCCCGCGCCACCCGCCGCAAGCGGGCGAGGGCGCCGTTGTTGGGCGCCGGAACCGTGCGCAGGATGCCGATACCGCCTGTGAGCATGATCCGCGCCGCACACATGCCGGTGAGCAACGAGACCTCGGCGTTGTACTGCTCGACCGGCAACGGCGCGCGAGCGACGAGCGCCCACCCGGTGCCGTTCGGCTCGACCTCCTGCTGCGGGATGTCGAGGTCGATCGCGTGCCGGGCACGCGCCAGCGCGAGCCGCAGCCGGCCGACCTCGGCGAGCAGGGTCAGCGGCAGTTCGGTACGGCCGGCGTCGAGGTCGGCCTGCACGCCGGCGTAGTCGAACTGCCGCCTGCTTCGCACTCGGGCACGACCGAGGGTGACCGAGCAGACCTCCCCGGTGGCGTCCAGACCGATGCGCCACAGGACCGCCGGCCGAATGCGGTCCGGTAGGAGGCTGGCGGCTCCCTCGCTGAGCACCGGCGGGTGAAGTGGTACCCGCAGATCGGGAAAGTAGATCGTCTCGCCGCGCTGGTGCGTGGCAGCATCCAACGCTGAGCGGGGGCGGACGAACGCGGCGACATCGGCGATCGCGTAATGCACGAGGTAGCCCGAGCCGTCGCGCTCGATATGCAGCGCCTGGTCGAGGTCACGGCTGCCCGCGGGATCGATCGTGACGAGCGCGATGTCGGTCGCGTCGGCGTCGGGTAGTTCGACGGTCATCGCTGCGCGCTCGGCGTCCGCCAGTGCCGCAGCGTCGAAATCGCCGGGCACCTCCAGCTCCGACCGCACTGCGGCGAAGTCCAGAGGTGCACCGGCGACTCGGTGTGAACTCATGTGTTCAGTTGTACGTGGCTCGCGTTCGAGCCGGTGCGTGCGGTGTCAGGAGCGCTTGGCCGGAGCCTTGCGCGCCACCCTCTTGGCAGGCGACTTCTTCGCCGCCGCCCTCTTGGCCGGAGCCTTCTTCGCCGCCGCCCTCTTGGCCGGAGCCTTCTTCGCTGCGGCCTTCTTGGCCGGAGCCTTCTTCGCTGCGGCCTTCTTGGCCGGAGCCTTCTTCGCTGCGGCCTTCTTGGCCGGAGCCTTCCTGGCCGCGGTCTTGCGAGGCGCTGCCTTGCGGACAGCCTTCTTCGCTGCCTTCTTGGCAGGTGATTTCTTGGCTGCCGCCTTCTTCGCGGGAGCCTTCTTGGCAGCGGCCTTCTTCGCCGGCGCCCTCTTCGCAGGTGCGGTCATTGCGTGTGCCTCCTCGGCAACGTGTCAACGAAAGTGCATTCGTTGCGACCAAGTTGACGATGCACAACGCATCAACGTCAACACGCCACGCCGCTTTTCTTGGAGGGCGCGATGTAGGTCGCTTCGCAACGACGACGACTCACTCGTCGCCTTCCCACTCGGAATCGCTTATGTCATAAGCCTTTTCTCGTTCCGCGATGGTCTGCAACGCACGTGCAGCCTCATCGTGCGTCTTGAAGGGTCCGATGCGATTCGTGCTGTCCGTGTCCTCCAACTTCTCGACGCGATGGTGCTTCATGCAGAACCAGTACTCGCCCGCAAGCTCGCGACTCGTCATGCCGAGCATCGTCGCGCATCGCGCGGCGGACGTCATCAGAGCGACGTCACGACCTCACTGAACGATGCCGAACTCGCACCACAACGGGAAGTGATCGGAGATGCGCCACGACAGTTGCGTGAGGTCCTTCGCGGGGATGCCGCGGTCGACGAAGTCGACCATCCCCGCGTTGCGGTACTGCATGCCGGCGAGTGCGTCGCTCGTCGTGTCGCCACCGAACCACGCGATCTGGTCGTAGAAGTGGCGATGGTCCGGCGCTGCTGCGGGATCGGGGTCGTCGAAGACCGTCCGCGGCACGAGATTGAGCGGCGCCGGCGGCCGAAGGCCCGTCGACGTGAACGCTTGATACAACGGATCCCCGACGCGGTCGATGTTGAAGTCTCCGAGCGCGATGAGGTTGCCGCCCCACACGTCGTGCTGCTTCGCCCAGCGATCGAGCCACTGCGCAATGCCGGTCAGCTCCGCGATGCGGTCGGCGGGAGCTTTGCCGTAAACCACGTGCAGGGTCACGAGCGTGAACAACGCGCTGCCCCGCGCGAAGCTGATGGCGTACGGCGTGCGGGCGAACTGCTCCGCGTGCAACGGCGTCGTTCCCTCCCCGGTCGCGTCGGCCGCCACGACGAGCTCACACGCGAGGCCCGAGGGACGCACCCGCGTGGTGTCGAAGACGAACGCGAGCCGCTCGTTGTTGCCGGCCTGTCCCTTGGTGACATCGGTGACGAGGTACGCCCAGTCCGGGCCGAGCAAGGAGAGCACCGCGAGGAACGCCTGCGCCGACTGCCGCACCTCCTGGATCGCGATCACGTCGAAGCACCGCACGATCTCGGCGAGGCACGCGACGTCGGACCGGTCCCGGATCGGCGAGTCGCCCACCGTGCTGCGCCATTTCGGTGTGAACCGGTCGAACGCGCGCACGTTCCACGTCCCGATCACCAGGTTGTCCGGGGTGCGCGCAGGCACCATGCCCGCGAACGCCGCGCGCAGTGCCGCGAGCTCGTGTGCGACGCCCTTGGGCGGTGCGTCGGCTGACTTCGGCATCGCGACCTCCCCAGGCAGCGCCGTCGGTCGCGACTCTGACCCCCGGTCGCGCGCGCGTCAACGCCTGGTCGCGATACGTGCCGCGGGTCTACAGTCGGTCCCCCGTCAATCAGGAGCAGGTCAGGTGCCGGCCGATACACCACCTCCGCCCGTCCGCCCGAAGAAGATCGTCATCTGCCTCGATGGCACCGGCAACCAGGTCGGTGCCTCGTCACCGACGAACGTCGTGAAGTTCTACGAGCTGCTCGACGTCAGCAACCCGGCCGAGCAGCTCGCGTACTACGACCCCGGCGTCGGCACGATGTACGCCTCGGCCGCACGGACACCGGTCGGGCGCTGGTTGTCACGCGTTCTCGGCCTCGCCTTCGGGACCGGCCTGCGCGAGAACGTGGCGGAGGCCTACACCTACCTGATGCAGAACTGGCGACCTGGCGACTCCGTCTACGTCGTCGGGTTCAGCCGCGGCGCGTACACGGCGCGTGCCCTGGTCGGGATGCTGACGAAGCCGGGACTGATGCGGCCGGGATCGGAGAACCTGGTTCCGTACGCGGTCGCGAAGTACGCCACGAACCACCCCAGCTGGAAGGGCATGGCCGCCTTCGCACACGCGTTCTGCGTGCGCACCGAGAGCGAGCCGCTGTTTTCCACGGTCAAGGCCAACGACCCCAAGCAGATATCGCATCACAGCGTTCCGGTCGCCTACCTCGGCATCTGGGACACGGTGAAGGCCGCAGGCGTTCTGCGCATCGGCTCCTTGCGCTGGCCCTATACGCGGCAGCTGCCGAACGTCGCGCGCATCCGCCACGCGGTGTCGATCGACGAACACCGGCGCCCGTACCGCGAGTACCTCGTCGAACGGGCCGAAGGGCACACGGCCGGCGTCGAGGAGGCGTGGTTCGCCGGTGTCCACAGCGACGTCGGCGGGACCTTCGAGCCCGACCACCGGCTCGCGTCCATCGCGCTGCGCTGGGTCGTCGACGGCGTGAAGAACGAACTCGTGCTGAGGCCGGGCGCCTACGACGAGAGTTGTGCCGTTGCACCCGACTACCCGAACGGGACCGTGCATCGCATGGGTTGGGTCTGGCTCCTGACCGGCACCCGCCACCGGCCGGTGCCCGACGGCGCCGTCCTGCACCAGAGCGTCCGGTTGCGCCAGCAGGCCGACCCCACGTACCGGCCCGGCCTGGCGAGCGGTCACTCCTACTGCGACACGGCATGGCCCGGATGAGTGTGGGCGGCGGACGAGCCGACCTGTAGGCCGGGTTCTGTACCGGCGCGAGCGCCGGTGACGGCCATCCCTCTCGACCTGCCGTTGCCGACAGGCTCTAGCGATCCACCCGCAGACTCGGGCGGGCAGCCCTCGGGCGTCTGCGCGGGCCGTGTCGGCGGCGAGAACCGCCCACGCGACCCTTCTCGATCTTGCTCCGGGTGGGGTTTGCCGAGCCGTTCCGGTCACCCGGAACGCTGGTGGTCTCTTACACCGCCGTTTCACCCTTACCAGCGCGATGCGCTGGCGGTCTGTTTTCTGTGGCACTGTCCCGCGGGTCACCCCGGGTTGCCGTTAGCAACCACCCTGCCCTGTGGAGCCCGGACCTTCCTCGGCGGGACCTCGCGGTCCCGACGCGGCCGTCCGGTCGACTCGTCCGTCGCGTCGTGAATGCTACGCGGACGGGCTGACTAACCTCGAACCAGGAAACGTCCCGCAACCAGGAGGTGGCCCATGCCGCAACCGCACGGCGAGGAACTCGAGCACATCCGTGCGCATCGTGAGCACCTTCGCCAGACCTACCTGAAGCCGCGCGGTGCGCGGCCCGCGAGCACCGCCCGCGGCGTGCACCACGCCGCTTTCATCTGCAAGGACGTCGAGGAGACGATCCGCTTCTACCAGGACTTCCTCGGCTTTCCGCTCGTCGAGCTCGTCGAGAATCGCGACTACACCGGGTCGAGCCACTTCTTCTTCGACATCGGCAACCGCAACCTGCTCGGGTTCTTCGACTTCCCGGGCCACGACCACCCGCCGTTCAGCGAGACGATCGGGGCACTGCAGCACCTCGCGATCTCGGTCTCTGCCGAGCAGTTCGCGGCGTCGAAGCAGAAGCTGGACGATGCCGGCATCGACTACCTCGGTCCCGACCGCGGCGCCGACGACAGCCTCTACTTCCGTGACCCCAACGGTCTCGGCCTCGAGCTTTACCACGAGACGCTCGGCGTCTTCGAGGGCACGCCGCTGCTCGCAGACTGACAGGCGGGCGACTGCGTGCACGGAACTCCCGCCGAGCTCCTCGCGGTCGCCCTGCTCGTCGCAACCCTCGTCGTCGCGGTCGTCCGCCCGTACGGCCTCAGCGAGGCGGCCGTTGCGGTGCCGGCCGCGGTGCTGGTGGTCGCGACCGGTGTCGTGCCATGGTCGGCCGCCGAGCGCACCTTGCGCGAGATCGGGCCCACGGTCGGGTTCCTCGCCGCGATCCTCGTGTTCGGCCATCTCTGCGCCGACGCCGGTGTTTTCGACTACCTCGGTACGGTCGCAGCGCGCGCGAGCCGTCGCCGACCCACCCGGCTGCTCGCGCTTCTCGTCGCGCTGGCCGCCGGCGTGACGGTGGTGCTCACCCTCGATGCCACCGTCGTACTGCTCACGCCGGTGGTCGTCGCGACCACGGTCGCCATGCGCGTGCCGGCCCGGCCGCACGTGTACGCGTGCGCCCGGCTCGCGAACAGCGGCTCCTTGTTGCTGCCGGTGTCGAACCTGACCAATCTGCTCGCCTTCGGGGCGTCCGGGTTGTCGTTCGCCCACTTCGCCGGCCTGATGGCGCTGCCGTGGCTGATCGCGTGCGTGGCCGAATGGGCCGCGCTGCGAACGTTCTTCCGGCGTGACCTGCAGGACGAGTCGGCACCGGTGCCTCGTTCGGCGCCGCGCGCACCACGCTTCGCGCTTGCCGTCCTGGCGATTACCGTCGCGGGGTTCGTGCTGACCTCGTCCTTCGGCGTCAGTCCCGCGTGGGCGGCGCTGGGCGGCTGCATCCTGCTGTTGGCGCCGCGGACCGGCGCGCGGTCGATCGATCCGCTCACCGTGCTTCGCGAGGCCAGTCCGGGATTCTGCGTATTCGTCCTCAGCCTCGCCGTCGTCGTCGACGGCGTCACGCGGCACGGGCTCGGCGATGAACTCGGTCGCCTGCTGCCCGACGGCACCGGCCTCGGTGCGCTGCTGCTCATCGCGCTGATCGGGGCTGCCGTCGCCAACCTGGTCAACAACCTGCCCGCGACCCTGGCTCTCGTGCCGCTCGTCGCCGGCAGTCCCGCGGCGGTTCTGGCCCTGCTGCTCGGCGTGAACATCGGCCCGAACGCGACCTACCCCGGCTCGTTGGCGACGCTACTGTGGCGCCGGCTTCTGCCGGCGCAGGACCGGCCGCGTGCCCGCGAGTTCCACACGCTCGGCGCGCTCACCGTGCTGCCGCTGCTCGTGGTGACGACCGCTGCACTGTGGCTGGCGGTCCGCGTCCTCGGCACCTGATCAGTCGAGATGGCTGGTGTCGTTCACGAGCCGTACCGAGCAGTTTCCGTCGGCGTAGTACTCGACCGTCGAGACGGAGGCCACGTCGAGGTGCAACCGGTACAAACTCACCGGCGGCGCCTCCAGTGCGAAGCGGAGCAGGAGTTTGATCGGCGTCACGTGGGTGACCACCACGACCGTGGCACCGGGGTGCGCCGCGATCACCGCGTCCCGTGCATGCTGCACGCGAACGCCGGCCGTCGTGAAGGACTCGCCGTCGGGCGGTGCGAGCTCGGGGGACGCCAGCCATGCGGACAGTTCCTGTGGAGCGGCCGCGCGCGCCTCGGCGAAGGTGAGGCCCTCCCAGGCACCGAAGTCCACCTCCCGGAAGCCGGCCTCGATCTCGACGCCTACGCCCAGGGCAACGGCGATCGCGTCCGCGGTCTGCACGGCCCGCCGCAGCGGTGAACTGACGACCGCAGCGACGCCGCCCCATCGCGGCGCCCGGCGCGCGAGCGCTGCCGCCTGTGCCCGGCCCACGTCATTCAGCGGCAGCGCGTTGTTGCCGGAGAACCGGCGCTCGGCGGAGTGCTCGGTCGAGCCGTGCCGAACGAGCACCAGGCGGGTGGCCGTCGCCGTGGGCGGCGTCCATGACGGCGCTGACGATCCTGACGATGCAAAGGACGCTGACGCCGACGCAGCGGGGTCGACCTGGGTCGGCGTCGGCCCCGGCATGGCGCGAGGTCGCTTCGGCGCGATGCCGGCGGCGCGGTCCATCGCCTCGTTGGCGAGCCGGTCCGCACGCTTGTTACGTTCCCGCGGGATCCACTCGATGGTGACCTCGTCGAAGCGCCCGCGCAGCTCGACCGCTTCCCGCGCGAGAGGACGCATCGACGGATGCTTGACCTGCCAGCGTCCGTTCATCTGCTCGACGACGAGCTTGGAGTCCATCCGGACCAGGACGACCCGGGCGCCGAGCTCAGCGGCGGCGCGCAGGCCCGCGATCAGCCCGCGGTACTCGGCGACGTTGTTGGTCCCGATCCCGATCGCCTCGCCGCGTTCGGCGAGCACCTCGCCGGTCGCCGCGTCCAGGACCACCGCACCGTAGCCGGCCGGGCCGGGATTGCCGCGCGAGCCGCCGTCGGCCTCGACGACCACACGTTCGAAGGTCACAATCCGGATTCCGCCGTGCGGACGAGAATGCGCCGGCAATTGTCGCAGCGGACCACGTCGTCCGGAGCCGCGGCGCGCACGGACGCCAGCTCGCTGCCGGACAGCTCGATGTGACACCCCTCGCATCGCCGTTGCCGCAGGATTGCCGCACCCACGCCGCCACCGTGCTCGCGTGCCCGCTCGTACAACGCGAGCAGGTCGGCCGGCAGGCCGGCGGCAATGCGCTCACGGTCGGTGGTGCGCTGCCGGGTCGCCGCGTCGATCTCGGCGAACGCCGTATCACGCGCCGAGGCCAGTTCGGTGCGCTCGGCGTCCAGGGTTGCCCGCTGCTCGTTCAGACCGACCAGCGAGGTGTCGAGCTCTTCGCGCTTCTGCATCACCTCGAGCAGGTCGTCCTCGAGCGACGACTGCCGCCGGGCGAGCGAGACCAGCTCGTGCTGCAGACCTTCGAGCTCCTTGGCCGGCAGGCCGCCGGACTGCAGCCGCTGCTCGTCGCGCGTCGAGCGGGTGCGAACCGCGTCGACCTCGTTCTCGAGACGCCGTTGCTCGACGTCGATATCGGCCAGTTCGGTCTCGACGTCGACGATCTCGTTGTGCATCTCGGCTGCGCGCTCGTCCTTGCCCGCCAGCGTGCCCAGCTCGGGCAGCGTACGGCGGCGGTGGGCCATTTGGGCGACGGCGGCGTCGGCGGCTTGCAGGTCGAGCAGGCGCAGCTGCGCCTCGTGGTCGGCGTTCACGTGCGTGTTGGACTCGATTCCGGTGAGGGGGCGTGCAGCGTCCAAGGATCGGTAGGCAGCCGCGAGACGGAGACCTCGACACTAGTGCCGAACCTCTCGCGCAGACGAGCCGCCACTGCGCCGAGCCAGGGCGCCTCGGTCGCCCAGTGCGCGGCATCGACGAGCGCGATGCCGTCAGGCCCGCGTTCGGTGACGATCTCGACAGCCTGGTGGTGTTTCAGGTCGGCGGTCAGCAGCACGTCGGCGCCCAGCCGCTGCGCCGCCTCGGCGTACGACCCGCCGGACCCGCCGCACACCGCGACGGCAGAGATCCGGCGGTCGGGGTCGCCCGCGGCGCGCAGGCCCCACACCGTCGGGGGCAACACTGCCGCCGCGTGCGCGGTGAACTCGCGCAGCGTCATCGGCGCCCGCAGCACGCCGATCCGGCCGGTGCCCCGCCCGGACGGCAGCGGCACCCGGGCGAGCAGGTCGAACGCCGGCTCCTCGTACGGATGCGCGGCCCTCAGCGCTGCCAGCACCGCGGTGCGCCTGACCGCCGGCACGACCATCTCGACGCGGCTCTCGACTACGTTCTCGATCCGGCCGACCTGCCCGACGGCCGGATTGGCACCGGGCAGCGGCCTGAAGGTGCCGGTGCCGCCGGTCGTCCAGGCACACCGGTCGTAGTCGCCGAGGGCACCTGCGCCCGCCTCGGCGAGAGCGTCGACGAGCCGCTGCGAGTCCTCGCTCGGCACGAAGACGACCAGCTTGTCGAGAGCCTCGGCGTCCGCGGGGACCACCGGCAGCAGGCCGTCGAGCCCGATGCGCTCCGCGAGCGCGTCCGACACTCCTGGATCGGCGACATCGGCGTTCGTGTGGGCGACGAACAGCCCGGTGCCGCCCCGGATCAGGCGGTGGACGAGCGCACCCTTCGGTTCGTCCGCCCCGACCCCATGCACGGGCGTGAGCAGCAGCGGGTGGTGGGTCAGCAACAGCCCGGCGCCCGCGTCCAGCGCCTCGGCGACGGTTGCCGGTACGGCGTCGACGGCGAGATGGACGCGCGCGACCCGATCGCCCGGGTCACCGCAGACCAGGCCGACCGCGTCCCAGGCCTCGGCCCAGCGCGGGTCGAACCACTCGTCCAGCGTCTCGATCAGGTCGGCGAGCCGCGGCATGTGCGCGAACCTACCGGGGTCAGCCGGTCGCGAGCGGGCGCACCGGCCCCGCCGCCGCGCCGGCGTCGCAGCGGCGCCCGCTCTCGATCTGCTGCGGATCGAGGTAGCGGGTGGACGCGGTGACCTGCTGTCCGGTGCTGGGTGGCTCGCCGCGGCTCGGCAACGGACCTTGGATCTGGAATCGCACCACCTTGGTGAACTGGCACGTATTCGACACCGACTCGATGCTGAACTCGACCGGTGGCGGGGGAACGCCCCGATTGATGTTGTCCAGACCGCCCGCACCTGTCGACCCCTCGACGAGGGTGATCCGGCCGTTGCTCTCGATGTCGCCCTGCGGGTTCTGGGCGTGCAGGTGCCCAGCGACGGTCTGGCGCACGTGTGTCCCGAGATCGCGGGCCAGGCGCGCGGACGCGACCGGCTCGTGCGAGGCCACGATGTCATAGCGCGCGTCGCGGTTCGCGTCCCGGGAGGCGTCGTCCATCGCGCGCTCCTCGAGCGCGCGGGTCACCTTGTCGTCGTTCGATCCGTAATCGCCTCCTCCGCCGTAGACACGCGGGTCCGGCACGGCCGCGATGGTCAGCCCGAGGACGTCCAGCACCTGGCCCGAGACCTGGTAGGAACCGTCGACCTGCTGGGTCTTGGTGCCCAGCACCGTCACGCCGGGGATCGAGCGCATGACGTCGACGGTCGCGGGCGAGTCGTGGTTGCCCGCGAGCCACACCATGGGCACCTTGCGGGTGAGCGCTCGCAGCTGGTTCAGGTAGTCGGTCGTCATCTCCTGTCGGGTGCCGAACTCCGACTCGTCCCCTGTGTTCACGATCAGCGACACGTCGAAGTTCTGCGCGTACTGGGCGACCAACGGGTAGCTGCTCGCGAGATGCATGTCGGAGACGAACATGATGTTGAACGCCGACGGCTCGACGTCGGTCTGCTCGACGCGCACCTGCAGCTGCGCCTGGATGCCGGCGATCGCGCTCACGACGTCGAAGAACTTGGACTGCTGCGTGTAGTACTGGGCGAGGTCACCCGGGAAGAGCTGCAGCGCACCGAGCGTGCCGGTCGTGCGCGACTCGCGTACCCAGTTCGGGTTGTAGGTGGCGGCGCCGTACCCCGCGATCAGCGCGAGGACCGCAACCACGCCGCCGAGCTGCTCGAGGCGCAGCCACCACTCGCGCGGGCGGCGCGGCAGCCCGCGCAGGTAGCGCACCGCCAGGTTGACCGCGACGGCCACGGCCAGCCCCAGCAGCACCCCGATCAGCGTCTCGCCGACCAGCCACAGGATCATCCGCGGCACCTGGCGGTCGAGATCGTGCTGCAGGGTGTCGACGTACAGCGCGCCGTTGCGGCTGGCCTGGCTGGCCAGCTCGACGACGTCGACGTTCTCGGGACTGATGCGTACGCCCAGCGGCAAGCCGTCGACGTGCGGGAACTCCCAGTTCCCGAATGTGGTGCTGGCGCTGAATCCCGACCGGGTGACAAGGCTGCCCTCGACCCGGAAGTGCACGCCGGCGGCCGTCGCGTGGTACGGGAAGAGGTGCAGCATCGCCGCCGCACCGCCGATGGGCAGAGCCACCCGCAGCACCCAGCGGAGCACGAAGGCCGCGGCGGCCGCGGCCGCCCGGCCAGGGCTGAGCCGGACGGTGGCAGGGGCTTCGCGAAGGCGCCTACCTGCGGCGCGGGTGCGCCCCCGTGCTTGCGCCCACAGCGACGGGACGGGGCCGTCACGCTCGGCCGAAGGGGGTGTCGAGGCGTCGTCAGGGACGTCCGCGGTGGGGTTCTCGTCGATGCGTTCGAGTATGCCGCGACCCGCCGGCTCGGCGTTTTGACGCCATCGTGGGCGGGTACATGCCGGTCATGCTTACTGTGCTGCTGATCGTGGCGATCGTGGGGGGCGCGGTCTTCGGGGCCGAACTGGTCCGGGGAACGTGCCGGCGCATGCTGAGCAACCCGCGCCCGCGCCGGCGCACCACCCCGCGTCCGTCGGCACGACTGGCCGGCGGTTCGGCGATGATCGCCGCCGATTGACGTGAGTCGCCCGACGACGTCGGATTACGGCTCGACGTTCGGTGACGTTGGGTCGCTCGCGGCCCAAGCACCGGTGCGTGGCCGCGCCGGGCAGGGCGGATCTCGTTCTTCACCGTCGACCCGAAAGCTGGTTCGTGCCGGATTGCCAAACGGCTGATTCGTGCCGGATTGCCAAACGGCGTGCGGCAGCTTGTGCCGGTGCAAAAACTGGCCCTGGCTCTCAACTCGAGCGTGAGGTAGACAGGGTTCAGTCGAAACCGACGGCTGACACGGACTCAGGGGGAGTTCTGTATGCCGCATCTTCGCGAGGCAACGTCCGGGCAGTGCTGGGTCGGGTTCGGGTTGACACTGACCGTGAGCAAGACCGACGAACTGCGGGCGAACATCCGCCTCGCCGGTGACCTGGACATCGCGAGTGCCAGGCTCATGGTGGCGGCGCTCGAGCACGAACTCGACCTGGGCAGGCGTTACGTCCGGCTCGACATGTCCGGGCTGTCCTTCGTTGATTCGCACGGCATCGCGGCGCTGGTAGAGACGCACTGGCGTTTCCTCGAGCGGCGCGGCACGGTCGTCATCATCGGCGCTCCGCGGCGCGCTCGCCGGCTCATGGAGCTCACCGGCACCGACACGGTCTTGCTGGTCGCGGCCGAGCTGGCCGCGCCCGCGGCCGTCCCCGTCGCCTGAGGCATCTTCACCGGCGGCGCCGCCGCGCCGTCGTGGCGGTCGCGCGTTCTGGGCGGGGGCTCTAGGGGCGGCGCCGGATTTCGGACCTGACCGCGCGGCGCGATCCCGCGCACCCCCGGGCGAGCGGTGAAGCCCTCGCGACCTGGAGCGTCCAGGACAGATGTCCGGGCGGCAGCACTGCGCCTTCCGGACTCCGGGTTATGGTCGCGCGGCACATTGATGATCTTCGTGGAGGGAGAAGGCATGTCGTTCGGGGTGACCAAGCGCCGGATCGGGTTCCTGGGGGCTGTCGCGGCCGCTGCACTGGCACTGGCGGGCTGTCATTACGCCGGGTCGGGAACAGTCGTGTCGCAGACCGGCTACGGCAAGGCGGCGTTCAGCTTCGACCTGAGCTGCACGCCAGGCACCACCGTCCAGAAGGGCACGCTGACCTTCACGGACTCCCCTGCTGGTGTCCTGTTCCGCGGCACGGTGAACGGCACCCCCGCGCCGGGCACGTGCACGAACAACACCTGGACCGTGCCCAGCACGTTCCCGCAAGATTTCGTCGGGACCTACACACCGCTCAAGGGCGGCACATCCGGGACGTTCGACCTCGACGTCAGCCCTGGTTCGGCGCCGGCCAACAACCACGCCCACTTCAACCTCACACTGACCGGTGGCCAGTACGACGGCTACCACATCGACGGCCCCGTGACTGCCGGCTCGATCGTGGCGGTGGGCGGCCCCAACGCATGAGCCCGCCGAGCGGCCCGGCGCGATTCGGTGGAATGCGGTCGCGCCGGGTGGTGCAGGCCGCCGACAGGGACCACCCGGTCTTGCTCAGGCTGTCGTGCCCTGGGGCGCCGGACTGTACGTCGCCCGTGGCACGGAGCTGCGCTCCGCGATCCAGATGACGAGACCCACCGCGATGAGTGCGGCCGCCATAACCGTGACTCCGCTCCAGCCCCAAGCCGCCAGAACCACGCCGGTGGCTGCCGCGGAGGCCGCTCCACCGACGAAGACGCTGGTCATGTAGACCGAGTTGACCCGTGCGCGGGCATCCGGGCGCAGGGCGTAGATGTCCCGCTGGCTGAGCACCTGGTGCGTTTGGACGGCGAAGTCCAGGAGCACGCCGCCCAAGGCCAGCGCTAACAGACTGGATGCCCCCAACCCCGCCACGAGCATCGACAGCACGCCCAGGACGACGGCGCAGAGGCGGACAACCGTGCCACGTCCCGCGTCGCCCAGCCGCCCGGCGATCGGCGCCGCCGCCGCGCCGGCGGCGCCGACGAGGGCGAAAACGCCCACGCCCGCCTGGGACAAGTGGTGGCGGCCGATCAGCTCGAAGGGGACTGCTGTCCAGTACGCAGTGAAGGCCCCGAACAGGCACGCCTGCGTCAGAGCTCGGCGCACCAGTACCGGCTCGCTGCGAGCCATGTGTAGGACCGACGACAGAAGCGCCCCGTAGCGCGCGGTGTGCGTGGGTTGCCGAACCGGCAGCATCTTGGCCAGCGTGAAAGAGGTGAGCAGCATGACGGCCGCGGAGATGACGTAGATACTTCGCCAGCCCCAGGCCGCCGCAGCGAAGCTGGAGATGGAGCGGGCGAGCATGATGCCGAGGAGCAGCCCGCTGGTCACCTGCCCGACGAGCTTTCCGCGGGCTTCCGGCGGCGCCAGATGTGCGGCGAGGGGGATCAGGATCTGCGCGACCACCGAAGTCACCCCGATCATTGCCGACACCACCAGGAAGACCCAGAAGGCTGGTGCGAAAGCGGCCACCGCCAGGGCGGCCGCCGTCAGCAGCAGCGTGCGGGACGCAAGCCGCCGGTTCTCCCAGAGATCGCCGAGGGGCAGCAGGAGCGCCAGGCCCAGTGCGTACCCGACCTGCGTCGCGGTCACGACTGTCGCTGCCGTGCCCTGGCCGACGTGGAAGGCGTGGCCGATGACGCTCAGAAGTGGCTGGGCGTAGTACAGATTGGCCACGCTCGCACCGCACGCGAATGCCAGGGTGACCGTAATCCACCGCAGCGTGCGGGCGGATCCGACCGGGAAGCCCGGGGGCTCGGTGGCCAGAGCGGTTGGGGTGGCGAGTGTGGGCCGAGTTCTCATAGATCGCTCCGCGGGCTAGTTACTGAACAGTGCGTTCAGTAAAAGAAGCCGCTACGCGCGGCTATTCCCCGTCTCGGCGATTCCGTGCAGCACCTGGTCGATGTAGCGCTCCGCGAAGGCCTCATCCAGTGGCTCGTGGCTGAACAGCAGCCGGTAGTAGACGGGAGCGAAGACGAGGTCGATTGCCGATGCCACGTCCAGGTCCGCGCGCAGTTCGCCGCGCGCGATGCCCTCGCGAATGATCTCGGCAGCCACCGCTCGGCGCGGCCCGAGCCACTGCTCTCGCAGCGCCTGGGCGATCTCGGGATCCGACTGCGCGTCGGCGGCCAGCCCACGCATCAGCGGGCCCGCAGGCGAGTGGATGAACAGGCGGACCGCAGCCACCGCGAGGATTCGCAGCGCCTGGGGTGCCGATGCCCCCTCAGGCAGGGACCAGGAGTCGGCCGCCCGGAGCATGAACCCCTCGAGCGCGACCGCCCCACGTGAAGGCCACCACTTGTAGACAGTGGCCTTTCCCACCCCGGCGCGCGCCGCGATCGCCTCCATCGTCGCCGCCCGCAGGCCGCCCTCCATCATCAGATCGCCGGCGGCCGCCAGGATCGCCGCTCGACGCGCCTCACTGCGAGGGCGCCCGGTACGCGCAGGAGCGCCGCTGAGCGCACCTCCGTCACCATCGGCTACTGCAACCACCGGCCACTCACTCCTAGCCCATCACGAACTCGAGGACTTACTGAACACATCGTTCAGGCTACCCGGCCGAGTGCGGGCACCACTGGCGAGCCGTGCTTCGGAATACGCCGAGCCCGCCAGCCGGAGTCTCGGGACAGATCGTCTCGGGCTGCCTCATCCGGAGGGTCCTCGGTTCGAGGTGGACGTGGTGGGCGTGGTGGGCGCTACTGGGTTCGAACCAGTGACCGCTCGGGTGTAAACCGAGTGCTCTTCCACTGAGCTAAGCGCCCCGACGGCCCCGTCCGGCGGGCCGGGATCAGGGTACCGACGCGGTGCGCTGCCGGCCGGGGCACGTACCGTGATGGGCGTGCTGAGGACGCTGCGCCAGCCGCGCTACGCCGCGTTGTCGGTGCTCATGCTCCTCGTCGCGAGCATCTGCGTGCTCGCCGGGACGTGGCAGATCACCCGCCTCGAGCAGAAGATCTCCGCGAACGACGCACTGCGGCACAACGCCCATCAGCCCCCCGCCGCGGTCGCCGACGTGCTGCCGGTGACCGGCGCCAAGCGCCCGGCCGATCACCGCATCCAGTACCGGCTGGTAACGGCGACCGGCAGCTTCGACGGATCCCACCAGGTGCTCGTCCGGCACCAGTCGGTGAACGGCACGACCGGGTACCTGGTGCTCACGCCGTTCCGCACCGACGCGGGCACGCTGTTGGTCGTCCGCGGTTTCGTCGCCGAGGACACGTCGGGCACGACGCCGGTGGTGCCGGCACCGCCGGTCGGTCGTCAGCAGATCCGGGCGCGCGTCGAGCCGGGCGACACGAAGGACGACCGGTCGGCCTCGCTGCACGGCACCGAGGTCGAGACGATCAACCCGCGTGAGCAGGCGGTGCGGCTCGGATCGCCCGTCTTCAACGGTTACGCGGAGCTGACTGCCAACCAGACCGGCATCGGCTCGCTGGAGACGATCCCGGCTCCCGACCTGTCGAATCCGGCCGGTGGCGCCGTCGAACCGCAGCACGTCGCGTACGTGATCCAGTGGTACCTGTTCGCGGTGCTCGCGTTGGCCGCGCCGCTCGCGATGGCGCGCGCCGAGTCGCGACGCGACGGGCCGGAGCGGGACTTCGACGAGGAGCCGGAACCACCACTGGCGCCGAGCGGCGAGCTGTCGCTGGCCGACAAGCTCGCCGACCGGTACGGCCGGCCGGTGCGCCGATGACCGGCGCCTGCGCGTCAGAGCGCGGCGATGGCGTCGCGCCAGTCCTGCGGGTCGCGGCCGTCGCCGGGTGAGTTGCGCTCGGCGAAGCGCACGATGCCGTCGACATCGACCAGGAACGTGCCCCGGTCGGCGAAGCCCGCGCGCTCGTTGAACACGCCGAACTTCTGCGCGACCGCACCGTGCGGCCAGAAGTCGGACAGCAGCGGGAACTGGTAGCCCTCGCGCTCTGCCCACACCTTGTGTACGTACGGCGAGTCGACGCTGATCGTCAGGATCTGCAGGTCGTCGTTCTGAAACGCCGAGATGTCATCGCGCACGGCGCAGAGTTCACCGGTGCAGATGCCGGTGAAGGCGAGTGGGTAGAACACGACCAGCACGGCCCGATCGCCACGGAACTGCGAGAGGCTGACCTCTTCGTTGTTCTGGTCGCGCAGGGTGAACTCCGGCGCTACGTCGCCGACTGCCACGACCGCCCCGGCCTCGAGCTGGGTCACTTCCTGCCTCCACTCGCCTTGCGCCCGGCCAATCTCGCCGCCGACCACTCCGTGCCGGCCGCGGCGAGCGAGGTCTGCGACAGCCCGGCGATGGCGGCCGCCTCGGCGATGTCGGACGGCTCGACGTAGCCGGGGCGTCCCCGCTTGGGGGTCAGCAGCCAGATGAACCCGGATTCCGCCAGCGGAGCGATGGCATCGACCAGCAGATCGGCAAGGTCACCGTCGCCCTCGCGGTACCAGAGCAGCACGACGTCGACGACCTCGTCGGAGTCTTCGGGGACGAGTCCCTCGCCGGTGTGCTCCTCGATGGCGGAGCGGATCTCGCCGTCGACGTCGCCGTCGTACCCGATCTCCATGACGATCATTCCCGGCTGAAGACCCAACCGGTCGGCGACGCCCGATCCCTGACCGGACGGCGAGCCCGTGCTCACGTCGACACCCTCCTCGGTTCTGACACCCTCGGATCATCCCGCACTACCGGGTGGTAACTGTCCAGCCGACCATAGCTGGTGGGAGAGGTGTTGACTGGAGCGCGTGACGAGAGACCGCTTCAGCATCATCACCGATGGCCTGCCCAGCCAGTTGCCGGACATCGATCCTGACGAAACCAGGGAATGGATCGAGTCGCTTGACGCCGCCGTCGACGCCGACGGGCGGCAACGCGCTCGCTACCTCATGCTCAAGCTGCTGGAGCGGGCACGCGAACGCCAGGTCGGGGTGCCTGCCCTGCGCAGTACCGACTACATCAACACGATCCCGCCCGAGCGCGAGCCCTGGTTTCCCGGCGACGAGGACATCGAACGCCGCATCCGGGCCTATATCCGGTGGAACGCGGCGGTCATGGTCTCCCGCGCCAACAAGACCGTGGGCGTGGGCGGGCACATCGCCACGTACGCCAGCGCGGCGTCGCTGTACGAGGTGGGCTACAACCACTTTTTTCGGGGCAAGGACCTCGCGAGCGGCACCGGCGACCAGGTGTTCTTCCAGGGCCACGCCGCGCCGGGCATCTAC
This sequence comes from Pseudonocardiales bacterium, assembly GCA_032160545.1. Lineage (GTDB taxonomy): Bacteria > Actinomycetota > Actinomycetes > Mycobacteriales > Jatrophihabitantaceae > DATGFB01. Next base: position 59,592 of record JAVHVN010000136.1, on the reverse strand, counting down.
GCCCGCGCCTATCTCGAAGGCCGGCTGACCGAGCGTCACCTCGACGGCTTCCGCCAGGAGCGCTCGCGCGCGCCGTACGGGCTCTCGTCCTACCCGCACCCCCGGCTCATGCCGGAGTTCTGGGAGTTCCCGACCGTCTCCATGGGCCTCGGACCGATCGGCGCGGTCTACCAGGCGCGCTTCAACCGCTACCTGCAGGCTCGCGGCCAGGCCGACACGTCGACCTCGCACGTCTGGGCGTTCCTCGGCGACGGCGAGATGGACGAAGTCGAGTCGCTCGGCGCGATCGGCGTGGCCGCGCGCGAGGAGCTCGACAACCTGACGTTCGTCATCAACTGCAACCTGCAGCGACTCGACGGCCCGGTACGCGGCAACGGCAAGATCATCCAGGAGCTCGAGTCCTACTTCCGCGGCGCGGGCTGGAACGTCATCAAGGTCGTCTGGGGCCGCGACTGGGACCCGCTGCTCGCACGTGACGGCGACGGCGTGCTGGTCAACCGCATGAACACCACGCCGGACGGGCAGTTCCAGACCTACACGGTCGAGTCCGGCAGCTACATCCGCGAGCACTTCTTCGGCGGCGACCCCCGGCTGCGCAAGATGGTCGAGGACATGTCCGACGACGACCTGCGCAAGCTCTCGCGTGGCGGGCACGACTACCGCAAGGTGTACGCGGCGTTCCGGGCAGCGCGCGAGCACGTCGGCCAGCCGACCGTCATCCTGGCCAAGACGATCAAGGGCTGGACGCTCGAGTCGTTCGAGGGCCGCAACGCCACGCACCAGATGAAGAAGCTGACGACCGCCGACCTCAAGGCGTTCCGCGACCGGCTCTATCTGCCCATCACGGACGAGCAGCTCGAGGCCGACCTGCCGCCCTATTACCACCCGGGTGAGAAGTCCGACGAGATCCAGTACATGAAGGAGCGCCGGGCCGCACTCGGCGGTGCGGTACCCAAGCGGGTCGTACGCGCCAAGCCGCTGGCCACGCCGGCGGACGAACTGTTCGCCGAGCTGCGGGCCGGCTCGGGCAAGCAGCAGGTCGCGACGACGATGGCCACGGTCCGCCTGTTCAAGGACCTGATGAAGGACAAGGAGATCGGCCCGCGATTCGTGCCGATCATCCCGGACGAAGCGCGCACGTTCGGTCTCGACGCGATCTTCCCGACGGCCAAGATCTACTCGCCGCACGGCCAGGAGTACGAGGCCGTCGACCGCGACCTGCTGCTGTCGTACAAGGAGTCGACGACCGGCCAGATCCTGCACGAGGGCATCAGCGAGGCCGGCTCCGCCGCGTCGCTGATCGCGGCCGCCACGTCCTACGCGACGCACGCAACGCCGATGATTCCCTTCTACATCTTCTATTCGATGTTCGGTTTCCAGCGCACCGGCGACCAGTTCTGGCAACTGGCCGACCAGCTCGGCCGGGGCTTCGTCCTCGGCGCCACCGCAGGGCGCACCACGCTGACCGGCGAGGGGCTGCAGCACGCGGACGGGCACTCGCCCCTGCTGGCGTCCGCGAACCCCGCATGCGTCGCGTACGACCCTGCATTCTCGTTCGAGGTAGCCCACATCGTCCGCTCCGGGCTCGAGCGGATGTACGGCATCGGCGCCTACAGCGCGCCGGTGTCCGACCGGGACGTCTTCTACTACCTCACGATCTACAACGAGCCGATGGTGCAGCCGAAGGAGCCGGAGAACCTCGATGTCGAGGGGCTGCTGCGGGGTCTGTACCGCTACTCCCCCGGCCTCGCCGGCACGGGGCGGCCGCGCACGCAGGTCCTCGCATCCGGCGTCGGGGTGGCGTGGGCTCTCGACGCCCAGCGGATCCTCGGCGAGGAGTGGGGCGTCGACGCGGACGTCTGGTCTGCGACGTCGTGGAACGAACTGCGCCGCGAGGCGGTCGAGTGCGAGCAGCACAACCTGCTCAACCCCGGGTCCGAACCACGCGTGCCGTACGTGACTGCCGCGCTGGCCGACGCGCCCGGGCCGGTCGTGGCGGTGTCTGACTACATGCGCGCGGTGCCCGACCAGATCGCCCGGTGGGTGCCGGGTGACTACACCTCGCTCGGCACCGACGGGTTCGGCTTCGCGGACACGCGCGGCGCCGCCCGCAGGTTCTTCCACGTCGACGCCGAGTCGATCGTCGTCGCAGTGCTCGAACAGCTTGCCCGGCGCGGCGAGATCAAGCCCGAGGCGCCGGCCGAGGCGGTCGAGCGCTACCAGCTGCTCGACGTGAACGCCGCGGGCCACGGCACCATCGGCGGTGACTCATGACGATCGTCAAGATCAACGCGATCACCGTCGAGGCCGGCAGCGGGGACGAACTGGCGCACCGCTTCGCCGCGCGGGCCGGTGCGGTCGACGACCAGGACGGCTTCGAGGGCTTCGAGCTGCTCAAGCCCACCGACAGTCGGACGACGTGGCTGGTCGTCACCCGGTGGCGCGACGAGGAATCGTTCCAGGCATGGGTCAACTCGCCGGCGTTCGGGCACGGCCACCGTTCGCAGTCCGAGCGCGAGGGCGGTCCCGCGCCGAAGCCGGTCGGCGTGAGCAGCGAGCTCTGGAACTACGAGATCGCCGGCGGGTCGCGGCACTGAGCGCACCCGCACGACACCGTGCGCTCGGCCGTGATAGGCACACCGGCCATCCGCCACTGCCGCCGGACGCCTGGCTGCCGCCGCCGGCCCGACCACGCGCCGACCGCCGGCGTGGGGGCCGACCCTGCGCGACCGCGCAAGGGATCGGACCCCACGTCCGCGGCCTCCGAGTTCAGGCGGTGATCTCGGCCTGACGGCCGGCGTCGATCGTCTGCGCCGCCGACTCGGCAGTCACCTCGATGCGCCGCGGCTTGGCCCGCTCGGCGACCGGGATCGTCACGGTCAGCACGCCGTTGTTGTAGGTCGCCGAGATCGCGTCGGTGTCGACGTTCTCACCGAGCGAGATCTGGCGCAGGTAGGCGCCGGTGAACCGCTCGCTCGCGAGCCACTGCACGCCCTCTTCGGTCCGGCCGCTGCGCTCGGCCTTGATCGTCAGGGTGCCGTTCTCGACACCGAGGTCGACCGATCCCGGGTCGACGCCGGGCAGGTCCGCATGCAGGACGTAGTGGTCACCGGACCGGTAGAGGTCCATCGGCATGAATCTCGGCACCCGCGCCGAGCCGGTCGGCACACCGAGCAGTTGCTCGGCCACCCGGTCGAGGTCGGACATGGACCGGAACGGGTCGAAGCGAAGCACGGCTCTCACCTCCTCGCTGTCCGCCGCCCGCCACCTCGACGGGCGGCACACCGTGCATACCGATGTTTTAGCACTCACGACCCATGAGTGCCAAGGGCTGATTAGCGGTTTTCGGCCATCAATACCGGGCGCCGACAACGCTGTCTGCGAGGGCGTCGAGCTCGCGCAGGTCGTCCCCGGTCAGGGTGACGTCGAGGGCCCCGACGTTCTGCTCCAGCCAGCTCACCCGCTTGGTCCCCGGGATCGGCACGACGGGGACACCCAGGCGGCCGTTCTGGGCGTGCACCCAGGCGAGCGCCACCTGCGCGGGCGCGGCGCCCACCCGTTCGGCGATCGCGGCCACGGCGGCCACGATGGCCTGGTTCGCGTCAGCAGCCTCGCCCACGAAACGCGGATTGCGGCTGCGGAAGTCTCCCGGCCCGAACGACGACCGGTCCAGGGTTCCGGTCAGGAAGCCCCGGCCGAGTGGCGAGAATGGCACCAGCGCGACGTTCAACTCGCGAAGCGCGTCGAGGACCGTCGTCTCGGGGTCCCGCGTCCACAGCGAGTACTCGCTCTGCACAGCGGTGATGGGGTGGACGGCGTACGCGCGCCGCAGCTGGTCCGAGTCGACCTCGGAAAGGCCGAGATGGCCGACCTTGCCGGCGGCGACGAGCTCGGCCATGGCGCCGACCGTCTCCTCGATCTCGGCGTCCTCCGGCGGGCGGTGCAGGTAGTACAGGTCGATGTGCTCGACGCCGAGGCGCAACAGCGAGTCCTCGCACGCCTTCCGGACGTAGCCGGCGGTGCCCCGGAACCGGCGGTGGTCGCTGCCCTCCGTGTGGTCGATGCCGAACTTGGTGGCGAGTTGCACCTCCTCGCGCCGGCCCTGGATCGCCCGGCCGACGAGCACCTCGTTGTGCCCCGCGCCGTACACGTTGGCGGTGTCGAGGAACGTCACGCCGAGATCGAGCGCACGGTGAATGGTGGCCGTACCTCCGTCCCAGTCGACCTGGCCGTAGCTCTGGCTCATGCCCATGCAGCCGAGGCCTTGGGCCGACACCTGAAGTCCGTTCATCGTCACTCTGGGAACCGTCATGGTTCGAACGTAACCATCAGCAGTTCGCCGTTGCCTGTTGCCGTCACCACCTGGCTGCGGATTCGGGCGGAGTCCCCCTCGGTGACCTCACGCCCGCTGAGCGAGAAGGCGCCGCGCGCGACGTACAAGTGCATGAGGGGGACGACCGGCAGGCGTTCTCGCGCGGCACGCCGCACGACCGCGAAGCCCGGCTTCGGGCCGCTCGAGAGCAGCGTCGTCTGCACGAACCGCAGCGGTTCGGCGTCCGAGGCATTGCGCTCGACGTGCTCGATGCCCTGCGACGCGTCCTGCCGCAGCGTCTCGCCGGGGCCGATCGTCCGGCTGCCTGCGGCGTCCTGGTGCAACAGGGCGCCGTCCAGAACCCAGCTGATGATGATCACGCCGGTGTGGGCGTGCCGCTCGAACCCCGCCCCGCCGGCCAGCCGGTGCTCGTCGACGCCGATGACCGGCCCGAACGCGATGTTGTCGGGGTCGTAGTGGGCGCCGGCCGAGAAGCTGTGCCTGCTGACGATGCCCTCGCGTTCGGTGCGCAGCCGGTCCGCCGCACGACGCACCTCGATCACGGGCGAACGCCGTGGTCCGCGGCCCAGGCGAGCAGCTGCTCTGCCGCCCAGCCGTTCACGATGGAGCCCGGGTCGACGCCGCAGCGAGCCGCGCGTTCGCAGCCGTAGGGCTGCCAGTCCAGTTGCCCCGGCGCGTGGGCGTCGGTGTCGATCGCGACCAGGCACCCCGCCTCGACGGCGAGGCGTAACAGCCGTTTCGGCGGGTCGAGCCGTTCGGGGCGCGAGTTGATCTCGACCGCCACGCCGAACTGCGCGCACGCCGCGAAGACCAGCTCGGGGTCGAACTCGGAGGCCGGGCGCGTCCCGCGACCGCCGGTCACCAGCCGGCCCGTGCAGTGGCCAAGGATGTCGGTGTACGGGTTCGCGATCGCCGCGACCATGCGGGGCGTCATCTCGTCGGCGGGCATCCGCAGCTTGCTGTGCACGCTCGCGACAACAACGTCCAGGCGCGCGAGGAGGGACGGCTGCTGGTCGAGCGAGCCGTCCTCGAGGATGTCCACCTCGATGCCGGTGAGGATCCGGAACGGTGCCAGCTCGTCGTTGAGCTCGGCGACGACATCGAGCTGGCGCTCGAGCCGCTCGGCCGACAGGCCGTTCGCCACGGTCAGTCGCGGCGAGTGGTCGGTCAGGACGACGTACTCGTGGCCCAGGCCGCGCGCGGCCTCGGCCATCTCGCGGATCGGTGACCCTCCGTCGGACCAGTCGGAGTGGGTGTGACAGTCGCCGCGCAGCAGTTCGCGCAGCGCCGCGGTCGCCTCGTCGAGCGGCGTCTGCTCGGTTGCCTCGAGCCGCCGCAGGTAGACCGGCTCCTCGCCCGCGAGTGATTCCGTCACGCACCGCGCCGTGACCTCGCCGATGCCGGTGAGCTTCGTCAGCGTTCCGGCCGCGGCTCGCCCGGCGAACTCGTGCGGGGGCAACTCCGACACGACCTTCGCGGCCGTGCGGAACGCCTTCACCCGGTACGTCGGTTCGCGCGCACGCTCGAGCAGGTAGGCGATGCGGCGCAGGTCGGCCACGGGGTCGCGAGGGGGCACGCTGTCACCGTATCGACGCCCTGCGTGGGAGTCTGATCGTGTGAAGCCGGGCTTGAGCGACGAGACGATCCGTCGCATCGAGCAGGCCACCGGCCGGCTCGCCACCCAGAGCGTGGCACGCATGGACGAAGGGCTGCCGTGGTTTCGCGAGCTGCCCGCCGATCAACGCTCGTGGGTCATGTTCGTGGCACAGGCCGGGCTGCAGAGCTTCGTCGACTGGCTGCGCTCGCCCGACGACGTCCTGCGCCTGACCGGGGAGATGTTCGCCGCGGCCCCGCAGGCAATGGCGCGCTCGGTGTCGTTGCAGCAGACCGTCGAACTCATCCGCGAGAGCATCGCCGTGGCAGAGGAGAACCTGCCGCTGCTGGCCGGCGCGGACCACGAGCTGGTGCGCGAGGAGCTGCTGCGCTTCAGTCGCGAGATCGCCTTCGCCGCCGCCCGCGTCTACGCGAGCGCAGCCGAGACGCGCGGCGCGTGGGACGACCGCCTCGAGGCGCTGATCATCGACAGCGTGGTGCGCGGCACCGAGATCGGCGACCCGCTGCCCAGCCAGATCGCAGCGCTCGGCTGGCAGGCCTCAGGCCCCGTCGGAGCGGTCGTCGGTTGCGCGCCGTCGCGCCCTCGACGGGAGGTGCTCGACGAGGTGCACGCGGCCACCCGGCGGCTCGGTCTCGACGCGATGGCCGGCGTCCACGGCTCGCGCCTGGTCATCGTGTTCGGCGGCGCCGCCGATCCAGCGGCCGCGGCAGCGCACCTGCTGCCGGTCTTCGCCGACGGTCCCGTGGTGATCGGCCCGGCCGCCAGCGACATCGCCGAGGCGAGCACGGTGATGCGCGCTGCGCTGAGTGGCCTGCGGGTCGCGCCGGCGTGGCCCGGCGCGCCTCGGCCGGTCTCCGCCGACGCGCTGCTGCCCGAGCGCGCCCTCGCGGGCGACGCTGAGGCGCGGGACGAGCTGATCACCTCGGTGTACCAGCCGCTGTGCAAGTCCGGTGACGTGCTCGTCGACACCCTGAGCGCGTTCCTCGACGCGGGCGCCGCCCTCGAATCCACCGCCCGGGCGCTGTTCGTGCACGCCAACACGGTCCGGTACCGGATGCGCCGGGTCGCCGAGATCTGCGGCGAGAGCCCCACCGAAGCCCGCGGCGCGTTCACGCTGCGGGTCGCACTCGTCCTGGGCAGGCTCGATCCGTTGGGTTGAGCCGACAATGCGTCCCCCACGGAACCGGGACATCGGGGGTCGCAGTTTGTAGGATCTCGACAAGACACGCCGGCAAACCCTGTCCGCGTCGTGCTCGCCCTGCAAGCCCGGCACCAGGGAGTGTTGGCACTGTGATCGCCGTACTAGCTCCTGGGCAGGGCGCGCAGACGCCGGGCATGCTGGCGCCCTGGCTCGAGCTGCCTGGCGTGGCCGAACAGGTGGACGAGTTCAGCGAGGCCTGCGGCCTCGACCTCGCGCGGCTCGGCACGACCGCCGGTGCCGACGAGATCAGGGACACGACCGTCACCCAGCCGCTGATCGTCGCTCTCGGAGTCATCGTGGCGGGGCAGCTCGGGCTGGACACCGCCGACGAACGCGTGGTCGCCGGGCACAGCGTCGGCGAGCTCACCGCCGCCGCGGTGTCGGGTGCGCTGAGCGGTCGTGCCGCGGTCGCCCTTGCCGGGCGGCGTGGCGCGGAGATGGCCGCCGCATGCGCGCTCGTCCCGACCGGCATGTCAGCGGTCCTGGGCGGCGACCCCGACGCGGTGGCGGCCGCCATCGAGGCTGCCGGTCTGACACCGGCCAACCGCAACGGAGCCGGCCAGGTCGTTGCCGCCGGCGCGCTGGAGGCACTCGCCGAACTCGCGGCCAACCCGCCCGCGGGCGCTCGCGTCCGGCCGCTCCCCGTCGCCGGCGCATTCCACACTCACTTCATGGCCCCGGCCGAAGCCGCGCTCGCGGCGTACGCCGCGAGCGTCGAGGTGCGTGAGCCCCGGCCGATCCTGCTGTCCAACGCCGACGGTTCGGCAGTCACCTCCGGTGACCAGTTGCTGGCCCGGCTGGTCGCGCAGGTGACCCTGCCGGTGCGGTGGGACCTGTGCATGCGCACCTGCGCCGACCTGGGTGTCAGCGCTGCGCTCGAACTCGCACCCGCGGGCACCCTCACCGGGATCGCGAAGCGCGAGCTGCCCGGCGCCGAACTGCTCGCCGTCAAGACCCCCGACGACCTCCACACTGCCCGCACCCTCATCGAGAGTCGCCCGGCTCACGGACAGGGTGAACACTTCCTCGACTTCTGGGTGGTCAGCACGCCGGCCAAGGGTTCGTTCACGCGCGCCGAGGGACTCGACGAGGGCACCGAGGTCGCCCGCGGCACCAAGCTGGGCGCGGTGCGCACCAACCGGGACGAACACGTGATCGTGGCGCCGCACGCCGGAGTCCTGATCGAGTGGTTGCGCAGCAACGACGACATCGTCGCCGCCGGCCTGCCGGTCGCTCGCATCGCGCACGGCGCGGACCTGTAGGCCATGGCGCTGTCACAACCGGCCGGCACGGCCGGCACCCGCATCCTCGGCCTCGGTCACTACCGCCCCGCTCGGGTGATCACCAACGCCGACCTCGTCGCGATGGGCGTCGACACCGACGATGAGTGGGTGCGCAGCCGGGTCGGCATCGCGGAGCGCCGCTACGCCGACGCCGACGAGACGGTCGTCGACATGGCCGAGGCGGCCGGGAGCAAGGCGCTCGCGGCCAGTGGCGTCAGCGTCGACGACGTCGACCTCGTGCTCGTTGCCACGTGCACGATGCCGACGCCGGTCCCCGCTGCCGCGCCGGCGCTGGCCGCCCGCCTCGGCATCGACGCGCCGGGCGCGTTCGACGTCAACTCGGGGTGCTCGGGATTCGTGTACGCCCTCAACACCGCCTCCGCCGCGGTCCGCACCGGCCAGGCCAGGAACGTGCTCGTCGTCGCGTCGGAGCGGTTCTCCGGGTGGCTGGACTACACCGATCGCTCGACCTGCGTGATCCTCGCCGACGGCGCCGGGGCCGCGGTCGTCGGTGCGTCCGACGTCGCCGGCTTCGGCCCGGTGGTGTGGGGCAGCGACGGCGCGCAGAGCGACGTGGTGGTGATCAACGAGGACACCCGCTTGTTCAGCCAGGAGGGGCAGGCGGTGTACCGCTGGGCCACCTCGAGGATGGCGCCGGTCGGGCTGGAGGCCTGCGAGCGAGCCGGCGTCACGCCCGATCAGCTCGCCGCGTTCGTCCCGCACCAGGCCAACCTGCGCATCATCGACGCCATCGCCAAGCGGCTCGGCGTCCCCGATGCGATCGTCGCGCGCGACATCGTCACCTCGGGCAACACCTCGGCGGCGACGATCCCGCTCGCGCTCTCGCGCATGGTCGAGCGCGGCGAGATCCCGTCGGGGGCTCCGGTGCTGCTGCTGGGGTTCGGCTCCGGGCTCGCCTACGCCGGGCAGGTAGTGCTCGCTCCGTAACGTCAGACCCGCCGCCCGGCCGGGCGGCGTCGACTCACACCGAAAGGAACGATCCCGTGGCTGATGCCGACGAGATCCGCACCGGACTCGCCTCCATCCTCGAAGAGGTCGCCGACGTCTCACCCGCCGACGTGACGGACGACAAGACCTTCACCGACGACCTGGACGTCGACTCGCTGTCGATGGTCGAGGTCGCGATGGCCGCCGAGGAGAAGTTCGGCGTCAAGATCCCCGACGACGAGCTGCCCAAGCTCAAGACCGTGGGCGACGCCGTCGCCTACATCCAGAACAACGCCGTCTGAGTCCGTCCCTCGAAGGAGTACCACCATGCCTGCCTCCGCCGACGAGGTCGTCGTCACCGGCCTCGGTGCGACCACGCCTCTCGGCGGCGACGTCCCGACGTACTGGGCCGGCCTGCTCGCGGGCCGGTCCGGTGTCGTGGCGCTGACCGACGACTGGGCCGCCGACCTGCCGGTGCGCATCGCCGCACCCATGGCCGTGGATCCTGGCGAGGTCCTGTCGCGAGTGCAGGCCCGGCGGCTCGACCGCAGCGAGCAGGCGGCGCTGGTCGCGGCACGTGAGGCGTGGGCCGATGCCGGCTTCACCGGCCACTCCGACGAGAACGGCCTCGACCCGGCCCGGGTCGCGGTCGTCATCGGCACCGGCATCGGCGGCGTCACCAGCCTGCTGGCGCAGTACGACATCCTGCTCGAGAAGGGCCCCGGGCGGGTGTCGCCGCTGATGATCCCGATGAACATGCCGAACGGGCCGGCGGCCTATGTCGGTCTCGAGGTCGGGGCGCGCGCCGGCGTCCACACGACGGTCAGCGCGTGCGCGTCCGGCTCCGAGGCGATCGCGTACGGCCTGGATCTGATCCAGCTCGGCCGTGCCGACGTCGTCGTGGTCGGCGGTACCGAGGCGTGCATCCACCCGCTGAACATCGCGGGGTTCGCCCAGATGCGCGCCATGTCGACGCGCAACGACGAGCCGCTGCGTGCCTCGCGCCCCTTCGACAAGGGACGGGACGGCTTCGTGCTCGGCGAAGGCTCGGGCGTGCTCGTCCTCGAGCGGGCATCCTCGGCGGCGGCACGCGGCCGCACGCCGTACGCGGTGCTGGCCGGCGCGGGGATCACCGCCGACTCGTACGACATCGTGGCGCCCGACCCTGAGGGCAGCGGTCAGCGTCGCGCCGCGAAGACAGCGATCGAGCGCTCCGGCGTCTCGCCCGACGACGTCGTGCACGTGAACGCGCACGCCACGTCGACGCCGACCGGCGACGGCCCCGAAGCCAGGTGGATCGCCGAGCTGCTCGGCCCCGAAACGGTGGTGACCGCCACCAAGTCGATGACCGGTCACCTGCTCGGAGCCGCGGGCGCCATCGAGGCAATCGGCACCGTGCTGTCGATCGCGAACGACGTCGTCCCGCCGACGATCAACCTGGACGACCCCGACGACGAGGTCCGGGTCGACGTGCCGCGCGAGGCGAGACACATGCGGGTACCCGCGGCACTGAACGATTCGTTCGGCTTCGGCGGCCACAACACGGCTCTGCTGTTCCGCAAGGCTTGAGAGGTACCCCCATGACGGCGCTCGCCACGACTGCGATCGCGGACGACCGCGACCCGCGCGACCCCGAGCTGCGGCTGGAGAAGCTGTTCGACGACGGCTCGCTGCACCCACTGCGCCCGCGTGACGACAGCGGCGTGTTCGCCGGGTTCGGGACGATCGACGGCACGCGCGTCGCCGCGTTCTGCACCGACGCCACCACAATGGGTGGCGCCATGGGGGCCGAGGGGTGCCGCCACATCGTCGACGCGATCGATGCCGCGGTGCGCGAGCGCATCCCGGTGATCGGACTCTGGCACTCGGGCGGTGCGCGGCTCGCCGAGGGCGTGCTGGCACTGCATGCGGTGGGCCTCGTCTTCCAGGCGATGATCCGCGCGTCCGGTCGCGTTCCGCAGATCTCGGTCGTCCTCGGGCCGGCCGCCGGCGGCGCCGCGTACGGCCCGGCGCTCACCGACCTGGTGATCATGTCGACCGGTGGGCGGGTGTTCGTCACCGGCCCCGACGTCGTGCGCTCGGTCACCGGCGAGAGCGTCGACATGGAGTCGCTCGGCGGCCCCGACACGCACGGGCGCCGCAGCGGGGTCGTCCACATCGTCACCGCGACCGACGACGAGGCGCTCGCGACCGCGCGGCACGCCACTACGCTGCTCGCGGCGCAGGGCTCCTTCCAGCTGTCGCAGGTCGGGGACGACCAGGACCTCAGCGCGCTGCTGCCCGAGAACCTCAAGCGAGCCTACGACGTGCACCCGCTCGTCGCGGGCGTCCTCGACGAGGGCTCGTTCCTCGAACTGCACGCCAAATTCGCACCGAACATGGTCACCGGCCTGGGGCGGCTCACGGGACGCACGGTCGGCGTCCTGGCGAACAACCCGCTGCGGCTAGGGGGCTGCCTCGACTCGCCCTCGGCCGAGAAGGCCGCGCGCTTCGTGCGGATGTGCGACGCCTTCGGAATCCCGCTCGTCGTGCTGGTCGACGTCCCGGGCTACCTGCCCGGCGTCGGCCAGGAGTGGGACGGCATCGTGCGCCGCGGCGCGAAGCTGCTGCACGCCTTCGGCGAATCGGTGGTCCCGCGGGTCACCCTGGTCACTCGCAAGACGTACGGCGGCGCCTACATCGCGATGAACTCGCGGGCCCTGGGCGCGAACCGGGTCTTCGCGTGGCCGGGCGCCGAGGTCGCCGTCATGGGCGCGTCGGCCGCCGTGGGGATCCTGCACCGCAAGAAGCTCGCCGCGGCCCCGCCCGGCGAGCGCGAAGCGCTGCACGCGGCCCTCGCCGAGGAGCACGAACGGATCGCGGGTGGCGTCGGGCGAGCCATGGAGATCGGCGTCGTCGACGAGCTGATCGAACCGGCGCACACCCGGGCGGCGCTCGCCGAGGCGCTCGCGGCAATTCCGCCCGCGCGGGGAGCGCACGGCAACATCCCGCTCTGACGGCACGCCGGTTCCCTTGCGGACGTGCCGAGTTCTGACACGATCCTCGGCATGACGCAGCTGACCAAGGGCGCCAACGTCGCGGTTACCGCACCGATGGTGCGTGCCGCCCTGTTCTGGACCGGCGGCCCCGGCATCCCCGACGTCGACGGCTCGGCACTGCTGCTGCAGGTGACCGGCAAGGTCGCGGGCGACGAGGACATGGTGTTCTACAACCAGCCGGCGCACCCGTCCGGCTCGGTGCGCCAGGCAGGCACCGCGGTGGCCTCGCCCGAGAGCGCCGCCTGCTACGACGTCATCGACATCAACCTCGGCCAGGTGCCGGCGTCGGTCGACAGGATCGCGCTCGTCGCGTCGGCCGACGGCGGGACGTTCGGGCAGGTGCCCGACCTGCGCCTGGTCGTCTCGGACCTCACCGCCGGCGCCGAGCTCGTGACGTTCGCGATGACGGCTGCCGACGAGACGGCGTTCGTCACCGGGGAGCTCTACCGGCGCGACGGCTCCTGGAGACTGCGCGCGGTCGGCCAGGGGTACGACTCGGGGCTCGCCGGCCTGGCGACCGATTTCGGCATCCACGTCGACGGCGGCGGGATCGAGGACGGGTCGGCGGCCGGGCCGCAGCCGGCGCCCGCCGAACCCGCCGCTGCGCCGCCACTGGTTCTGCCGCCGCCTTCGTGGGACGCCCCGCCCGTGCCACCGGAGCCGGTGCCGACACCGGCACCACCACCGGCCGCTCCCCCTGCGCCGCCGGTCGCGGCCGTCCAGACGTCGGCAGCGGGACCGGTGACCCTGCGCAAGAACGAGCGCATCGAGCTGGCCGACGCCGTGAGCGGACCGCTCAACCGCGTCATGCTGTCACTGGGTTGGGAGGCCGAGGCGGGCAAGAAGAACATCGACCTCGACGCGTCGGTCATCGCCTTCGACGCGTCCGGGGAGAAGCAGTGCATCGTCTGGTACCAGCACCCGGTCGAGTATCTGGCGGCCCTGCAGCACGCAGGCGACAACCAGGGCGACCGGGCCGGCGGCAGCTTCGCCGAGAACATCTACGTCGAGCTGAGCCGCCTGCCCGAACAGGTGGCCGCGCTCGTCTTCACGATCAGCTCGTTCAAGGGACATACCTTCACGGATCTGCTCAGGGCATGGTGCGCGCTCTGCGACGACCAGGGGCGCGAGTTCGTCCGGTTCGATCTCACCGATACCCAGCCCAGCACCGCTGTGCTCATGGCGATCGTCCGCCGCAGCGGCCCCGGACAGTGGTCGGTCCGGGCGCTCGGCGAGTTCCACGACTGCCGCACGGTGCGCAAGCTGGTCGGCCCCGCCGCACGGCACGCGCGCATGGGCTACTGAGCCCGCACACCACGATCGATCACGGACGGGGCGGGTCAGACGACCTGGTGCAGCAGGGTGACCGGCGCGCCCGCGCCGCCCATGCGGTAGGGCTCCAGCTCCGCGTCCCAAGCCGTGCCGAGCAGTTCGGCGACGCCGTGCTCGTAGTCGGCAACCGTCCTCGCCCGTGTGAGCAGTCCGCGCAACCGTTCCTCACCGACGACGACGTCGCCGTTGGCCGCGGTCATGCTGCGATGGAAGCCGCGGCCGGGGACGTAGGCCAGCCGTTCGCCGTCGCTGGCCGACGTGGCGTCCTCGGTGATCTCGAAGACGAGCATCGGCCACGCGCGCAACGACGCCGCGAGGCGGGCGCCCGTCCCGATGGCACCGGTCCACGCCGCTTCGGCGCGCAGATGCATTGGAGCGGCCGGCTGGCTGGTCCACTCCAGCCGGGCAGGCCGGCCGAGCACGCCGGCGAGCGCCCACTCGACGTGGGGGGCGATCGCCGACGGGCAGCAATGCAGGAACACCACGCCATGCGCGGAGGGCATGACGCGGTTGGGTCCGCTGGTGCGAACGCTGGACATCGCACACCTCCTCTGGCTGACGGCGACGCCTTCCCCAGCGGTCCGTCCACTCAGAGGTGTGCGTGCTCATTGTGACCCATGGTGCCGCTGTTACGCCAGCGGATCAGGGTTCCAGGGCCAGCCGAATTCCGAAGCCGATCAGGACGGTGCCGGTCGCGGAGTCGAGCCGGCGGCGGGTGCGGGGCTGGTTCATCCAGGTCGTCACCCGCCCGGCGAGTGCGAGCAGCAGCGCGCAATACAGCGCCGTCTCGGCGATGAAGATCGCGCCGAACAGCAATGAGGCCCAGCCGACCGAGGCCCCGTGCGGGACGAACCCGGGCAGGAAGGTCACGAAGAATACGCCGACCTTCGGGTTGAGCAGATCGGTGAGCAGACCGGCGCAGAAGCCGGTTCCGAGCAGCCCACGCCGCGCCGGCCCGTCCGTACCGGCCGCGCCGCGGTCGCGGCGCAACACGAGCGACTGCACGCCCAGCCACACGAGGTACACCGCACCGGCGATGCGCAGGACGTCGTAGCCGAGCTGGCTTGCACGCAGCAGCGCCGACAGGCCCAGCGCGGCGCCGGTGACCCAGACCGTCAGGCCGCACAGCACACCGCAGGCGGTGGCGAGGCCGCGCGGGCGCCCGCCTCGCACCATGCTGCGGACCAGCACCAGCGTGTCCGGCCCGGGTAGCAGCACGATCAGCGCCGCCGCAGCGGCGAAGGCGAGGGCGGCGAGCAGCACGCACCGATGCTAGAACCCGCCGGTTGTCAGGGCAGCCGACCACCGCCCCGCCGGTGGCCTGGCCTACGGGTGCAGCACGACCTTCGTCCACCCCTTCTCGCGAGCGTCGAAGTGCTCGTACGCGCCCGGCGCCTCGTCCAGGGGCAACTCGTGCGAGACGATGCTGCCCGGCTTGACCCGGTCGGCGGCGATGAGGTCACGCAACTGGCGGTTGTAGGCCTTGACGTTCGCCTGGCCGGTGCCCATGCGCAGGCCCTTCTGGAAGAAGCGCCCGAAGTCGACGGCAAGCCGGCCCTCGGTCGCCAGCTCGTCCTCGCTCTGCGGGTCCTCGGGCACGTAGACGCCGACGGTGCCGATCGCGCCCGTGGCGCGCACGGCGCTGATCAGGCCGTTGATCGCCATGTTCGGGTGCTCGTGGCCCTGCGGGTCGTGCGCCTGGTAGCCGACGCACTCGCAGCCCTTGTCGGCCCCCTCGCCCCCGGTGAGTTCCATGACCTGCTCGACCGGGTCACCCTTCGTGTCGTTGATCGGGATCGCATCGAACTTGTCGACCAGGGCGAGCCGGTCCGGATGCCGGTCGACGACCATGACCTTGCTCGCGCCGCGCAGGTTCGCCGAGAGGGCCGCCATGAGACCGACCGGGCCGGCGCCCCAGATGACGACCGAGTCACCCGAGCGCACGTCCGCGAGCTCGGTCGCGTGGTAGCCGGTCGGGAAGATGTCGGACAGCATCGTGTAGTCCCGCTGCTTCTCCCGGACGTCCGGCGGCAGCCGCAGGCAGTTGAAGTCGCCGTAGGGCACGCGGAGGAATTCGGCCTGGCCACCCTGGTACGGGCCCATGTCGGCGTAGCCGTACGCGCCGCCCGCGAAGCCCGGGTTGACCGTCAGGCAGAAGCCGGTGAAGCCGCGCTCGCAGTTCTTGCAGAAGCCACAGGCGACGTTGAACGGCAGCGACACGACGTCGCCGACCTTGACCCGGTCGACGGCCGCGCCGACCTCGATCACCTCGCCCATGTTCTCGTGGCCGAGGATCTTGCCTTCCTCGACGTCGGTGCGGCCTTCGTACATGTGCAGGTCGGAGCCGCAGATGTTCGTCGCGGTGATCTTGACCAGGACGTCGGTCGGCTTCTCGATGGTGGGATCAGGCACGGTGTCGATCGAGACGGATCGCGGGCCGTGGTACACGAGTGCGCGCATGGGTACCTCCGGGGGCACGTCGGTGTGGGATACGAACAGCCCTACCGCCGTCCGGAGCGGGCCTAACGCGCCGTCGGCGCGTCAGGATCGATTCACAGGCTGGCGCTCTGACTCAGGCAGCGACGCGGCAGGCGGCCGACAATCCGGTCAGGAACCCGCCGAGGGGAGCGTCGATCTTCGTGCTCGCGAGATCGTCGGCTCGGGTCGTGCCCTGGTTGACGATCGCGAGCGGGATGCCGCGGCGCGCCGCCGCGCGGGCGAACCTGAAGCCTGAGAAGACCGTCAAGGACGATCCCAGCACGAGCATGCCGGCAGCTGCCTCGACCAACGCGAAGCAGTGCGCGACCCGCGCACCCGGAACCGACTCCCCGAAGAACACCACGTCCGGCTTGAGCAGCGCGGAGCCGCAGGCGAGGCAGCGCGGCGGGACGAAGCCGTCGAGCGCCGAGTCCGGCAAGTCGACGTCGCCGTCGGGGTTGACGCCGTGCGCCACCGCCGAGAACGCCGGGTTGAGGGCTCGCAACCGCTCGTCCAGCCCCGCGCGCGGCGCGATGTCGCCGCAGTCCACGCAGCGGGTGCGGTCGAGACCGCCGTGCAGCTCGACGACCTCGCGGGCTCCGGCGGCGGTGTGCAGACCGTCGACGTTCTGCGTGACCAACCCGCTCAGCAGGCCGGCGCGCTGCAGTGCGGCCACCGCGTGGTGCCCCGGGTTGGGACGCGCGTCGGCGATCTGGCGCCAGCCGAGGAAGCTGCGCGCCCAGTACCGCTGCCGGGCCACGGCGTCGCCGACGAACGCCTGGTACGTCATCGGGGGGTGCCGGCGCTGGGAGCCGCTGGGGCCGCGGTAGTCAGGGATCCCCGACTCTGTGGAGATCCCGGCGCCCGTGAGAACGAGGACGTCGCCTGCGTCGAGCAGGGCCCGCACGGCGTCGAGAGATGCAGCGCTCACGACAACACGGTACGGGTCACTCCTCGGCCATCGAGCGTCCGTAACGGGCCTGGACACGCTCTCGCACCCGGGCATCGCGCCGTGATGCCGGCTGGATGAAGATCTCGTCCAGCTCGGGGAACCGGTCGCGCAGCTCCTGGTCGAGGCGCGCGCAGGCCCGCTCCAGGTCGCCGGCCGTCACGGAGTCGACGAAGTCCACCCGCGCGCACAGCAGGATCCGTCCCGTCCCGACCAGCATGGTGAGCAGGTCCACCACGTCGTCGACCTCGTCCGCCTGCTCCAGCCGCGCCTCGATCGCCCGGACGAGGCGGACGTCCGCCTGCTGCCCGATCAGCAGGGCTTCGTTGGCGCGGGCGAGGACGAAGGCAGCCACCAGCAGCAGCCCGCCGATGACGAGCGACGCGATGCCGTCCCAGTACCTCTGGCCGGTGAGCTGGTGCAGCCCGACGCCGGCCCCGGCGACCACGAGCCCGACCAGGGCGGTCGAGTCCTCGAGCACGACGCTGTTGACGGTCGGGTCGGTCGGCGCGCGCAGGTAGTCGCGTACCGACTGCTGCCGTCGGCGGGTGAGGCGGCGCAGGGTGCGGACCGCCTGCCGGAACGAGGCGCCCTCGAGCACAGCCGCGAGCGCGAGTACGGGGTAGTTGATCCAGAGTGCAGCCTCGCGGCCTCCAGGCGTCACGATCGTGTGGACACCCTCGAAAACCGAGAACGCGGCACCGATGACGAAGATCGCGACGGCGGCGAGGAGCGACCAGAAGTAGCGCTCCTTGCCGTAGCCGAACGGGTGCTTGCGGTCGGCAGGCTTGTCGGAGCGCCGCAGCGCGACGAGCAGGAGCACCTCGGTCGTGCAGTCGCCGACCGAGTGCGCCGCCTCGGACATCAGCGCGCCGGAGCCGGACACGAGGCCCGCGACGAACTTGAGGACGGCCACGCCGAGGTTGGCACCCAGGGCGAGCAGGACGGTGACAGTGCTACCGGACTTGCGGTCCACGGCTACCACCCTCCCCCTGCGGGCGAGGCATCTACCGTTTGGCCACCCGGCGCGTCGGGCATCACTGCCTCGTGGTCGCTGCGCCTCCGGACACGACGGACCTGCGCGAACTGGCCTCGGCCGCCGAACGATGCCGGGCCTGCGACCTGTACGCGAATGCGACGCAGACCGTGTTCGGCGACGGACCCGCGGACGCGCGGGTGCTACTCGTGGGCGAGCAGCCCGGCGACGTCGAGGACCAGCGCGGCGAACCGTTCGTCGGACCCGCCGGCAAGCTGCTCGACAAGGCGCTCGCGGATGCCGGCATCACTCGCGACCAGGCGTACCTGACGAACGCGGTGAAGCACTTCTCGTTCGCGGCCAGGGGCAAGCGCAGGATCCACGAGACTCCCAGAGCCCGGCACGTCACCGCATGCCGTCCCTGGCTCATGGCGGAGGTCGCCTCGATCAGGCCTCGGCTGATCATCTGCCTCGGCGCGATCGCCACCAGTTCGGTCTTCGGGTCGGACGTTCGCGTTCTGCGCGACCGGGGAGCGCTGATGGAACGCGACAGCAACGTGGGACGGTCCACGTTCCTGGTCACCGTCCATCCGTCCGCGATCCTGCGCGCCGGCGAGCGCCGCGCCGCCGAGTACGACGCGTTCGTCAAGGACCTCAGCATCGCCGCATCCGCCGTGACCGAGCGTTAGCTGTCACTCGCCGCCTGAGCGCCGGTCCCCGAGCTGGCGCAGCACGCCCACCGTCACCAGGCCGTACGCCAGATGCGGGAGGACGTCGCTCGCCCAGTCCGCCGGCGACCACTGCTTCGGGTCGGTGAGCCCGAGCCTGGTCATGGGCAGGTCCGAGGCGGCCATGGCGCCGCCCCCGACGACCGCCGCACCGATGAGCGGCGGCAACCGCACGAGCAGCGGACGCACCGTCGCGGCGGCGACGCCGAGGCCGACACCGGTGGCGATGCCGAGCAACGGCCCGAGTCCCTCGACGCGGTGCTCGCGGAACTCGCCCTCGCCCGGCATATCGACGCCGGTATCGGCGGCGAGCTTCTCGACCGCCTGCTCCGGCATCTCGCTGGCGGGACGCCCACGCATGACCATGTCGAGGTAGGTGACCGCGTTCAGCGCGGTCGTCGCGGCGGCACCTGCCGTGGCACCGCGCAGCAGAGCCCTCAGCATGCGGGTTACCTGCCCGAAGGCCGCGCGCGGCAAACCGGTCACTCCTTGCGCGACAGCGCCTTCGCCAGTTCACCCTTGTTCATGGAGGAGTAGCCGGTGATGCCGGCCCTCTTGGCCCGCTCGACGAGTTCGGCCTTGGTGTTGCCCTCGACGTCCACGCCGCCGTACGTCTCGCCTTCACCGCGTCGCTTCGCCGCTTGCGGCATCTTCGACCGCGGGTCGGACGGACCGGTCTCGTCCTTAAGCTCCCAGTGGTCGCCCTTCTTCTCGGCGACGTTCTTCACCGAGCCCCACGCCGTGCGGTGCGCGCGCTGCTCGTCGCCGTACTCCTCGTGCGCGTTGTCGAGCGTCTTCTCGTAGGTCTTCTGGACCTTCTCCGGCGAGCGCTTGAGCGTGCTCGGCAGGTCCTCCTTCTTGGCGGGCATGGGCGTCCCCCCTTCCGGATGCGTCGGTGCTTGCCCGAATCGGGTACCCCGCCGCCGGACGGCACAAACCTCAGCGACCGTTCGCCAGCCGCTCACGTTGCGGCACGACCGTGTACTTCGGGTCGCGCGCCGACTGCTGGCCGGCGTGGAAGACGCCGAACCGCGTGCACGCCGACCCGGCCAGCAGCGCCAGCCCGGAGGCCGCCGCGCCCAGCCGGCTGCGGCCGGCGAACACCGCCCCGAGCGCGCCGGCCGAGGTCAGGGCCTTGCTCGCCCGCAGGTAGCCGCCCGCTGCGCCCTCGTGCAGCGGCTCGGCGGCGATGCCCATCGCCGCCTCCCTGCGCTGGGCGGCAGCGAGTTCGAGCAGAGCACCGCCGACGGCCATCCGGCGAGCGGGACCGGCCTGCTCGACCGGTGCGGTGAGCATGCCGAACCCTCCCGAGGCCGCGGCGGCCGAGCCGACGAAGACGAAGGGCAGCTCGCGGTAGCCCTCATGCCACGAGGGGGTGGCGGTGTCGGCGATGAGCACTGCGGTGTACGACGCCACGGCGGGACCGAGCAGCGCGGCGCCCAGGCCCGCGGGACGGGCGGCGGCGCGGACGAGCGGGCGCAGCTGACGCGGCAGCAGCACCGGCACCTCGGACGCCGCGGCGAGCCCGATCAGCGGCCCGAACCCGGTGAGGATCCAGGTGCCGACCGACATCGGCGAGGTCGGTTTCAGCACCCGCAGCATGTTCGCGAAGCGTGCCGGGCGGCCCAGGTCGTGGACCAGCGCGGCCAGGCTGAGGCCGATCGCGCCGAACGAGCCCAGGCGCGCCGAGCGGCGCAGCGCGGGGCGGCCCGTGACGTCCGCCCCGGCGCCGAGCAGCGCCGAGCCGCCGGCGAGGCCGCCGAGGAAGAGGTAGGCCGGGACGTCGGCCGTCCACGGCGAGGCCTTGAGCACCGGCCGGCCGTAGTAGCTGGTGAACGTGGCGTCCGGCACCATTGCCCGCTCACCGCGGCGACCTGCCCGCCGACCTCCGCCGCGCCGCGGGCGTCCGCCCTGCTCGCCGACCACCGCGTGGCGGCCGCCGCCGAAGTTCTGCACGCCGTCGCGGCCGGTGCCGTCCTGGCTCGGCTGGTAACCGCCGGGCAGCGTGCTCACCGTCGCCGCCCGAGGAACGACGCGATCGCTGCGGCCGCCAGTGTCGCCGCGGCAACCGCGGCGTGCCGCCACATGTCCGGCAGGTCGCGCGTGGTGACGACCGGGTCGGGCGGCAGGCCGTAGGTCTCGGGCTCGTCAAGCAGCAGGAACATCGCCCCGGCTCCCCCGATGCCGTCGTTCGGGTCGTGCCCGTACAGGCGCGCCTCCTGCACGCCGGATCCGTGCAGCTGGTCGAGCCGCGCCGCCGCCCGGGCCCGCAACTCGTCGATGTCGCCGAACTGGATGGATTCGGTCGGGCAGGTCTGAGCGCACGCGGGTGTCATGCCGGCACCGAGCCGGTCGTAGCAGAGGGTGCACTTCTGGGCGAGACCGTTGTTCTTCACGGCCTTGCCACCCTGCCTGCGGTCGATGACGCCGAACGGGCAGGCCGGCACGCAGTAGCCGCAGCCGTTGCAGATCGAGTCCTGTACGACGACGGTTCCGAACTCGGTGCGGAAGAGCGAGCCGGTCGGGCAGACGTCCAGGCACGCGGCATGCGTGCAGTGCTTGC
The DNA here is from genome assembly GCA_032160545.1 of Pseudonocardiales bacterium. GTDB lineage: Bacteria > Actinomycetota > Actinomycetes > Mycobacteriales > Jatrophihabitantaceae > DATGFB01. Next base: position 38,148 of record JAVHVN010000136.1, on the reverse strand, counting down.
AGACGTCGGACTCCATCAACCACCGGAACTCGCTGCGCGCCCCGGCCTCGGCAGCCACCGGCAGCGGCGTGACGCCGGCGGGCACGACGTCCACCACCTCGGTGTCGGTGCCCAGGCGGGTGCGGTCGCCGGTCATCGACTCGTCGGCGAGGCGGTTGAGGACGTCACCGGCCTCGGGGCCCGTCGGCAGGCCGGCGAAGCCCGGATCCTGCGCGCCGAGCGACGTGGGCTGCTCGATGAACGCCACATGCCGCCAGGTGCTCGCGCCGAGCGAACCGGTGTTGTCGTAGGACGAGCCGAGCAGGTTGAAGCCGTCGTCGGGAACGCCGTTCCACTCCTTGCACGCCACCTCGCAGGCCTTGCAGCCGATGCACACGGACGTGTCCGTGAAGAAGCCCATCCGCGGCTTGCCGTCCGTCCAACCGGCGTCGGCGGCGACAGCGGGTTCGGGACCGAACAATGCGTGCGTCATGGCGATGTGCTACCCCGTTCCGCCCTCGTCCGGACCGTACTCGCGACTGCACCCTCAACACTGGACGCCGGGGCGCACCGCCGCAAGACTGGAGGTGCGGCTCATCGCCGGCATCCACGAGCGCCGGCGATAGTTCGCAGCAGGGCGGGGAAGGCTCCTGCCGACGACGGACCGAGGAGCGACGTTGGCACCCGAGCGACGTTCGTTGCACTGGCCGGTGTTGCGTCAGGCAACCGGCGGGGACCGGCTGGGGCGCGGGGCTGCGGTCCGCTCGCCGAAGACCGTCGCCGAGTTCCACGCGCGCACCGAGTCCGCCGACCGCGTCGTCGGCAGCATCTGCCCCTATTGCGCAGTCGGCTGCGGCCAGCGGGTGTACGTCAAGGACGAGAAGGTCGTGCAGATCGAGGGCGACCCGGCCTCACCGATCAGCCGCGGGCGGCTCTGCCCCAAGGGCGCCGCGAGCCTGCAGCTCACCACCGGCCCCGGCCGCGAGTACGCCGTCAAGTACCGGCGCCCGCACGGCACCGACTGGGAGGATCTCGACCTCGACACCGCCATGAACATGATCGCCGACCGGGTGCTCGCGACCCGGCACGAGTTCTGGCAGGAGGAGGTGGACGGCAAGCGCGTCAACCGCACCATGGGCATCGCCAGCTTGGGAGGAGCGACCCTCGACAACGAGGAGAACTACCTCATGAAGAAGCTCTACACGGCGATGGGTGCGATCCAGATCGAGAACCAGGCCCGTATTTGACACTCCTCCACCGTCCCCAGTCTGGGGACCTCGTTCGGCCGCGGCGGCGCCACGACCTTCCAGCAGGACCTGCAGAACTCCGACTGCATCATCATCGAGGGTTCCAACATGGCCGAGTGCCATCCGGTCGGGTTCCAGTGGGTCATGGAGGCGAAGGCCCGGGGCGCCACGATCATCCACGTCGACCCGCGCTTCACCCGGACGTCCGCAGTGGCCGACGTCCACGTGCCGATCCGCGCGGGCAGTGACATCGCGTTCCTCGGGGCGCTGATCAACCATGTCCTGTCCGGCGGTCACGAGTTCCGCGAGTACGTGGTCCCGTACACGAACGCCGCAGCGATCCTGCGCGAGGACTTCCAGGACACCGAGGACCTCGACGGGCTGTTCTCCGGCTTCGATCCCGAGACCGGGCGGTACGACACGACCACCTGGCAGTACGAGGGCGCCGACATCGCGGCGGCCGCGGGCAACCGCGACCCGGACTCCACTGCCAGCACTGCTGAGGTGAAGGAGTCGGCGCACGGCGAATCGCACGGCAGCGGCGGCGCGTCCATCGGCGCCCTGCCGCAGCGCGACGAGACGCTGCAGCACCCGCGGTGCGTCTACCAGGTGCTCAAGCGGCACTTCGCCCGCTACACGCCTGAGGTCGTGCAGGACATCTGCGGCATCCCGCCGGAGCTGTTCACCAAGGTTGCCGAGGCACTCGTCGCCAACTCCGGCCGGGACCGGACCACCGCGTTCGCGTACGCCGTCGGCTGGACACAGCACACGGTCGGCGTGCAGTACATCCGCACCGCCTCGATCCTGCAGACACTGCTGGGCAACATCGGCCGTCCCGGCGGCGGAATCCTCGCCCTGCGTGGGCACGCGAGCATCCAGGGCTCGACCGACATTCCGACGCTGTTCAACCTGCTGCCCGGCTACATCCCGATGCCGCACGCGAGCAACCACCAGACCCTGGACGACCTGGTTTCCGTCGACGAGGACATGAATGGCTTCTGGGGCAACATCAGGTCCTACGTCGTCAGCCTGCTGAAGGCGTGGTGGGGGGACGCGGCAACCGAGGCGAACGACTACTGCTTCGACTACCTACCGCGGCTGACCGGCGACCACTCGTCGGCGGCGACCGTGATGCACCAGATCGACCACCCCGGCGGCGGCTACTTCATCGTCGGTGAGAACCCCGCGGTCGGCTCGACCAACGCGAAGATGCAGCGCCGCGGCCTGGCGAACCTGGACTGGCTGGTCGTCCGCGACTTCTCCTTGATCGAGAGCGCCACGTGGTGGAAGGACGGCCCCGAGATCGAGACCGGCGAGATGCGCACGCAGGACATCGGCACCGAGGTGTTCTTCATGCCGGCCGCCGCGCACACCGAGAAGAACGGCAGCTTCACCAACACCCAGCGACTGTTGCAGTGGCACAACCAGGCGGTCGAACCGGCCGGCGACGCGCGCAGCGACCTGTGGTTCTACTTCCACCTCGGCCGGATAATCCGCGAGAAGCTGGCCGGCTCCACCGATCCCCGGGACCGTCCGCTGCTGGAGCTGACCTGGGACTACGCCACCGAGGGGCCGCTCGCCGAACCCAGTGCCGAGGCGGTGCTGGCCGAGGTCAGCGGCAAGGCGGCCGACGGTTCGCCGCTGCCCGGGTACACGGCGCTCAAGGCCGACGGCTCGACGAGCTGCGGGTGCTGGATCTACAGCGGCGTCTACGCCGACGGAGTCAACCAGGCGGCCCGACGCAAGCCCGGCAGCGAGCAGAGCTGGGTCGCCCCGGACTGGGCGTGGGCGTGGCCGATGAACCGGCGCATCCTCTACAACCGCGCGTCCGCCGACCCCGAGGGCCGGCCGTGGAGCGAGCGCAAGGCCTACGTCTGGTGGGACGAGGAGCAGCAGAGGTGGACCGGTCACGACGTGCCGGACTTCGAGGCCGGCAAGCGCCCGGACTACCGGCCACCGGACGGTGCCCGGGCTCAGGACCGCATCCGCGGTGACGACCCGTTCATCATGCAGGCCGACGGCAAGGCCTGGTTGTTCGCACCGGCCGGGCTGGCCGACGGTCCGCTGCCCGCGCATTACGAGCCGCACGAGTCGCCGGTCGACAACGGCCTGTACGGACAGGACGCGAACCCGGCGCGCGAGCAGTTCCCGCGCAAGGACAACGCGTACGCGCGCTCCGCGGATGAGCCGGGCAGCGAGGTGTTCCCCTACGTCATGACGACCTACCGGCTCACCGAGCACCACACGGCGGGCGGCATGAGCCGGTGGCTGCCCTACCTGGCCGAGCTGCAGCCGGAGATGTTCTGCGAGGTCAGTCCCGAGCTCGCGCGCGAACGCGGTCTGGAGCACCTGGGCTGGGCGACGATCGTGTCGGCGCGTTCGGCCATCGAGGCACGAGTCGTCGTCACCGAGCGCATGACGCCGCTGACTGTTCGCGGCAGGACGGTGCACCAGGTCGGCCTGCCGTACCACTGGGGGCCGAACGGCCTCGTCACCGGCGACGCGGCGAACGAGCTGCTGCCCATCGCGCTCGACCCGAACGTGCACATCCAGGAGTCGAAGGCCGCGACCTGCGACATCCAGCCGGGCCGCCGGCCGCGCGGAGCGGCGCTGCCCGAGTTCGTGGCGCAGTACCGGCGCCGGGGCAATGTCGTCGACGACGGGCCGACCTTCCAAAACCCGGCGGGGGGCTGACCGGCCTAGCGCAGCCGGCGCAGCACACCGTCGACACGCTCGGTACGACCCAGCCGGTCGAGATGTTCCAGCAGCGGGACCGCGACCCGGCGGGTCGTCCGGAAAGCCTGGCGTGCCTGGCTGGTGGTGAACGGCTGCGGCAGCACACCGAGCCGGGAAACGGCGAGGTCGGGGGCCGACGGCAGCAGCACCACGTCGCCGTCGAGCCGCAGCAACCGGCCGGTGCGCTCCGCGGCGCTCAGCTCACGATGCCCGAGGCCCAGCCGGCTGAGCTCGTCGGCCTCGGGCGCTGCGAAGGGTTGCGCCCCCAGCCGCACCTCGAGCGTGCGCACCGCTTCCTCCGCCGCGCCGAGCGACGCGGGGACGGCGGCCGGGTGGACCCGCCCGCCGGAGACGTCGAGACCGGATGCCACGGCGACGGGTGCGGCGAGCGCGTCGTCGGGCAACCCGAGCGCGTACGCCAGAGCGGGAACGGGGACCGCCGGATCGAGCGGGTTGCGTACGGCCCACGCTTGCACCGCGGGCTCCACGGCGGCTACCCAACGCTGCCACCGATCGGGTGCGACGAGCCAGTCACCGACCTCCTGGACGCCGGCGGGAGGCACGCCGCCCAGACCGTGCAGGTGCGCGCGCCGCATCGCGCCGCGACGGGCTACCTCGACGGTCGCGTCGAGCGCGCCGGTCGCGGCGGCGAGTTCGGCGGCTCGCGCTGCTGCGGCACCGCGCCGCCGAAGCGGTGGGGGGTCGGCGTCGAGGACCAGCAGGCCGGCCGCAACCGTCCGCCGGCCCGGGTCGCGCAGCACGGCGCGGTCACCGGCGCGCAGCGGCAACGGGCGCGGCAGGCGCACCCGGACGACGCCCCCGCCGAGACTGCGGACCCGCACCGGTAGCGCCGCCGTGCCGATGTGCAACATGAGCGCCGCGGGCAGATCGCTCGGCGGCGCGAGCCGCGCGTCCACCTCGGTGGTGTCGTGCCAGGTCTGCGGAGTCAGCAGCACGTCGCCGCGCGCCACCTCGTCGCGGCCGACGCCGCGCAGGTTGAGTGCGACGCGCGCGGCGGCCGCGACCCGCTCGTGGGCGCGTCCGAGGGACTGCACCGAGCGCACCGTGACAGACCGGCCGCGCAGCTCGAGCTGGTCACCGACGCCGACGGCGCCGGAGCCCAGAGTGCCGGTGACGACCGTCCCGCTGCCGCGCACGGTGAACGCGCGGTCGACCCACAACCGCACCGGCCCGGCCACCTCGGGTTCGGGCATGCGCAGCGTCATCAGGTCGAGCGCGAGCCGGAGTTCGTCGACACCTGCGCCGGTCGCACCGGAGACCGCGACGCCCGCAACCGTGCCGAGGCTCGTGCGCGCCAGCCGCGCGGCAGCGTCGGCGAGTGCCGGCGCCGGGTCGGCGAGGTCGCTGCGGGTCACCGCGAGCACGCCGTGAGTGACCCGCAACGCGTCGATCGCGGCAAGGTGCTCGTCGGACTGTCGCGACCAGCCTTCGTCCGCCGCGACCACGAACAGGACCGAAGGCGCCGGGCCCAGGCCGGCCAGCATGTTCGCGATGAATCGCTGGTGGCCGGGCACGTCGACGAACGCGAGTTCGGTGCCCGAGGCCAGGGTCGTCCAGGCATAGCCGAGGTCGATCGTCATGCCGCGCCGCCGCTCCTCGGCCCATCGGTCGGGCTGCATCCCGGTGAGCGCGCGTACGAGCGTCGACTTGCCGTGGTCGACGTGCCCCGCGGTGGCGACGACCCGCACGTTCAGTCCTTCGGCGCGGCGACAGCGCGGACGGCCGCAACGACGGTGCGGTCCTGCTCGGGCGGGACGCAGCGCAGGTCCAGCACACAGCGACCGTGCTCGACACGGCCGACGACCGGCGGACGCCCCGCACGCAACGCGGGCGCGTACGGCGCGGGCAGCGTGACCGCCCAGCCGGGCAACACGCGGCCCGGGGCGCCACCGCCGCCGACGACGCCGACGGACCCCACGAGCTGGGCATCGACGCCGGGCAGCTGCGCGACCAGCTCCTCGCAGCGGCGCCGCAGGTCGGCCGCATCGGCGTGCAAAGCCTCGTGCGTCGGTGTCGGAGGCCCGTCCAGCGTCGCTTCGAGGGCGGCCAGGGTGAGCTTGTCGACCCGCAGCGCCCGGGCGAGTGGATGCCGCCGCATCCGCTCGACGATCTCGGCCGCGCCGAAGATCAAACCCGCCTGCGGGCCGCCGAGCAGCTTGTCGCCGCTGCAGGTGACCACCGCCGCGCCGGCCCGCAGTGCGCAGGCGACGTCCGGCTCGTCCGGCAGCAGCGGGTCTGGTGCGAGCAGGCCGCTGCCGACGTCCACCACCACCGGGGCACCGAGGGTCGCGAGGTCGCGCACCTCGACCGCGCGGGTGAACCCCTCGATGCGGAAGTTGCTCGGGTGCACCTTCAGCACGCAGCCGGTGTCGGCTCCGACGGCCGCCGCGTAGTCGCGCAGCGTGACCCGGTTGGTGGTCCCCACCTCGCGTAGCCGGGCTCCGGTCGAGGCGATCAGGTCGGGCAACCGGAACCCGTCGCCGATCTCGATCATTTCCCCCCGCGAGACGACGACCTCGCGTCCGGCGGCGAGCGACAGCGTGGCGAGGACGAGCGCGGCCGCGCCGTTGTTCACGATGTGCACGGCCTCGGCATCGGGCACGGCCGCATGCAGCGCCGCCAGCGTCCCGCGGCCCCGGCGCGCGCGCGAGCCGTCGGCGAGGTCGAACTCGACGTCGACGTATCCGGCGGCTGTTGCGAGCGCGGTGACGGCCGCCGGTGACAGCGGCGCGCGGCCGAGATTGGTGTGCAGGACGACGCCGGTCGCGTTGATCACCGGCTGCAGCGTCGTCGCGCCCTCGGGCAGGCGCCGCAACACGTCCTCGGCGACTGTCGCGGCGTCAGCCGTGGGCGGCACGCCTGCGGTACGCAGCGCCTGCAGCGCCTCGGTGACGGCGCGCTTCACCCGCGCGCGTCCGAGCCGGGCGGTCGCGTGGTCGAGGCGCTGTTCGGCGAGCACCGCGTCCGTGCGCGGCAGTGCTCGGCGCGGGTCGGGCGGCACCTGACCTCCGATCGGACGGCTCTGGCGGAGACGGACGGGAATCGAACCCGCCAAGCCGAGGTACTCGGCTTCACCGGTTTTGAAGACCGGGAGGGCCACCAGGCACCTGTACGCCTCCGCCGATCACGCTAGCGCGCGGCGGGACTAACGTCGCAGCGGTGACCGTGCAGGCCTCCGGGTACCGGCTGACCCAGTACGCCCACGGTGGAGGCTGCGCCTGCAAGATCCCGCCGGGCGAGCTCGAGGAGATCGTGCGCGGCCTGCGCGGCAGCAGCGCGCCCGAGCTGATCGTCGGCCTCGACGACGGCGACGACGCCGCGGTCGTCACCATCGAGGGCGATACGGCGGTGGTGGTCACCGCGGACTTCTTCACCCCGGTGGTCGACGACGCCTACGACTGGGGCCGCATCGCCGCGGCGAACGCGCTGTCGGACGTGTACGCGATGGGCGGGCGACCGATCGTGGCGGTCAACCTGGTGGGCTGGCCGCGCGACATCCTGCCGGCGGAGGTCCTGCGCGAGGTGCTGCGCGGCGGCCTGGACATCGCGCGCGAGGCGGGCTGCCACGTCGGCGGCGGGCACAGCATCGACGACCCGGAGCCGAAGTACGGCATGGCGGTCACCGGCATCGCGGACGCGCGCCGGCTGCTGCGCAACGACGCAGCGCGTCCCGGCCTGCCGATCAGCCTCAGCAAGCCGCTCGGCGTCGGCGTGCTGAACAACCGGCACAAGGCCACCGGCGAGGTGTTCCCGAACGCCGTCCAGTGCATGGTCGCTCTGAACCGGCAGGCAAGCCTCGACGCGCTCGCCGCCGGCGTCGAGGCGGCGACCGACGTGACCGGGTTCGGGCTGCTCGGACACCTGTACAAGATGGCGCGCGCGTCCGGGGTGAGCGCCGTCATCGACGCTGCGGCCGTCCCGTACCTGGACGGCGCACGGGAGGCGTTGCGGGACGGGTTCGTCAGCGGCGGCACGCGGCGCAACCTGGACTGGGTGCGTCCGCACCTGGCCGCGACCGTCGCCGAGGACGAGCTGCTGCTGCTCGCCGACGCCCAGACCAGCGGCGGACTGCTCGTGGTCGGCGAACTGCCCGGCGCGCCGGTCGTCGGCGAGATCGTCGCCCGAGGCGATGCCGCGCTCGCGGTCCGCTAGCTCGGAGTCGCGGCGTCGTCGTAGCGCAGCAACGCGGCGATGCCGTCCTTCAGGAAGTTGTGCCCGCTCGGGGTCACCTCGATATCGGCGCCGCTGCCTACCGCGGCCCGCGTCAGCGCAGCGTCGAAGCGCACCTCGTGCGGCTCGTCGACCCCCATGTCGTGCAGCTCCTGCTCGGAGGTGCCGACCTGCAGCGGCTCGGGGCCGACCCATGCACGCAGCGTCGAGGACGGGTCGTTGGTCAGTACGACCGTGTCGGCCTGCGCCTTGCGCAGTGCGTCGATCACCTCGGCGGCACCGGTCAGCGCGAACGCGTGCCGGCCCAAGTCCTGTTGCAATCGCTCGATCAGCTCACGCCGGCGTCGCCACACCAGCTTGAGCACCGCGTCGTGGACCGCCTCGTGCAGGGCTTCTGGCGAGGCACCCGGGGCGCGCCCGCCGGCCCCGACCTCGGCCAGGGCAACGCCCGGCGGCAGCAGCTCCTCGAGGTCGCGCTTCAGCAGCGCGCACGCCCGCTGCTCTCCGGAGATCACGACGAGCTGGGCCCCCACCTCCTGGACGTGCCGGACGACGGCATCGGCGACCTCGCGCTCGTTCTTCTCCCACGCGTTCTCGACCCGGTTCTGGAACTGCCGCTCGTTCCACTGGTTGCGGCGGGTCTTGTGGAGCGGATGCGTCTGGTCGCCTTCGACCGTCCCGCGTACCGAACGCGGTCCGAGGACGACCTCGAGGTCGGCCCCGGTGCGATCGGCCACCGCGACGACGTACGCGATCTGGGTCGAGGCCTCAGCGACATAGGGCATCACGTCGGGGAGCACGCCCCAGGAGGCGGACGGTTGCACGGGGATGCCGCGCAACGGCCGGTCGAACAGCACGCTGCCCTCGGCCGCGACCAGGAACCGGCCGTGCGGACCCGGCTCGTCCACCCCCAGAACCGCGCTCTCGAGCGCGGCAACCGTTGCGTCGTCGGCACCGGCGTCGGTGAGCGGGCGGCGCAGGTCACGCCATCGGAGCTCGACCTCGTGCGCGGCCCGCTCGGCGTTGCGGCTCGCGTCGAGGTGCACCGTGGCGAACGGTCCTTCGTGCTCGTACAGGTCCTTGAGATCGTCGATGGCGTGCATACCGACGCCCTTCCCATGCCCGCGACCGAGGTAACCGGTTACCTCGCCGACGCTTCGGGTACCTGGTTTTCGAGGGCCGCAGCTCGGTCCCCCAAGATCCCGAAACCGACGGAGGAGCAGCCGTGACCAGCGTGACCAAGAGCATCGACGTGCACGTTCCCGTCCGCACCGCCTACAACCAATGGACGCAGTTCGAGTCGTTCCCGCAGTTCATGGGCGGCGTCGACAGCATCAGTCAGCAGGACGAGACGCACACGCACTGGAAGACGTCGATCGGCGGGGTAAAGCGAGAGTTCGACACCGAGATCACCGAACAGCACCCGGACGAGCGGGTGGCGTGGAAGAGCACCGACGGCACCACTCATGCGGGTGTCGTGACGTTCCACCGACTGTCCGACGACGACACGCGCGTGACCGTGCAGCTCGACTGGCAGCCCGAGGGCCTCGTCGAGAAGGCCGGTGCTGCCGTCGGCATCGACGATCACCAGGTGAAGGCCGACCTCAACCGCTTCAAGGAGTTCATCGAGAGCCATGGCTCCGAGACCGGAGCCTGGCGCGGCAATGTCGAGAACCGCAGCTAACCCCGACCGGAGAAGCGGGCGTCGACGTCGGCCTCGGTGAGGCCGAAGTCGGCCAGTGAGTAGCTGTGCGACGGCCGCCGCACGCCCGAGCGGCTCTGCTCGTGGACCGCTGCGACCCGAGTTCGCACATCGTCGGGCAGCTCGATGCCGAAGGACCGGTAGACCAGGCCGAGAGTGCCGAGCGGGTCGGCGGTGAACTCGTTGTAGTCGACGTCCAGGAACCGGCCGGGCTCGTACTTGCGTCGCGAGACCCGGAAGGCCTCGGCCCCGCGGGACCAGAGTTCCAGCTGCGTGCGCCCGATGACGTCGCCGAGGAACCGCTGCGACTGCCCGGCTGTGGCCTGCGCGCTGAGGCTGCTCGACGACGCGACGATGGTGCGCGGCTCCCGGTGCATCTGGATGACCAGCGCGTCGGGATACACCGCCATGAGCGCGTCCAGGGCGAACAGGTGGCTCGGATTCTTCAGGATCCAGCGCTTGCCCGCGTCATGGAGCCCGATGAGCTGCAGGTTGCGCTTGTGGCGCGCGTACGCCGGTGTCCAGTCCTGCTCGCGCAGCCAGGCCGAGTAGGTCGGGAGGTAGGCCAGGCTCTCGTAGGCGATCGAGAGCATCGTCTGACGCAGGATCTGCCAGCACTCCTCGACCATGTCGGCCGACATGTAGTGCACGCCCATGAACTCGGGGTTCTCGATGTGGTGCTTGTCGAAGTTCTGTTGCAGCCGGGCATAGACCGGGTTGCCGTCCCACGTCTCGCGCGGCGGTCGCGGCTGCGGCACCTGCGTCAGCCACATCTCCAGACCCTGGTGGCGCGGGTCCTCACACAGCAGCCGGTGCAGCGCGGTCGTCCCGGTCCGCGGCAGGCCGGTCACGAAGATCGGCCGCTCGACCGGGGCGTCGGCGTGCCGGGGGAACTGCTTCCACTGCGCCTCGGTCAGCAGCCGCGCCACCAGCGCGCCGCGCAGGGCCGAGCGGTGCACCTTGTTGCCGAACGGCGTGAGCCGCTCGTCCTGGGCGTACGACTCGAGCAGCACGCCGAGTCCCTCGAGGTACCCGTCGTCGCCGAAGTCGTCCAGGCCGGTGATCCTGGTGGCGGACGCGTGCAGGTCCTCGATCGAGCCGATGTCCGAACGTCCCTGGGCCGGATCCATCAGTGGTGGAACTCGCCGCAGTTGACGTCGAGGCAGTGCCCGGTGATCGCGCGCGCGAGGTCCGAGGCCATGAACACGACGGCGTCGGCGATCTGGTCGGGCTCGGGCAGCCTGCGCAAGTCCATGTCTGCGGCGGTCTCGTCGTAGATCGTCTTCTGGTCGACGCCGCGCTTGGTGCCGAGGTAGGTGAAGTAGTTCATGAGCGTGTCGGCCCAGATGTAGCCCGGCGCGACCGAGTTCACCCGCACCCCCATCGGCCCGAACTCCGTCGCGAGCGCCTGTGCGAGAGCCAGTAGCGCCGACTTCGCCATCTTGTAGGCGCCGTAGGGCTGGCTCGAGTGCCGCAGCACCGAGCTGTTGATCATCACGATGTTGCCCTGCGACTCGACGAGGTACGGGAGGAACTTGCGCGACAGGCGCAACGCACCGAGCACGTTCGTCTCGAAGCCGGCCCGGGTCTGCCCGAAGTCGACGGTCTCGAGCGGGCCGAGCGGCGGGATCGCGAACGCGTTGTTGACGAGCGCGTCGATCCGGCCGAACTCGGCGAGGGTGCGCTCGACGAGGTTCTGGGCCGACGCCTCGTCGTTGACGTCGGTGCCGACCTGGATCGCCTTGCGGTCGAGCGCCTGCACCTCGTCGGCCACCTCGGCGAGGCGGGACTCGGTGCGTGCGGCGAGCACGAGGTCGGCACCCTGCTTGGCCGCCTGCACCGCGATCGAGCGGCCGAGCCCGGGGCCGATCCCCGCGACGACGACGACCTTGTTCTCCAGCAGCATCGAACTCACCCCAGCATCCGGGCCGCGACGGCTGCCTGCCGTGCGGCGATCCGCCCCCGCCATTGCTCGGGCGTCACCTGCGCCTGCTCCCAGTACGCGAGCCGTGTGGACAGCTCGTTGAAATCGAGGACCTCGACCCGCGGGCCGTCGGCCGCGGTGAACTCGCGGGAGGTCCGCTGCCAGCGGATCTGCAGGTAGCCGCGCCGGTGCCCCACCGTTTCGAGCCAGTTCGCCACACCGGGGTCACGCTCGCTCACGACGAAGCGGATCAGGCCGTCCGGGTCGTGGCGCGCCTGCTCGGCGGTCAGGCTGGTCTGGTGATTGGCGAAGTCGAGCGAGACGTACCACATCGACCCGAGCTGGAAGCCCTGGTACGCAGCGTCGGACGCCGGCACCGAGACGATCAGCGCCCGGTCGTCGGGCAGGTCGTAGTGCCCGACCGAGGAGTACTGCGTCGCGAGGCCGCCGGGGGTGAGCCGCGGCTCGGTCATCGTGTTGACCGGCAGCTTCAGGTAGAACCACTCCGGGAACTGCAGGAACGTCTTGAGCTGCTGGACGAGGGACGTGCCGGCCGAGTCGAACCTCCGCTGCAGCAGCTGCTTGGCGAGCGGGGGCGGGGCAGCGCCGATGCGGTCGACGCGCTGGATCGCGATCGTCCCCGGCGTGGCGGACCAGTCGCTCCAGACCTCGCGGACGAGCAACATGTTGGCGCCCGGCGCCACGGGGAAGTAGTTCGGCCTGGGGTCGTCCCGGGCGGGACCGAACCACATCGTGAAGCTGCCGTCCGGTGCAATCCGCACCTCGCGGTCGTCGAACGCCTGCAGGCTGTCGGGGACGTCCTCGGGGTTGTAGTCGCCGGCCAGGATCTGGAAGCTCAGATCCGCGGTCGTCCCGCGCCTGCCGGTGACGACATAGTCGGCGTCGTCGCGGATCCGCGCACTGAAATACAGCGTGTCCGGATTGTCCAGACCGATCTTGGTGTAGGGCGTTGCCGAGCGCATGAAGAACGGGAAGTCCTTCTCGTGGGCGAACGACGACTGCAGCGCGGCGCGGATGCTGCCCGCGAGGTACTCGTAACCCTCGAGCAGGTCCTGCTCGGTCCGGATATGCGGCGCCGTGGTGATCACCCGCTCGGCCTCGGCGATCGCGTCCGCCAGCGACTGCGTCAGCACGGCCCTCCCCTCGCCCGTTACAGATCTGTACCGGCGCGGTCCAGATCACTTCCGCGCACACTAGAACGTGTTCTAGTGTGCGGTCAATGTCCTCCACCCGCAGGTCTCCGCCGACCCAGCGCGTCGTCGCGTTGCTGGATCACTTCGTCACCCGGCAGGGCGGCCGTTACGGCCTGTCGGAGCTCTCCCGCGAGGTCGGGATCAGCAAGCCGACCTGCCTGGGCATCCTCTCGACGCTTGTCGAGAGCGGGTATCTGGTGCGCGACCCGGCGAGCAAGACCTATGCGCTGGGACCCCGCTGGATCAGCCTGGGCCGCCTGGCACAGCAGAACTTCGCCGCCGCCGACGTCGCCGCGGCTCTCCTCGCGGAACTGAGCGCCCGCTATGCGGCGCCCTGCACCGCCTCGGCCGTGGTCGGCGACGAGATCGTCGTGCTCGCGAGCACGCCGGCCCCAGGCCGCTCGCCGGCCGCCCGGGTGGGCCAGCGGTACCCGTTCGCTCCCCCGGTCGGCCTGATGTACGTGCTCTGGGACACAGACGAAGCCGTCGAACGCTGGCTGGCGAAGCCACCGACGCTGCCGGTGCGTCTGGACCGCCCGCATCTGCGCGCCGTCGCCGCCGAGTGCCGTGACCGCGGTTACCTCGTCGAGGGGCTCACCGAGGCCGGGCGCCGCCTGCATTGGTTGATGGCGGGGGTCGCCGCCTACGATCTACCGCGGGAAGTGCGCGATCTCGTCGGCGAGATGGTGTCGAGCCTCGGCGAGCGCGTGTACCTCGGTGCTGATCTCTCACCGCGTCGGCGGCACCCGGTGAGCGTGCTCGCCGCACCCACGTTTACCGCCCAAGGAAATCAGGAGCTCGTTGTGACGTTGTACGTCGGGGACGCCATCACGGGCGCCGAGATCGCCCGTCGTGGCGCGGCGCTCGTCGAGGTCGCCACCGCGATCACCGCCGCCGTCGGCGGGCGTCGTCCCGACCGCAGGTCCGCCGAGGAGATGGGCTCAGCATGACGACCGCACCACCGTACGAGCAGACCCAACTCGAGCTGCTCGAGGCCGAGTCGGTCCACGTCTTCCGGGAGGTCGCGGCCACCCAGGAGCGTCCCGCGCTGCTCTTCTCGGGCGGCAAGGACTCCGTCGTGATGTTGCACCTGGCCGCGAAGGCGTTCTGGCCTGCTCCGATCCCGTTCCCCGTCATGCACGTCGACACCGGCGAGAACTTCGACGAGGTCATCGAGTTCCGCGACGAGACCGTCGACCGGTTCGGGCTCACGCTGATCGTCGCCAGCGTGCAGGACGACATCGACGGCGGTCGCTCGGTCGAGGAGACCGGACCGCGCGCGAGCCGCAACCGGCTGCAGACCGTGACCCTGCTGCGCGGCATCACCGAGAACAAGTTCGGTGCCGTGTTCGGCGGCGCACGGCGCGATGAGGAGAAGGCCCGGGCCAAGGAGCGGGTCTTCAGCTTCCGGGACGAGTGGGGGCAGTGGGACCCCCGCAACCAGCGCCCCGAGCTCTGGAACCTCTACAACGGCCGGCACCGAAACGGGGAGCACATCCGCGTCTTCCCGCTGTCGAACTGGACCGAGCTGGACATCTGGTCCTACATCCGGGACCGGGACATCGCGCTGCCGTCGCTCTACTACGCGCACAAGCGCGAGGTCGTCGAGCGCGACGGCATGCTGCTCGCGGTGAACCGGTTCATCCAGCCGATGGACGCAGAGAAGCCGGTCGTCACCACCGTGCGATACCGCACGGTCGGCGACGCGACGTGCACTGGCTGCGTGGAGTCGACCGCGTCGAACGCCGCTGATGTTGCCGACGAGGTGGCCGCGGCCCGCATCACCGAACGCGGTGCCACACGCGCCGACGACCGCATCAGCGAGGCCGGCATGGAAGACCGCAAGAAGGAGGGGTACTTCTGATGCCCTCGGGCCAAGGACGCAGGTACAGCCGATGAGCGCCCTGCTCCGGATCGCGACGGCCGGCAGCGTCGACGACGGAAAGTCCACACTGATCGGCCGGCTGCTCTACGACTCGAAGGCGATCTTCGAGGATCAGTTGTCCGCGGTCGAGTCGACGAGTCGCGCGCGGGGCAACGAGGCCCCCGACCTCTCGCTGCTCACCGACGGCTTGCGCGCCGAGCGCGAGCAGGGCATCACGATCGACGTCGCCTACCGCTACTTCGCCACGCCGAAGCGCAAGTTCATCATCGCCGACACCCCCGGCCACGTTCAGTACACCCGCAACATGGTCACCGGCGCGTCCACGGCCGACGTCGCACTGATCCTCATCGACGCCCGAAACGGCGTGCTCGAGCAGTCCCGCCGGCACGCGTTCCTCGCGACGCTGCTCGGCATCCCCCACCTCATGGTGTGCGTCAACAAGATGGACCTTGTCGACTTCTCGCAGGAACGCTTCGACGAGATCCGCGAGGACTTCCGGCGCTTCGCGATGAAGCTGGAGGTCGCGGACCTGACGTTCGTCCCGATCTCGGCCCTGACGGGCGACAACGTCGTGCAACGCAGCGACGCGATGCCCTGGTACGAGGGCTCGTCGCTGCTGCACCAGCTCGAAGAGCTCTATGTCGCGTCCGACCGCAACCTCATCGACGCGCGGTTCCCCGTGCAGTACGTGATCCGGCCGCAGAAGTCCGACGATGCCGGCCTGCACGACTTCCGGGGCTACGCCGGAACGATCGCGGGCGGGGTGTTCAAGCCCGGTGACGAGGTCACCGTGCTGCCCTCGGGCTTCATGACGACGGTGACCCGGATCCACGGCCCGGGCGGCCGTCCCCTCGCCGAGGCATTCGCCGGCCAGGCCGTCACGATGGAGCTCGCCGGGCAGATCGACATCGGCCGCGGCGACCTGATCTGCCGTCCGCAGAACCGCCCGCACACCGGTCAGGACGTCGACGCGATGATCTGCTGGCTCAGTGGTGACACCACGCTGACGCCCGGTGGGCGCTACACGATCCAGCACACGACGCGTGACACCAAGGCAGTCGTGAAGAGCCTCGAGTACCGGCTCGACATCAACACGCTGCACCGCGACGAGAGCGCACCGTCGTTGTCGCTGAACGAGATCGGCCGGGTTCAGCTGCGTACCCAGGCGCCGTTGCAGTTCGATCCCTACCGCCGCAACCGGCAGACCGGCAGCTTCATCCTCGTCGATGACGCGACGAACGGCACGGTCGCTGCTGGCATGATCATCCGTCCCACGCAGCACGAGGCCAACATCGTCTGGCACGACGGTGCCGTCACCCGCGACCAGCGGGCGACCCGGGGCCTCACCGTCTGGATGACCGGTCTCTCCGGGTCCGGCAAGTCGACGGTCGCCGCCGAGGTCGAGCGCCGGCTCGTGGCGTCGGGCCGGCCGGCCTACCTGCTCGACGGCGACAACCTGCGGCACGGGCTCAACGCCGATCTCGGCTTCGGTGCCGACGACCGAACCGAGAACGTCCGGCGCGTCGGTGAGGTCGCGAAGCTGCTCGCCGACTCGGGCGTGATCGCGCTCGTGTCGCTGGTCAGCCCGTATCGCGCCGATCGCGACCGGGTGCGGGCGTCGCACACCGAGGCCGAGCTGCCGTTCGTCGAGGTGTTCGTCGACACCCCGCTGGAGCTGTGCGAGGCGCGCGACCCCAAGGGCCTCTACGCCAAGGCGCGCGCCGGTGAGCTGCGCCAGTTCACCGGAATCGACGACCCGTACGAAGCGCCGCTGTCACCGAACCTGATCCTGCGCCCGGCCGACGGTGACCCGTCGGCGCAGGCCGACCTCGTGCTCGCGCTGCTGGAGCGGCTCGCGCCGTGACCGCTGGAAACGCCGCGCAGTCCGACGCGCGGCTCGCGGCCGCGCTGGCCGAGCAGGCCGGTGCGCTGCTGCTGCGTCTGCGTGCCGGCGGCCCTTCCGCGCGCCTCGTCGGCAAGGAGCTCGGTGCGCGCGGCGATCGCGAGTCGAACGAGCTGTTGCTGCGCGAACTCGCCGCGGCTCGCCCCGACGACGCCGTGCTCTCCGAGGAGTCCACCGACGACGCGGCCCGGCTGCAGGCGGACCGGGTGTGGATCATCGACCCACTCGACGGCACTCGTGAGTACGGCATGCCCGACCGCGACGACTGGGCCGTGCACGTCGCGCTGTGGCAGCGCGGGCGGGGCATCGGCGCCGCCGCAGTCGCGCAGCCAGCGTTGGGCGCTGTTTACGCGAGCGACTCGGTGACCGCGTCACCCGCGACACCGGCCGGCCACGCCCGGCCCGTGATCCTGGTCAGCGACAGCCGGCCGCCCGAGTTCGCCGCCCCGGTGGCCGCCGCGATCGGGGGCGAGCTGCGTCCGATGGGCTCGGCAGGTGCCAAGGCGATGGCGGTGCTGCGTGGCGACGCCGACGCGTACCTGCACGCGGGCGGCCAGTGGGAGTGGGACTCTGCAGCTCCGGTCGGAGTCGCGCTGGCCGCCGGCCTGCACGCGTCGCGGATCGACGGCACGCCCCTCGAGTACAACAGCCCGCACCCGTACCTGCCCGACCTGCTGATCAGCCGCGCGGACCTCGCTGCGCACCTGCTCGACGCGATCGCCGCGGCGGTAGGTTGACCTCGAGACGTCCCGATCGAGGAGGTGCGCACATGACCGAATCCGGCGAGATCGATCCCGCTGACCTGGACCCCGACGACGTCGTGTCGCCCCAGCCCGCCGACCTCGAAGAGACCGCTGTCGACGAGATCGACGACTTCGAGCGCGCGGCGCCCCTGGAGGCGAACGACGCCGATGTCGTCGAGCAGAGGTTGGCGCTCGACGAGTTCGACGAGCACGACAACGAGCCCGACGCCTAGGCCGCCCACAGTTTCGGGGTGCCCACTCCCGGGTACCTCCAGGGCATGACGCGACCGATGGCTGCGGCGCTCGAAGTTGCCGCCGACCGCATCGAACATGCGAGCGTTCTCGACAAGCCCGCTGACGTGCTCGCCGGCCTGGTTCGCCGGCTCATCCCGCATGGGCCGGTCGAGGATCTCGCGAGCGGCTCACCGCTAGGGCACCCCGCGCACCCGATTCTCGTCGCGGTGCCGATCGGTTCGTGGGTCTCGGCGAACCTGCTCGACCTCACCGGCGGCGACGCGCGCACCACCCGGCGCCTCGTGGGCCTCGGCATCCTCACCGCGGTGCCCGCCGCCGCCGCCGGCGCGAGCGATTGGGCCACCACCAGCGGGGCCGAACGCCGGATCGGACTGGTCCACGCGGCTCTGAACTGGACGGCGCTCGGTCTGTACTCGGCCAGCTGGGTCGCGCGGGGCCGGGGCCGGCGGGTCAAGGGAGCGCTGCTGGCCCTGGCCGGCACCGGTGTGGTGAGCGCGTCCGGGTGGCTGGGCGGGCATTTGTCGTACGCGCTGGGGGTAGGGGTGGATACCACCGCGTTCCAGAGCCTGCCCCGCGACTGGACCGACGTCGCGGCCGAGTCCGACGTCGCGGCCGACAAGCTGGTCCTGGCCGATGCCGGCGGCATCCCGGTGCTGCTGGTGCGAGCTGGGGACCGGATCACGGCGATGGCGGACCGGTGCACGCATCGCGGTGGCCCGTTGAACGAGGGCGAGATCCGCGACGGCTGCGTCGTATGCCCGTGGCACCAGTCCGAGTTCGCGCTCGCCGACGGCTCGCTCGTGCACGGCCCCGCGACCCGGCCGCAACCCACCGCCGAGGTTCGGGTGGTCGGCGGGCGGGTGCAGCTACGGCGTGCGGACGAGCCGCGCTCGCTGCGTGCCGACTCGGTGGGGCCGTGACCCGCGCGGTCGACCAGGGGTGGAGCGAATGCGGGCGGCCCGACCGCGATCGCAGCGATCCACCCGCGGCGACCGTCACCCCGTACCCGGACGGGCCGCTGGTGATCCGCGGCGACTTCGGCCTGTTCGAGATCGACGGCAGCGAGATCGAGCACGGCGCGGTGATCGCGTTGTGCCGGTGCGGTCGTTCGGCGAGCAAACCCTTCTGCGACGGAAACCACAAACTCGCCGGTCGGCGGCCGCGCCCGGTCGACTGAACCGCTGCACGCCGCCGGCCGACGAACGAGGGAGAGGCATCGATGGCGCACGAACTGTCCGGCAAACGCATCGCGTTCCTTGTCGCCAACGTCGGCGTCGAACAGGTGGAGCTGACAAAACCCTGGCAGGCGGTGCGCGACGCCGGCGGGGAACCGGTGCTGATCGCGCCGCAGAAGGACCAGGTGCAGGCGATGAACGGCCCCGTCGACAAGGCCGACACCTTTGACCCCGACCTGGCACTCGACGACGCCTCTGCCGAGCAGTTCGACGCGCTCGTACTGCCCGGAGGCGTAGCGAACCCCGATGCCCTGCGGATCGACGAGAAGGCCGTCCAGCTGGTCAAGGACTTCGCGTCGGCGGGCAAGCCGATCGCCGCGGTGTGCCACGCGCCGTGGACGCTCGTCGAAGCGGATCTCGTGCGTGGCAAGACGCTGACGAGCTGGCCCAGCCTGCGCACCGACATCCGCAATGCCGGGGGCGAGTGGCGCGACGAGGAGCGGGTCATCTGCACCATGCAGGGATTCACGCTGGTGACCAGCCGCAACCCCGGGGACCTCGACGCGTTCGACGCCGGCCTCGTGCAGGTGTTCGGCTCAGGCAACCACCCGCAGAGCTGACGAGCCGTCGGCGAGGCGGCGCACCTCGAGCCGCTCGGGGATCCGCTCCTTGAGATCGGCGACGTGGCTCACGATGCCCACGGTGCGGCCCCGGTCGCGCAGGTCGTCGATGACCGTCATGACCTGCTCCAGCGTGTCGGCGTCGAGGGTTCCGAAGCCCTCGTCGATGAACAGCGTGTCGAGATCGACACCACCTGCCTCGGCCCTGACGACGTCGGCGAGCCCGAGCGCCAGCGCCAGCGAGGTGTAGAAGGTCTCGCCGCCCGACAGCGACCGCGGGCTGCGGGCCTCGCCGGTGTGCTGATCGACGACCTGCAGGGTGAGCCCGGCCCGTTCGGTCTTCGTGGCGCCCTCGTCGACCCGGACGAGCTCGTACCGCCCCGCCGAGATCGCTGCCAGCCGAATGTTCGCGGCCTGCACCACATGCTCGAACCAGTGCCGCAGCACGAAGGTGGTCAGCGCGACCCGACGTCGGCCGCCCATCCCCTTCGCGAGCCGGGCCAGGTGCAGCACCGGCTCGAGTTCGGCCGCCAGCGCATCGTGCGCGCGTTCGGCGGTCTCGAGGTCGGCGCATCGCTCGGCGAAGCGCCGCACCGCGTGCCGGGCCTGCTCGGCGGCGCCCTCGGCGGCACGGGCCATGGCCTCGGCTGCCTGCAGCCCGGCATCGGCCTCGGCGGCGGCGGCCTCGGCGGCCACGACCAGAGGCGCCAGCTCGTCGCGCGCGCGCCCGCCGCGCGCGGACTCGAGCCCGTCGCCGAGGAGGGCGAGTTCGCTGTGGTACCGGGCGGCTTGGTCGTCCCACGCCGCGATCTCGGCGGCGAGCATCGCCTGCCGCTCACGCGGGAGCACCGCTGCGGCGGCCTCGTCGACGGACCCGAAACCCAGATCGCACGCGACGGCCTCGGCACGAGCTGCCGCCGAACCAGCAGCCTCCGCGGCCTGAACCGCCGCACGGATCTGGTCGGCCGCGGCGGCACAGGTCGCGGCCCCGTGCTGCAACTCGCGCTGCCGTGCGGCAACAGACTCGGCGGTACCGGCGGCGGCCCGCACCCGTGCCTGGGTGTCGTCGTAGTGGCGCTTCGCGGCAGCGGCGGACGCGACCGCGGCGCTGTCGAGCTCAACGGCCCGAAGGAGCGAGGTGCGCTGCCGTTGCTCGTCGACGATGAGCTTTTCGTGCCGGGCGCGAAGGTTGAGCGCCTCGGCTGCCTCGCGAGTTGCGGCCTCCAGCTCCTCGACCGCGGCCTCGTGCTGGGCCCGCAGCTCGTCGACTTCGGTGCCGTCGGCGATCGCACGCGCGGCGGCGAGCTGCCGGTCGAGGTCGGCGAGCCCTTGCTCGGCCGCGCGGCGGCCCCGGTCGGCGGTGGCGCGCGCAGCCTCGGCCGCGGCGATGTCGGCGGCCGTCACGGCGTCCTGGCCCGGCGTGGCAGCCGACGGGTGAACGCGCGACCCGCACACCTCACACGGCTCGCCGTCGACGAGGCGCCCCGCCAGCTCGGCGGCCATGCCGCCGAGCCGACGCTCGACGAGCGTCTGATAGCTGTCCACCGCCTGCTGGTGGCGGTCGATCGCCAGTTCGGCCGCCTGCGCGGCAGCACTGCGCCCGGTGTCGAGGGCGGCCAGCGTACGGGCAGCAGCCACCTTGGCGGCGAGACCGGCCACCCGAGTCTCGAGCGCCGGCAGCTGGCCGGCCGCGTCCGATGCGGCCCTCGCCGCCGCGGAGGCCAGCTCGATGGCGTGGGGCAGCGCGGCGATCCGCAGCTCGATCGCGAGGCGTTCGTCGCGCGTGGTCCCGGCGGCCGTCTGTGTCGCGCGGGCCTCGACCCCGAGCGCGGGCAGCCCCTGCTCGAGCTCGACCAGATGCTGCAGCTCGGCGGCTTCGCGACGCTGCTGCTCGGCGAGCGCAACGAGTTCCTCGGAGTCCCACGAAGGAAGGTCGGCCCGCGCGTCGACCGCCGCGCGGGCTGCAGCCAGCGCCGCGGTGGTCTCGCGGACGATCTCGACCAGTGGGCGCACCGGCTCGGCACCGCTCGCCGCGGCGAGCAGTTGCCGCCGGCGCTCGTGCGCGGGCCGGCCCTGCTCGTGCGCGTCCGCGGCTGCGCGCAGCACGGCGGCCCTGCGCAGCCGGTCGACAGCTGCGGCAGACGTCGATGCGCGCACTCGCGCCATCGCACACTCGTGGGCCGTTCGTTCGGCGGCCACCCCGGCGCCGGCCTCCCGTGCGCTCAGCGCGGCCGCGAATTCGGAGAGTTGCGCTCGTCGTTCGTCAGCCGGCGCGGCACACAGTTCGTCGCGCTGCGCAGGGTCCAGACCGGCGGCCTCGGCTGCCGCGGCGACCCCGCTCGACACCCGGCCGGCCGACCCGTCCAGCTCGCGGGCCGCCATGCCGCGGCGGCGATCGAGCTCATCGGTGATGTGGTCGTAGAGCTGGGTGCCGAACAAACGGGTGAGCAGCTCGCGCCGCTCGTCGTCGGTCGAGCGCAGGAACCGCGCGAACTCGCCCTGCGGCAGGAGCACGACCTGGCCGAACTGGTCGCGGGTGAGGCCGATCTCGTCGGCGAGCATCAGCCCGATCTCGGCCTTGTTCGAGGACCGGCTCACCCACCGGTCGCCCTCGAACCGCTCGAGATGGGCCTGCGCCGCCTGCTTGGTGGTGCCGCCGCCGCGCAGCTTGGGTCGCTCGTACTCGGGCGAGCGGGTGACGCGATGCCGCACGCCGCGCATCGAGAACTCGAGCCGGACCTGCGGCTCGACCCCCGCCGCGGCGAAGTCGGAGTGCAGCCGGCCGTCGCCACCGCGGTCGCCGGGCCCGTACAGCGCGAAGGTGATCGCGTCGAGGACGGTCGTCTTGCCCGCTCCGGTCGGGCCGTCCAGCAGGAACAGCCCGCTGCTGGACAGCTCGTCGAAGTCGACGCTCTGGGTGGTGGCGAAGGGACCGATCGCGGTGATCTCGAGCAGGTGCAGGCGCATCAGGCCGACAACTCCTGACGGGCGACCGCGTCGAGTGCCGCGGTGATCACGTCGAGCTGCTTCTTGTCGGGACGCGTCGCGTCGACCCATTCCAGGAAGTCGCTGCACATCTCGACCGGATCGGTGGTCGATGCGGCCCGCTCGACGCTCGCCGACGCGGTCGGCAACACACCCTCGGGCCGGAATTCGAGCAGCAGCGTGTGCGGCCACACCTGGCGCAGCCGTTGCATCGGCGCGGCCGGGCGGCTCACGTCGGTCAGCACCACCTTGACCCAGCAGTCCCGCAGCTCAGACGACTCGCCGGCCGCGCCGGCCAGCAGCTCGTCAAGCCGGCCGCGTACCTCGCGCAGCGGGCGCGCGACGGGAGTGCGGACCAGTTCGACGCCGACCGCTCCCCCGGCATCGATGTCGACAACGGCCACCGACTTCGCCTGATCGCGTTCGGAGAACGAGAACGGCAGCGGGGAGCCGCTGTAACGGACGCCCGGTGCGACCTGCTGGGCCCCGTGCAGGTGACCGAGTGCGGTGTAGGTGATGCCGGCGAACACGCCGGCGGGTGCGTCACCGATACCGCCGACCCGGATGTCGCGCTCGGAGTCCGACGCTGCGCCGCCGGTGACGAACGCGTGGCCGACCGCGACGGTGCGGCTGATGCCGCGGCCCGCGGCATCAGCCCGGATGCGTTCGGCGGCGGTCGCCAGGACGGACTCGTGCGACCGCTGGGCCCCGAGTTCGGCCATGACCGCATCGGGCAGCAGGTACGGGATGCCGTAGACCGCGAGCTCACCGGCGTCGTCGCGCAGCAGTACGGGCCGGTCGAGATCGGCGACCTTGGTCCGCAGATGTACCCCGGCCGCGACCTGCAGCGCGCTGCCGAAACCGAGCCGGATCGCGGAGTCGTGGTTGCCACTGGTGACCACGACCGGGACGCCCGCGGCGGCCAGCCCGGCCAGCGCGTCGTCGAGCAGGGCCACCGCGTCGGTGGGTGGCACCGCCCGGTCGTAGACGTCGCCGGCGACCAGCACCGCGTCGGCGCGCCGATCGCGCGCCAACTCGACCAGCCAGCACAGGAAGCCGCGCTGGTACTCGAGCAGCGATTCGCCGTGCAGCGTGCGCCCGAGATGCCAGTCTGAGGTGTGGATGAGCCGCACCGCGCCGCCTCTCGTACCCCCGCAGGCCGGTTCCCGCGGGTCGTCCCGGAGTATCGCCGCGTCCACCGACGGTTTCGGGGTGCCACACGGTGCGGCCGGCATTCGGTCCGGGGCGACCGAGGATTGGGTAGGTGACTGCCGTGACGGGTACGAGCGACTCCTCCGGGCTGCCGGACGCCGTCGTCATCGGAGCCGGGCACAACGGGCTCGTCGCGGCCAACCTGCTCGCCGACGCCGGGTGGAGCGTGCTCGTCGTCGAAGGCGCCGATCACCCGGGCGGGGCGGTCTGGTCGGCGGAGTCGGTCGAGCCGGGCTTCGTGACCGATCTCTACTCCGCGTTCTACCCGCTCGGGGCAGCGTCGCCGGTGATCGCCGGCCTCGACCTCGAACGGTACGGGCTGCGCTGGAGCCACGCCCCCGCCGTGCTCGCGCACGTCCTGCCCGACGACCGCTGCGCGGTGCTGTCGCGCGACCTGCAGACCACGGCAGCCTCCGTCGACGCGTTCGCGGCAGGCGACGGGGAGAGCTGGATCCGGCTGTACGAGCAGTTCGAGCGCATCCGCGACCCGCTCCTCGCCGCGATCTTCACGCCGTTCCCCCCCGTCGTCCCGGCCGTGCGCCTCGTGCACCGGCTCGGCGTGGCCGGCGCGCTCCGGTTCGCCCGCTTCGCCGTGGAGCCGGTGCGGCGCTTCGCCGAGGAGCGCTTCGACGGCGAGGGCGCGCCGCTGCTGCTCGCGGGCAACGCCCTGCACACCGACCTGCCGCCCGAAGGCGCCGGCAGCGCCGTCTACGGCTGGCTGCTCGCGATGCTCGGGCAGCAGGTCGGCTTCCCGGTTCCGGTGGGCGGGGCGCGCGGGCTGGTCGACGCCCTGCTCGCGCGGCTGGAGGCCCGCGGCGGCGAGGTGCGCACCGGCGCCACGGTCGAGCGGGTCCTCGTCGAGCACGGTGCGGCGCGCGGTGTCCGGCTCGCCGGCGGAGAGGTCATTCGCACCCGCTACGGCGTGCTCGCCGACACCGCCGCCCCGGCCCTGTTCCGCGACCTCGTCGGCACCGAACACCTGCCGCCGGCGCTCGTCCGGGACCTGGACGGCTTCCAGTGGGACGCGCACACGCTCAAGGTCAACTGGACGCTGGACGGGCCGATCCCGTGGACGGCCGCGGCTGCCCGCGGCGCAGGCACCGTGCACCTCGGGGTCGACATGAACGGCCTGACGATGTATTCGGCACAGCTGGCGACGCGGCGGGTCCCCGACCAGCCGTTCCTCATCGTCGGTCAGATGACCACGTCGGACCCCTCACGCTCGCCCAGCGGCACCGAGTCGGCGTGGTGCTACACGCATCTGCCCGTCGACACCGGGCACGACCCGGACGCCGTGCAGCGACAGCTCGAGCGCGTCGAGCAGTGCATCGAGCGGCACGCCCCCGGCTTCGGCACGCTGGTCCGGGGACGGCAGGTCCAGGCACCGTGGACGCTCGAAGGCGCCGACCCCAACCTCGTCGGCGGGGCCGTCAACGGCGGCACCGCGGCGCTGCACCAGCAGCTCGTCTTCCGTCCGGTGCCGGGGCTGTCGCGTTCCGAGACCGTCGTCGACCGGCTGTACCTCGCGAGCGCCTCGGCGCATCCGGGCGGCGGCGTGCACGGAGGCCCGGGCGCGAACGCCGCCCGCGCGGCGCTGATGCGCGAGGCCCGCACCGGCCGGGCGAGGCGCAGGCTGCTCGACGCCGCGATGAACCGCGTCTACCGCGGCTGAGTGCCCTCACCGCCCGTGTGTAGAAGCCGTACGGTGCGGGCAGGCTCCCGGCGTGGCCGTGGTGACGAAGCACATGAACACCTCCCCCGAGCGCGTCTGGGCCGAGCTGAGTGACGGGTGGATGTACACCGGCTGGGTCGTCGGCGCGACGCACATCCGCGACGTCGACGAGGGCTGGCCGGCCGTCGGCACCAAGCTGCACCACCAGATCGGCGCCTGGCCCGCCACCATCAGCGACAGCACCCAGGTGATCGAGTCCGAGCCCACGCGGCGGCTCGTCCTGCAGGCACGGGCGTGGCCGGTCGGCGAGGCGCGCGTGGTCCTCGAAATCGAACCCGACGCCGGCGGGACGGTCGTGCGCATGGGCGAGGCGCCGACCGACGGTGTTCCGAAGTGGCTGCACAACCCGCTGCAGGACGCCCTGCTGAAGAAGCGCAACGCCGAATCGCTCGAGCGGCTGGCGGACATCGCGGAGAAGCGGCCGATGCCCGGATTCAGCTCCGCCGGACGTCCGACCGGGGCAGGCGGATGACCGAGGCACCGGTCGACGTCGATCCGCGGGCCGTCTTCGGCAGCGCCAAGCACCCGCAGCGGCCGGGTGAGCGGCAGCGGCCGCCGGGCATGTCGGACGAGACCGTCGACGCCCTGGGCACGCTGTCGGAGGCACTCGAGGTCGTCGAGAACGCCCGCGGCCTGCTGTACCAGTTCCACCGGATGTCCGGCACGGCCGACCGCACCCTGCAGGAGGCGGTGTCGAAGCTGCGCGACGCCGGCCACGACGACATCGCCCACGAGATCGAGGAGGTGCTCGTCGGCCGCGACGTCATCGAGGGCCGCTGGAGCTTCCAGATCGTCGAGGACTACGACGCGACCTACTGGCAGGTGTTCCGCTCGCTCGAACAGCGCGCCCGCCACCTCTGCGGCAACTCTCCCCCGCATCTGTACGAGGCCGAGATGAAGGCGTCCGAACAGCAACTGCCGAGCAACACTAGGTGAGCCCGCGCGATCCGTAGCCGCGCTCGACCTGCACGACGATGACCACCCGCTGCGGGTTCTCGCGTGGGATGCGGTAGCGCAGCGCGTAGCGCTGCTCGGCGTCGCGGACCTCGTCCGGATCGGCCGCGACGCGCGCGGTCCCCGCCAACGACAACCAGCGCCGGCCGTCCACCTGGCACAGGACGACCGGGCCGCCCGCGGCGGCATGGCGTGCCTTGCCGCTCGTCCCGCTCGTGATGATCCGGGCGACACCGGCCTCGGCGTCCCACGTGAAGCCGACCGGAGTGACGTGCGGCGTGCCGTCGGCCCGCAGCGTGGTGAACGTCGCGAGGTGCCGCTCGCGCACGAAGTCGAGCGCGGCCGGGGAGAGCTGCATCGGCACAGTCTCCCCGGCCGCTCGACCGCAGGGGTTCTCCGGCCGGAGAACCGCTCCCTCCCGGGCCGGCTCAGGCAGGCCGCACCGCGTGGTTGCCGCGGATCACGTCCGCGGGGTCGTAGGCCGCCTTCACCTCGCGCAACCGCCGCGCCGAGGCGCCGAACAGCGCGGTGTCGGCCTTGCGGCGCTCGGCGAAGTTGACGTACGCGCCACCGGTCGCCCACGGCGCCAGCGCGCACTGCACGGCATCCACGGACTCCCGCACGGCCGCGGCCGCCTCCTCGCTCGGCGCGATGCCGACCGCGAACATCGCGAACTGCGCGTCGAGCCCGGTCACCGCGCCACCGGTCATGCGCCCCGGCGTGAGGGCGCCGCCGAGATGCCGCAACTCGACCGACAGCAGCGGCGCGTCGGTCTCCGGCCCGGCCGCGGCGAGCATCGCGTCGATGGCCTCGCCGGTCGCGGCGCTGATCAGCAACCCGTCGCCGAAACCCGGCACGGGTCCGTCCGGATCCATGTGCAGCAGCGCCAGCTCGGGCATCGGCGTCGGCCGGAACGTGTCGATCGCCGGCCCGAGTTCGCGCAGGGGGGCGAGCAGGGCGTCGGCCTCGTCCTGCGGCAACTGGCAGGCGGCCTCGACGACGGCGAACGACTGACCGCGCAGGAAGTCCGGCAGGTCGGGCAGCGGCGGGAACCGAAGCAACCGCCCCACCGACGTCACCGAATCGGGGACGTCCTGGACCCACTCGCGGTACGCGTGCAGCACCTCGGCCGCCCGCTCGAGCGGGAAGAACAGGACGCCCGCGTGGACCTCCTCGATGGGGAACAGCCGGAACGTCAGCGCGGTGACGACCGCGAAGCTTCCGCCGCCGCCGCGCAGCGCCCAGAACAGGTCGGGGTCGTGCTCGGCGTCGACGGTGTGCAGCCGGCCGTCCGCGGTGACGACCTCGGCCGCGAGCACACTGTTCGCGGCCAGGCCGTGCGAGCGGCCCAGCCAGCTCAGCCCGCCACCGAGGGTGTAGCCGACGACGCCGACGTCGGCCGCCGACCCGGCGAGCGCGGCCAGCCCGTGCTTCGCCGCGAGCCCGGTGACGTCCATCCAGAGCGCGCCCGCCTCGACGCGCGCGAACCGCGCCTCGGGGTCGATCGTGACGCCGCGCATGGCCGAGGTCTTGAGCAGGATCGTGCCGTCCAGCGGACCCATCGGCCCGGCGTTGTGCCCGGTGGCCTGCGCCGCGACGCGAAGGCCCAGCGCGCGGGCCGTGCACACGGTGGCGACGACGTCGGCGACAGACCGGGCGACGACGACGGCCGAGGGTCGCTGGTCGACCGCGAGGTGCCAGGACTGTCGCGCCGCGTCCCAGCTCGGGTCGCCGGCGCGAGCCAGGCCGCCGTCGAGCCGGGCTGCGAGATCGTCGAGTCCGGCAGTGAGAGTGCTGTTCATGAGGGTGGTTCCTTTCGGAGCGAGGTCGATCAGCGCTCAGACGAGGGCGGGACGGCGCAGGGCCGCGGCGGCGAGAAGCTCGAGCTGCCCGGGGGCGGACGAGCACGGGACGACGACGACCTCGCCGGCGCCGGCGGCGCCGAACGCCTCGATGCGCTCGGCGACAGCGGCGGCGTCGCACGCCACCGAGGCGGTGATGTGCCCGACGATCTCGTCGCCGAGCCAGCCGTAGTACGACGTGATCGCCTTCGCGGCGAGCCCGTGCGCGTCGTCGCCGAGGGCGGCGTAGAAGACGGCCATCCCGGCGGGGTCACCGGCGCGGCCGGCCGAGGCCCAGGCCGCGCGCGCCTGCGCGTAACCCGCTGCGAACTCGTCCGGCGAACCGATCATCATCGTCCAGCCGTCGCCGTGCTCCGCCGCACGCCGCCCGGCGTGCTCGGCGGCACCCCCGATGAGCAGGCGCGGACCGCCCGTTCGCGCCGGAGCCGGCCCGACCTGTCCCGGGCCGCCCGCGACCGCCCACAGCCGCCGCAGCTCGTGCAGCTGGGCGTCGAGCATCCGCCCGCGATCGCGCGGCGAGAGCCCGCACACCGCGAAGTCGTCCTCGCGGACGCCGACAGCGAGGCCGAGCGTCAACCGCCCGCCGCTCGCCCGGTCGAGGCTCGCCGCCTGCTTCGCGAGCAATGTCGTGTTTCGCGCGGGCGCGATGATCACGTTCGTCACCAGCTCGACGTGCTGCGTGACGGCCGCCGCCATCGCCAGCGCGACCAGCGGCTCGTAGCTGTCGTAGGCCATCCGGTCGATGACGGCCAGCGCGTCGAAGCCGAGGTGCTCGGCCCGTTTCGCCCAGCCGACGATCGTGGGCCCGTCCGTCCCGGGTGTGACGTTCGGAAGCCCGATGCCGATCTTCATTGCCGTTCTCCTGACGTTGATTGGTGTCGGGAACGACTCTGGGGCCGCGTCGCGGCCGAACCCATCCCTCGCGACGGGGGTCTTGCCCGGGCGACCCCCTACAGAAGAGGGGCTGCCAAGTCGTGCGGGTTCTGCGACCATTTCGATGGCGATCCCCGTACCGCGGGGGTCCGGGGGAGGGAACACCGATGGCCGCGACGACCGCGTCCGCGCGCGAGCGACAGGCGAGCGCCATAACCGACGCGTGCAAGAGTGCCGAGGACGGCCTCGAGTTGTTCGCGCAGGTGTCCGACCGGTTGCGGCGGGTGCTCCCGTTCGACGGTGCGGCCTGGTTCGCCACCGACCCCTCGACCGTGCTCGCCACCTGTCCCGTGCAGATCCAGAACGTCGCGGACGGCCACTGCGAGTCGTACTGGGAACGGGAGTGCCAGGTCGAGGACGCGATGCTCTTCCGCGACCTGGCCCGCGCGCCGATCCCTGCCGCCACCCTCTACGAGGCGACGGCGGAGCGCCCCGAGCGCAGCGCGCGCTACCGCGAGTTCCTCGTGCCGCAGGGCTACGGCGACGAGCTGCGGGCCGCGTTCCGCCTCGGGACGAGCACGTGGGGCGTCCTCGACCTGTTCCGTGACAAGGGCGGCCGGTCCTTCTCGGCCGACGACCTGCAGACGGTCCAGGCGATCGCACCGGCCATCGCCAGCGCCCTGCGCGGGTTCGCCACCGCGTCGGCCACCCCGGCAACCGAGGTCGACGGGCCGGGCACCGCGCTGTTCGACGAGCACGGCTCCATCTCCTCCATGGACGAGAACGCCGAACGGTGGTTCGCCGACCTCGGGGGGCCGGAGTGGTCGATCACGACGGCGCCGGTCGACATGAGCGCGGTCTACGCCGTCGTCGCGCGTGCGCAGGCGATCCAGGCGGGCACCGACCGCGGCCCGGCGTCCGTCCGGCTGCGGTCGATGAGCGGCCGCTGGCTGCTCGTGCACGCGTCGTGCCTCAAGCGCACCGACGGGCGGCCGGGCCCGATCGCCGTGCACATCGAGCCGGCGAAGTCCTCGCAGATCGCGCCGATCATCGTCGAGGCCTATTGCCTGACCTCGCGGGAGCAGCAGATCACCCAGGCACTCGCGCGCGGGCTGTCGAACATCGAGATCGCGCGGGAGCTCGTCCTGTCGGCGCACACGGTGCGTGACCACCTCAAGGCGATCTTCGCCAAGGTCGGCGTCGCCAGCCGCGGCGAGCTGGTGGCAAAGCTGTTCGCCGAGCACTACGGCCCCGCGACCCACGTGCCGGACGCCGCAGTGGCGCACGTCAGCTTCTGATCCGCTCCTGTCGAGCCGGAACGGTCACGCCGCCTCGCGCCACGCCTCGGCGATCGCGGCATAGCTTGCGACGCGCCGGTCGCGATCGAGGCTCGGCGTCACGACGACGACCTCGTCGGCCTGGGCCTGCGCCTTGAGCGCGGCGAGCCGCTGCGCCACGGCCCTCGGCTCGCCGGTGATCATCCGGCCGGTGTCGCCGGCATCGGCGAAGGCGCCCGATTCGGCGTACGCCCGTACGGCTTCGGGGCGCAGCGGCTCGCGGACGCCGCGGCGCAGGTTCTGCATCGTCAGCGTCCACGCCGCCTCGAACTCGCGCACCGCCGCCTCGTCCTCGCTCGCGAACGCGAGGACGGAGATCACCGAGTAGGGCTGGTCACCGTCGGCGCGAGGTGCGAAGTCTCGGCGGTAGCGCCGCAACGCCTCGACCGCGATGTCGGGACTCATGTGGTGGGCGAACGCCGCGTGCAGTCCGTTGACCGCGGCGAAGCGCGGCCCGTACTCACTCGAACCGAGCATGAACAGCTCGGGTGCCTCGTCGACCACCGGCGCGGCGACCAGGGGTGCGTACGGATGCCCCTCGGGAAACCCCTCGCCGAGGAACGCGAGCAACTCGCCCACCTGATGCGGGAACTCGGCGGCCGCATCCGACTGCACGCCGCGGCGCAGCACGTACGCAGTCAGCGGATCAGTTCCCGGCGCGCGTCCGAGCGCGAGGTCGACGCGGCCGGGGTACATCGCGACGAGGGTGCGGAACGTCTCGGCCACCTTCAGCGACGTGTGGTTGGGCAGCATGATGCCGGCGGCGCCGACCCGGATGCGATCGGTCCGCGCGGCGACGTGCGCGGTCAGGATCTCGGGTGCGCTGCACGCCAGGCTGCGCATGTTGTGGTGCTCGGACACCCAGTAGCGCCGGTATCCCGCGGCCTCGACGGCGCGGGCGATCCGCACCGCGCCCTCGATGGACTCGTGTGCGGTTTCGCCGTACTCGATGCCGACGAAGTCGAGGACGGACAGGGGCAGACAGGCGGATTCACTCACCTCGGATCAAGTACCCGTCCGTGGCGGGCTATTCCGGATCGTCGATCGACGTACGAACCAGCTCGGGGGCGAGCAGGTCCATGAGCAGGCCGTCGCGCCAGCCGCCCGTCAGCGGGTCGCGCTCGTAGGCCCGCATGAGGCCGACGGGCCGGAAGCCGACGGCGGTGTAGCAGCGGACCGCCCGCTCGTTGTCGGCAGCGGGGTCGATGACGAGCCGGTGATGACCGCGGCCGTCGACGAGGTACGCGGCGAGCACCACGACCGCCTCCCGGCCGAGCCCGCGCCCGTGCAGTTCGGGGTCGAGGTAGATGTCGATGCCGGCATGCCGGTACATGGGCGCGGGCTCCTCGCTGTACTGCACCAGGCCGGCGACGCGAGCCCCGGCCAGGATGGCGAACCGGACGGTGCCGGGGTCCTCGAACGGCCACGCCGGATCGGCGTCGTCGTCGCCCCACCGCGCGAATACCTCGGGCAGGTGCAGGATCCGCCGCAGCTCGTCCACGTGCTCCGCGGCGGCCGGGACGAGCATGACGCGCGGACCGCGCAGGATCGGGGCGGGCGACATCGCTAGTCCACGAACGCGCCGGCGACCGCGAGCACCTCGACGATCAGCACGGCGCCGGTCAGTGCGGACAGCGCGAGCGAGCGCCGCCTCGGATCGGTGCCGACGACCCGCGGCAGCAACGCGAGCACGGCAGCGGACGTCAGCAGGGCGAGCCCCGCCGCAACGACCTCGAGCGGCACGTCACGGCTCACGCCGGTCTTGAGCAGCACCGCCGCGAGCGCGAGCAGGCCGAGCCCGGTGCGCTGCCACGCCAGCGACGTGCGCGGCTGCGCGCTGGCGGGTCCGGTGCTCACTTCGGGCCGGCCACGACGAGGACGAGCGCCACCGCACCGATGACCGCGATCGCGACCGAGAGAACGAGCAGCACACCGCCGGACGGCAGCGGCCGGCCGTGGCGCATCGCCCGCTCGCCCGACGACCACCGCAGGTACGCGAGAACTCCCGAGGCCAGGCCTACGGCGGCCAGCGCGATGCCCAGCACCGCACGGCCGTGCGCGACCCGGAACGGTGGGACCAGCTGGACGACGGCCACCGCGGCGGCGACCAGCGACAGCGAGGTACGGATCCAGGCGAGGAAGGTGCGCTCGTTCGCGAGCGAGAACCGGTAGTCCGGCTCGTCCCCCTCGGCCTGCCAGCGCGGGCGCCCCAGCGTCACTCCGCCAGCCTAGGGATACCCCCGAACACCGGCGGCGGGGCACCTCTACCCGCCGTGCGCGAGGTGGTCAACCGCAACCAGGGCACGGTGCTGCCCGGCAGCGCCTTCGCCGCCGCCCACCGGCTGATGGCCAGCTCGCGCGGCTGAGCCGCAGCAACCCGGGACCGGCGGGTCGCTCCGGCGCGTCCTCGCGCGGTCGCGCAGACTGTAGCCATGACCCCGGTTCCCGACCTCGGCACGATTCTGTCGGTGTGGGCGCACCCGGACGACGAGAGCTACGGCTGCGCCGGGCTGATGGCGGTCGCCGTGCGGGCCGGGCACCGCGTCGTCTGCGTGACCGCCACGCGCGGGGAGCAGGGTTCGACCGATCCCGAGCGGTGGCCGCCAGGTGCGCCGCTCGCCGAGGTCCGCACCAAGGAGCTCGAGGCCTGCCTCGCCGAGATCGGGGTCACCGAGCACATCTGGCTGGACTACCCCGACGGCGGCTGCGCGGACGTCGACCCCGCCGAGCCGGTTGCCCGCATCCGCGCCGTCGCCGAGCAACTGCAGCCCGACACCGTCCTCACGTTCGGCCCGGACGGCGGCACCTACCACCCCGACCACATGGCAATCTCGCGCTGGACGACCGCGGCGGTGGCCGATCTGCCCGCCCGGCTGCACTACTCGTCGACGACGCCGGACTGGATCGAGAACATCTCGCAGTTCGTCGACCCGGCGATGGTGATGATGGCCGACAAGGAGCCGCTGGTGCACTGCATCGACCAGCTCTCCATCCACGCCGTGCTCGACGGCGAACTGCTCGAGATGAAAGAGCGCGCGATGCTCTGCCAGCTCAGCCAGGTGGAACCGTTGATCGCGCTGACCGGTCCGGAGATGTATCGCCGGATGCTCGCCGAAGAGTCGTTCCGGGATGCGCGCCACGAAGGGCGGCAGGGGTGAACCGCTCCACCCTGATCGGCTTCCCGAATCCGGTCAACGAGAAGGCGGCGCGGTCGGTCGCGGGCGGCGTCCTGGCGCTCAGCGTGCTCACGCTCGTCCTCGCCTTGACGCTCGGCGACGGGTGGC
This sequence comes from Pseudonocardiales bacterium, assembly GCA_032160545.1. Classification (GTDB taxonomy): domain Bacteria; phylum Actinomycetota; class Actinomycetes; order Mycobacteriales; family Jatrophihabitantaceae; genus DATGFB01. The sequence goes on along the minus strand of JAVHVN010000136.1, from coordinate 4,335 downwards.
TCTGGATCGTTGCCGCGATGGCGGCCGGATTTCTCGCGCGCGTTCTCACCGGCCCGAAGCTCAGCCCACTCGGCCAACTCGCGACCCGCGTCGTCGCGCCGCGACTCGGCGAGCCGGTGCTCGTCGCGGGTCCGCCGAAGCGGTTCGCACAGGCGATCGGAACGGTGGTGACCGGCACCGCGGTCGTGTTCCTGGCGCTCGGTCGTCCGGGGGTCACGCAAGCCCTGCTCGGTCTCATGGTCGTGGCGGCCGGGCTCGAGTCGATCCTCGGCTATTGCATCGGCTGCAAGGTCTTCGCCGGCCTGATGCGACTCAACCTGATTCCCGAGCAGACCTGCGCGGCGTGCGCGAACATCGCGGTGCGCCGCGCGGACCTCGATCGGGTCAGCTGACCAGGTTCGTCGCGATCACGCCCGGGCGCACCCGCTGCGGGTGCCGGCCGACGTGGACGTACGTCACGAGCTTCCTCGTGCTGTAGTCGAGCACCGCGACCTTGTCGTCGGCCGCGACCGAGATCCAGCACTGGTCGCCGGCTTGGTTGTCGGTCGCCCAGTACGGGGTGTCGCCCAGCGGGATGATCGTCGCCGCGCCGGTGTCGCGCGCAACCAGTGCCCCGTAGCCGTCCATCGTGCCGGCGGCGCACAGGGTCGTCCCGGCGGCGTTCATGGCCAGGCCGTGATGTGCCGAGTTCAGGACGTAGTTCGCCTTCGGCATGGTCGGGACGAGGTTCGGCAGTTGAATCACGCGGGTGACCTTCTCCTGCTGCATGTCGAACTCGACGAAGCCGTGCAGGAACGAGATCTGCAGGTACGCGTAGCGCTGGTCAGGCGCGATGGCCATCGGCCGCACGGCGGAGCTCATGCACGGGTAACCGGCCTCGGCGAGCTTCGTGCCGATGTCCCAGCGGTGCAGGATCGCGAACGACTGGTTGTCGACGACCTGGAAGTACTGCGCGCCCTTCGTCGGGTCGGTCAGCGGGCAGAAGAGCGACGGGTCGGTCGGCGTGTAGATGCGCCCGATGCTGGCGTGGTAGATCAGCGACCCGTCGGGTGAGTAGTTGCTCTCGTGCGGGGTGTCGCCCGACGGGAAGCTGCGCAGCCGCGTGCCGGTCAGGATGTCGAGCTCGTGCACCGTGTTCGCCGTCGAGTCCGACACGAGCAGGCGCGTGCCGTCCGGCGAGACCGCCATGTGATCGCTGCGGTAGCCGTCCATCGGCGCGCGCCACACGATCCTGTTCGTCGCTATGTCGATACCCACCACGTCGGCGAAGCTCGGCCGCGATACCGCGAGCAACGTGCCGTCGTGCGTGCTGAACATGTCGTCGGTGTACTGGTCGTGACCCTGGCCGATCTGTTCGCGGATCGCCAGGAACAGCGCCAGCTTGACCGGGTTCAGCAGGATCTCGTTCAGGCGCTGCTGCTTGTCCGGGATGGTGTTCAGGTGCTTGATCACCGCATACGTGTGGGCGTCCACCACGTCGGCGGTGCCGTCCCAGTTGTTGCCGACGTACATGACCTGCCGGGTGCTGTTCGCCGCCGGCACGGACGGCGCACCGACCAGCAGGGCGCCGGCGAGCAGCACGGCGAACGCGACGGTGGCTGACAGACTTCGCACAGCAACTCCCCAGGGACGGCCTCTGGCGACGTCAACGACGCACAGACTCGCGGGATACGACCGGATGTCGCGGGCAGCGGCGCGCGCCCCGCGTAACCGACGTCACCTCCCGGGATTCGCGGGAACGAGTCGTCGCCCGCGGGTAGTTCCCTAGGCAGGACCACAGAGGGGCGGACCAGCAATGACCGAAGGAATCCGGCGACATCAGGTCGTCATCATCGGCTCGGGGTTCGGCGGCCTGTTCGCCGCGAAGCGCCTCCGGCGGGCCAACGTCGACGTCACGCTGATCAGCCGGACCACGCACCATCTGTTCCAGCCACTGCTGTACCAGGTGGCCACGGGCATCCTGTCCGAGGGCGAGATCGCTCCGGCGACCCGCGAGATCCTGCGCAACCAGGACAATGCGCGCGTGCTGCTCGGCGACGTCCACGCGATCGATGTCGAGCGCCGAGTCGTCACCTCGACGGCGGCCGGCATCACCACGATCACGCCGTACGACTCGCTCATCGTCGCCGCGGGCGCCAGCACGTCCTACTTCGGCAACGACGCATTCGAGACGTTCGCACCCGGGCTCAAGTCGGTCGACGACGCTCTCGAGCTGCGCGGCCGGATCTTCGGCGCCTTCGAACTGGCCGAGCTCGAGACCGACGAGAGCACGCGCGCCGAGTGGATGACCTTCGTCGTCGTCGGCGGCGGCCCCACCGGCGTCGAGTTGGCCGGGCAGATCGCCGAACTGTCGCACCGGACGCTGACGAAGGACTTCCGCGCCATCGACACCCGGCGCACCCGGATCGTCCTCGTCGACGCGGCCGATGCCGTCCTCGGTACCTTCGGCACGAAGCTGTCCGCCGGAGCCGTCGACCAGCTCGAATCCCTCGGGGTCGACGTGTGGCTCGGCGAGAAGGTCGTCGACATCGACGACCGCGGCATCACGCTGGAGGACAGCTCGGGCAGCCGGACCCGCGTCGCGGCGCGCACGGTCGTCTGGGCCGCGGGGGTCCGGGCGTCCACGCTGGCTCGCAAGCTGGCCGACCAGAGCGGCGCGGAACTCGACCGCGGCGGCCGGATCAAGGTGCAGCCGGACTGCACGGTTCCGGGTCATCCCGAGGTGTTCGTGATCGGCGACATGATGTCGCTGCACGACTACCCCGGCGTGGCCCAGGTGGCGATGCAGCAAGGCAAGTACGCCGCTGAGCAGATCAAGCGCCGCCTCGCCGGGCGCGAGGCCAAGGGGCCGTTCCACTACTTCGACAAGGGCAGCATGGCGACGATCTCGCGGTTCCACGCGGTCGCGAACGTCGGCAGGTTCCGGTTCGGTGGCCTGATCGCCTGGCTGCTCTGGCTCGCGATCCACGTGCTGTACCTCGTCGGGTTCAAGAACCGGGTCACGACCGTCCTGCACTGGGCCGTCAGCTTCCTCGGACGGGGGCGCTCGCAGCGCACGACCACCCACCAGCAGCTGCGGGGCCGCGTCGCGATGCAGCAGCTCGGCATCCCGCACCTCGGCCTGCCGCCGTCCCCACTTCCCACCGCCGCCGCCACTTCCCCGCCCCCCTCGCCGTCCCCGCTTCCCCTCTGAGATAACCAAATATGCGGTCCGGAGGTGGTCATCTCAGAGGGGAAGCGCGGCGGGCATGGCATTGCCAGAACCCCCGCGATCGACTAGAACGTGTTCTAACAAGTCGACCGCGAGGAGTGCCCGTGCCGTCCGTCGCCGACATGCGCAGCACCGTCGACAGTTACCTCGAGCTGGTCGCGAGCGGGACCGCGGAGCAGATCACCGCGCTGTACGCCGACGACGCGACCGTCGAGGATCCGGTGGGCACCGAGCCGCACCGCGGCCGCGACGCGATCCTGGCCTTCTACAAGATCATCGAGCCGATCGAGCGGTCGACCGAGCTGGTGTCGTTCAAGGCGGCCGGCAACCTGGCCGTCTTCGAGTTCCGCATCGTCACCTACTTCGACGCCGCGACCATCGAACTCAACCCGCTCGACATCATGGAGTTCCACGACGACGGCCGCGTGCGCGCGATGCGGGCGGTGTGGTCGCCCGACGACATGGTGCGCCGCGACGGCTGAACCGTGATCGGATCGGTCGCGCCGGATGCCGGACGCCGGGTGCCGGCGTGAGCCGGTCCGCGCTCAACGAATCCCGGCCGTTGAAGCCGGGGCGCGGGCGGCGGCGGTGAGCATGCACTCGACGCCGACCGGCAGCGCCCGGCGCTCGCGCAGCACCCACGGCAACCCCGCAACGGCCTGCGCCAACGCCCGGCGTGTCAGCGGGTCGCGGCCGGCCGCGCGGACGACCGCCGCGGTGCGCCGAAACACGAACGGCCACCGACGGCGCAGCCAGACGGTCCACAGGTCGTTGCGCAGTTGCCGCACCCCGCGTCCGGCGCGCTCGGGACCGGGCGCCGGACGGTGGTACGCGATGAGCTCCGGAACGTACGCGAGGCCCTGCCCGCCGGCCGCCAGGTCGAGCGCGAGCAACTGCTCCTCGCCGCCGACGCCGTAACGCCCGTGCAAGCCACCCGCCGCGAGGAACGGGTCGCGCCGTACCAGAGCGCCGCAGGCAAGGAAGCCGAGCGCGGTGGGGCCGGGCAGATCAGGTTCGTGGCCGAACGGTGCGGCGGCGAGTTCTGCGTTCAGCGGGTCGTCGCGCTCGTCGGGGCCGGCGTGCGTGCGCGCCACGAGCACGGCCAGGCGCGGCTGGGCGGCGAA